>JAHJIN010000445.1 GCA_018823415.1 Chloroflexota bacterium | reverse complement strand
GGCCTTTCTGGAAGATGAGAGCCACCGGATCCGGTTTGTCTACACCCCGAGACATACCTCCTGGCTGAACCAGATCGAGATCTGGTTCAGTATCCTGGTGCGCAAGTTGCTGAAACGAGCGAGCTTCAGTTCAGTGGAGGAACTACAACAACGGATTCTCAACTTCATTGACTATTTCAACCGCACGATGGCCAAGCCATTCAAGTGGACTTACACTGGCCGGCCACTGGTGGCCTAAACTACCGAGGGATTTAGGCCGCCGTGTACTAGTATGCGGCGGACCATGGCGGCGGGTGCCCGCTGGACGCGGCCCTCAGTTTGCCGCCGCGCTGCTACTCCGACCTGCTGCGGGATTGGGCCGAGTGTGACCTGACCGAGGATTCTTTCGACACGGCCACCCAGTTGTTGGCGCGTATCCTGGTGTTCTCCCTGGCCAAACTGACTCTGGAAACCAACGTCGCCGAGGATGCGCAGGATGTCGGCGCCTTCTATGACCAGAAAGCCGCGCAGGCCGCCGCCCAGGAAGGCCTCATCTTGGTCGTGCCAGCCGACGGCAAGGGCGTCTCGCCCGATGCGTCCGGCGGGATGACTTGGTCGGCCTCCACTGGCACGTAGATCATGCGCCCCACCACGTTCCCACGGCAAGGCCCTGGCGTTGTGGCCCACGAGGGGGGTTCTCAGCCATGGTGATGACTAGGCCGCGCGGGGCCGTTGCTGCTGCTCCAACAGGTCGGCATTGGCCCGGCCCTGGCTGGAGCGGTTGCCCACCGAGCGGACCACATAATGGTGGGAACGTTTCGGCCAGGTAAATCAGGCAGGCATCCTTCCTGGCCAAGCCGGAAAAAGCGGGCCAAGTCTGGGCCGGATAGGGTTGGTGTAAAGTTAAATTGCGTCATATATTGACAGCGAACAATGCGGCATGGTATAATAGACATCGGGGGACAGAGGTGGAGACCTCGTGGATGGTCCTGTTTGCTTTGCTGCCCTCCGCAGGCTGTCGGCAAGCGAGCCGAGTGAACGGACAAGCATCCCTTGGTTCTACCAACAGTGCGTTTGCGTGGTGAGGGCATCCTGGTGAGCGGCCTGCTGGGCCTTGCTGCCGGGGTACTTTGGTATGTCCGTGTGTCCGATTGATTGTTCTAGAAATAGACTATTGCTCGTATGGAGGTACAGAAATGCGAAAGTTTTTCATGCCATTCGCTTTTAGGAAGACGGTGAGAGGTTTTCTACTCACAATGGCATTTCTCTTTCTAGGCGTCTTTCTTTCAGGTCTGCGAATGAGCCATGCGCAGGTGGTGCAACTGCAATGGGCAGGTACTAGTCCGCTACGGCTTAATTCTGCCTCATTCGAGCTACCCGATTTCAAACTTCCATACTCCAATGAGGCAAAAGTGTATTGGTCCGGTGGCCCTCATGGGTATAACCAAGGCGGTAACTTCACTGGTACATATCCGGCTGGTCAGGGTTCTGGTTTGGATTTCGCAAATGGTTCTAACTTTGAAGTACTCGCTATGGCTGATGGTGTTGTCGAAAACGTTTCCTGCGGAAATCCCGGCTTTGGCTGCCAAGTTGCTATCAGGCATGATGTTGGAGGCACGGTTCTCATCTACGCCCATCTTCTGGAAAACTCGGTCACTGTTGGTGAAACCAACCCTCCCACCCATGTGGATCAAGGCACTATCCTCGGCAAAGCCGGTAAATCAGGCGGGCAGACTTCCCCTCACCTTCACATCGAACTGCGTGATGGAGGTGACGACTGCTACTTCCAATGTTTACCGGACAGCTTGGGTGGAAACCCCATTGGATGGGATGATCTAATCCCGCTTGTCGACGGTTACCATATCGGAGGTTATCTGGTTGACTCGGAAGGATTGACTGCCTATAACTATGATGGTTCTGCAGTCAAGGGCGACGTCAACGTGATCTATGATTTTCCGTTCCTTGATTGGCCCACAAACCAGAGCAAGTCAGCAATCGCAAGGGTGCATTCGTCTTATCAGTGCAACCCGTCCGCTAACACATGCGAGGATAATTGTCAAAGCTTATTAACACAGTTTGCTGGTCATGGTTCTTTTGACGGCGGTTCTTGTGATAGCTCGCAGAACGCGATTGCTACCGCAAATTCATTGAATGGTCAATTGATCTCGAGCAACATTCCGCAGATGCCCGTGTTACCAGCATCTCCTTGTAGTGATAATGCCGCCTTCGTCTCCGACATCACCCTCCCCGACGGCAGCGTCGTCTCCCCCGGCCAATCGCTGGTCAAGACCTGGCGGCTGCGCAACAACGGCACGTCCACCTGGGGCACGGGCTATCAACTGACCTTCATCGGTGGGGACCAGATAGGCGCCCCAGGCAGTGTGAGCCTGCCCCAGAGCGTGGCTCGAGGAGAGACAGTAGACATCAGTGTCAACATGACTGCTCCCTCCAGCGGCGGGAACTACCAGGGCAACTGGCGGATGCGCAATGCCCAGGGGGTCTACTTTGGCGACCAGATCTGGGTAAAGATCAACGTGATCGGCACCACCAGCGGAGACCACATTGCTGCCTTTGCTGCTGACCCCCTGTCGCCCTCCAGCGCCAGCACGGTGCGGCTGTATGCCCGGGTCAATTGGTGGTCGCAGTTCCGGGCTATGCGCATCAGAGTGGACAATCAGGTCGTTGGCGAGACTGCCGCGGCCGAGCACACCTTCGATTGGAACACCAGCGAGGTCAGCCGTGGCGATCACGCCGTTGTCCTGGAGGTCGCCGACCAGACTGATACCTCGTGGAGCCACCCGGAACGACGGGTGCTGATCTACACGTTGTCGGGTAGCCCCGCCCCAGCGAACCACGCCCCCAACCGCCCCAATCCAACCAGCCCCTACGACTGGTACGTGTACTATTCCGGCAACACTGCCCAGCTTGCGGCCCAGGCCAACGGCGATCCCGATGGAGATGCCATTACCGGCTACTATTTTGACATCTACGACAGTGCAGAGAGCTGGAACAGCGGCTGGGTGGGGAGCAATAGCGTGACCACGGCGGCGTTGGGTCCACACGATTACCAATGGCGCGTCAAGGTGCGAGACAGCCAGGGGGCCGAGAGTGAGTGGAGCGATAGCTGGCACTTTACCCTGGTCAACCCCAGCCTCAGCATCAGCGAGCTATACTTCCAGCCCCAGGATGGAAACAGCGAGCAGGTCAAGATTCGCGCTTGCACCACCGGCCAGGGTGGGATCGGGATCACCATGCGCGTCAGCGTGAACGACGCGAACGATGGGTCTGGCAACGGTACCTGGCACATCATCAAGGAACTGGGCGTGCCGTGCTTCAACGATGTGGATGCTCCGATCTGGAACACGTTGGAGTACGGGGACGGCCCCCATCGCGTGCGAGTGGAAGCCCACGGCCTGAACACTGGCTGGGATGGCGCCGCCGTGCGCGAGGAAACCTACACGTTGCCCCATCGGCGCCCGGCTAGTCCCCGCTTGGTGGCACCAGTCCCAGCGTCTGGGGACTTGCGTGAGGCCATCTATCTGAACTCCCGCACGATCACGTTCCGCTGGGAGCCGGCCATTCGCGCCAACAGCTATACGCTGCACGTTGGGACCAACCCGGCGCCCCAGGATGATCCCAGCCCGATCTTTCGCCAGACCTTCGCTAGTGACGTTACGGAACATGTTGTAACCTTCGACGGGGACTACCCGACGCTGTACTGGCAGGTGACGGCGACGAATGACGCCGGCACCAGCGGGTCCGGTGATCAACTCTTTGGGATCGACCGCACCACGCCATCCTGCGCTGTCCAACCGCTGCCTGCGACTACACCGGAGACCGTGTTCCAGGTCAGTTGGGGTGGGTCAGACAACCTGGCTGGAATCCGGACCTTCGATATCCAGTACCGGGACTCCAATCGGGATACGTGGAGCGACTGGTTGACGGGTGTGCCGGCGGCCAAAACGTACGAGTTGTTCACGGGCCAACCCGGCCATACCTACTACTTCCGCGGTCGGGCTACGGACAACGCCGGCAACACCGGCGATTATCCTGCTGATGCCGATGCCTTCACCAAGGTAGACCCGGCCGCGCGGCCACCGGCACCCTGGTGGGACGGCGAGTACAGCAGCAAGCGCAACCTGACCATCCTCAATAACATGCCCGGGGTCGCTGTGCCGGCTGGCTACCCGGTGCACCTGCACTTTGATGGCGGTACCACACCCACCGCGGCAGAACTCTACGCTGCCTCGCAGTCCAGCCCCAAGGGCAACGACTGCCGCATCATCTACAACGACACGACCGAGTTGGATCGCGTCGTGCAGAGCTTTAGCAGCAGCACGATCGACATCTGGTTCCGTACGCAGGTTAGCATCCCCGGCGGTTCCTCCAACAACAGCGCGCACCAACTGTACTATGGCAATGCGGGGGCCGGCACGCCGCCAGGCAGCCCCAATACCGTGTTCGATCCGCCGTCCGATGCCAATACGGTCGGCCTATGGTACATGCACGGGGGCAGCGGCTCCATACTGAATGACTCGTCGGGCTATGGGAACCACGGAACTATTGATTCCTCTGCCACCTGGGTTACGCCGGCCAAGTTCTCTGGCGCGCTACGTTTTCCAGGGGGGACGGACGGTGCCACGGTCAACTGCGGGTCATCGTCCCTGTTCAATCTACAGACTTTTACGTACGAGATGTTTCTCCGGCGCACGGGCGCAGCGTGGGGACGGCTGGCCGGGCACCTCGGCGGTGGCCAGAATCGCTGGTTGATGACCTTCAGCGACAACGGGAAAATCAGGATATCCATATGGCCGTGCCCAACCTGTGGGGCAGAGGAGTTCAACAGCAATACGGCCATCGGCGATACGACCAACTGGCACCATGTGGCGTTCAGCCTGCAGAGTTCGACGGTCAAGATCTACATTGACGGCCAACTCGACTCCACTGGCACTGTGGTGTGGGGTAATATCAGATCGGGTACGCCTCCTCTCACCATTGGAAGCGCTGAGAACATCCAACGTGCCTTTGCGGAGCTCACTCATGTTCGCCTGTCCAATATCGCCCGTACCAGCTTCCCCTATGGCGCTTTCGCGGCCATCACCAACGAACCAACGACCGCCGCTGGCGCAGCCGTCGAGCCGCCGGTCACTGGCTCGCCGGACCTGGCCGTGATCAGCCTGGATACCTACTCTAACCCTGACGGCGGAGTGTTGGTGCAAACGACTGTCCGGAACCAGGGCAATCTGCCAACGCAGAACGGTTTCTTCACTGACGTGTATGCGGACCACCTGCCCACTGGTGCTGGGGATTACACCGGCAGCCTGCATTTCTGGGTTGCCAACCCCATCGAAGCTAACCAGACCGTCACCCTGACGACGGTGATCACCGGTTCAACAGGATTGCGCCAGGCTGGTGCGCTGGACATTGGCGCAACCAGTGAGGTCACGAGCACGCTCTATGTCCAGGTGGACTCCACCGGCGCGGTCAGTGAAAACGACAAACTCAACAACATCTACACCGGTACTGAGGTCTGCCTCGCCAACGCCGATGCCTACGAACCGGACAGCACTCCCGCGGCCGCCCAACCCATCGCTCTGGACCAGACTCAGCAGCACAACTGTCACGGCCTCGGCGACCAGGACTGGCTCGCGTTCGCGGCCCAGAGCGGCGTGACCTACACGATTTGGACGTCCAACCTTGGCCCGGCCGCCGACACGTACCTGTACGTCTATGACACGGATGGTACCACGCTCCTGGCCTCCAACGATGACTATGGCGGTAGCCTGGCTTCACAGATCGAGTGGACCGCGCCAGCCGCCGGCACGTACTATGTTCTGGTGCAGCATTGGAACCCCAACGCAGCCGGGTGCGGGACCGGCTACGATTTGACCATCCAGCGGCACCTCTTCGGGGACCTGGACCACGATTGCGACGTGGACGTGGCTGACATTATGCAGGTAGCCAGCCGCTGGAACACCCACACTGGCGACCCCGGCTATGATCCCGCGTATGACCTGGACCACGACGGCGACATCGACGTGGCCGACATCATGCTGGTGGCGGCAGCCTGGGGGCAGACTTGTGATTGAGAGTGCCAAACTCGACCGCAAGTCAGAAGCCTTGCTGGTAATGGTATTGCAGAGAGGAGGAAGAGATGAGGAGCTATTTGACCAAACTAGCCCTGCTCTGTTGTGTACCTTTAGGCATCCTCTGTTTGGTGCTCTTGTCCATGTCTCCAGCACCCGTGATCGCGCAAGGTGGTAGCACTAACGTTGATACCGTCACCGAGACGCTCTCGCCGATAAAGGTAACCCAGAACGTGCCGGTCACCTTTACGATCTCGGTCGTCAATACAGGCGACCTGACCGTAACGCTGGGGACATCAACGACGCTTTCCTTCAGCGATGGCGTGTCTGGCGCGTTCACCGCCACGCTGCTCACACCCACGATGATTCCAACCTCCACTGCCCCCAACTACATCGTGGCATCGCTCACGTTCTGCCCTTCCCCATTCCCGTCCGATTTCATCTCCGGCACTTGCTATCCAACGCTCGATTTTGTCGGCATGGATAGTGAAGGGAGCCCATACACGGGTACTGTCACATCACCTGGCAATCCATTGCGCGTGGTGAACTATGTCACGCCGACGTTGCCGGTGGTTGCCGTGACAGGCATGCTCGTTCCCACGGACGTGATCCGTGGTGAATCTGCCTCATTCCGCCTCGACCTGGTGAACCCCAATGAACTGGACATCATGCTAGGATCTGGCACGACGCTGGCCTTCACGGATGCCAACGGCGTGGGGTACGTTGTCCCGGTCTTCGACTCCCCCTGGCTGCGCACAGGTGTTACCACAACCGTGCAGTTCCGGCTGGCGACGGTGAACACGACCACGCTGACTGGAACTCAGGTGCTGACTTGTTCTCTGGCGGGGACAGATATTGGTGGGCAGTCGTTCACCCAGCCAAGCGTGACGCTGGCCGACGCCGTGCATGTGTGGGAGAACATGACTGGGCTGGTGGAAGTGCATGGTACACTCCAACCAACGCTGCCGGTGCGTGGCAGCCGAATCGCGTTCTGGGTTGATCTCACTAACACTTTGTCCTGCTCCGTTGTATTGGATACGCGTTCTCGCGTAGTTCTGAATACGCTCGAACAACGTGTCTACGTCGCATCGCTGATGCAACCAGTCACACTACCGGCCGGTTCCCGCAAGCGGATTTACTTCCAGTTGAGCGGTCTGTGGGAGAACGCCCTGGCAGAGGTTCCCGATGGAGTCTATCATCTACAGTTCACGTTGTTCGGCACCCGACTGTGCGATTCTGCCCCCTTTGCGCAACGTCTAGACAGCGTACAGTTTACCGAGATCGATTCCAGCTTGGGAAGCGGTTTCCACGGCATACACATGTCCCCTGCTTCGGTAAATGTATGGGTCACTCAATATGGGTGCGTGGCTCAACTCGGGTTTGGGACCAGTGTCGAGTGTGATTTTCGGGGACAGCTCTTGTGGGGAGTCAGAGCATATACTGTAAACGATCCCGAAGAGGGCTTGCATGCACTTCCAGAGGGTACCTATCGCGCAGATCCACCGTTGTGCTTTGGGTTCGGGCCAGACTTGGAATACTCTCCATATCTTTACCTCCAACCATGCGAGAAGGGCTACGCTACCGTGTACATTACCTCAACGGAAGGACTGACGCGCTCTGTTCGCTATGTGTTGGGACTGGGTGCCCAGAAAATGGGGGGACTCTCTGGTGGCATCAGCGGTGTTGAGAGTGTCCTAGGAGGTATCAGCATCTGGGTGATTGACCGCGATGGCAAGGTACAGATCCAAAACATTGAGCCATACGATACCTTTGTCATAAGGGGACAATCCATTCCCGTTCAAATCGGGGTGACCAACCCGGAGAGCGGTGAGGCGTCTAGTACCCTAACTTTGATAACGGACACCACCTGCCTGTCGCTGAACCAGGCGGGCACAGACGTGTCCTCATCCTTCACCAACACCTTGTTGAACCCCACCGAGGCCTGGGCGCCGGGGGGAACATGCCCTCTCACCTTCGAAATTACTTCGTCGCCGGATGGCCCTGTCGGCGCTACCCAGTTAGACGCCCAGTTAGCTACTTGGGGCAGCTATCCTTACTTCGTCGCCAACGCCCAGGACACGATTGTCATGGGATGCGATAGGTTCCGTATGATCGGGGAGCGGTACAATGGTCCGGCATCTATCGTGCTCACCGGCGTCGTGACTGCCTCGGCGCAGATCTCGCCGTCGCACATCTACCTGGTGGATCAACTTCCTTTGCGGCTTGAGCCGCACTCCCTCCAACCTATATTCGTGGGTAGCGACCAGCGTTTCATCACAATGTCCATGGGAATCAGCAACACCTCCGACCTGACTTTTACTTTGTCCCCCTCCTCCAGTCTCCAGATTGACTTTCGCCCAGTTGGCGAGGCCGCGCCGTTCCTGGATACCGGGACTGCGTTCACAAATACGGCATATAATACCTTCGAGGTGTTCGCTCAGGGCTTTGTCGTGACTGAACCAGTGACCCTGGGGAGGGTGAGCTTTGATCCGACGTCCGCAGTGAACGGCCCGGTCGTAGCCCGAATCGTGACCGCCACGGTGGGTGGGCAACCCTCAGATAACGCTCTCGCCAGCGTGCAGTTCACCATCCCCGAGTCCGATTTGGGCGATTTTCGGACGCCGTCGTTCAATCTGCCGCTTCAGTCAGGCGAGTTGTACTACTTTGTCGTGGAAGGAAATGCCTCCTGCCTGCGAAGTTATGTCGATGCTTACTCTGGTGGTTCTGCATATATCAACACGGGAAGCTGGCAGCAGATCGAGGGTGACATTGCCATTCGTCTCTACCACGCTGTGCTTCCCTACGTTGGATATGCTGTTCTGGAGTCGCCAGTTACCTTGGCTCCTTCGCAATCGGCCACGGCGACCTTTGCCAACCAGTCACCTCTTCCGGACAAAGAAGACGGCGTGTACACGCCAATTCTGCTCTTGCAGGGACAGTTCGCAGACTCGCTGGCGACCCGCGAGTTTCACCAGCATCTCGGTGGGGAAGATAATCTGGTCTTTGTGGATACCGTCCCTCCCACTGCCTCGGTCAACAGCCTATCAACCTATCAACTTGCCACGTCCTTCACCGTGCAATGGCAGGGGACAGATGCCCGGTCGGGGATCGCGTACTATGACGTTCAGTACCAGGATGGTATCACCGGTACCTGGACAGACTTGCTGACTCAGACTATGACGCTTTCGACCACCTTCAATGGGGCTGACGGGCATACCTACGGCTTCCGGGTGCGAGCGGTAGACCACATCGGCAACGTGGGAGCCTGGAGCCCGGCGGTGACGACAACGGTGGATACTACCTCTGTCACTGGCTCGATACACGATAGTAACAGCAGCCCCATTCCTGGCGTACGCGTCTCGTGCAGCGTGGACATCAGTACCACCACGGACGCGAATGGCTACTATATCATCACCAATCTCACCACCGGCACGTATACTCTCACACCCACCAAGAGTGGCTGGACGTTTGTGCCGGTCTCTCGCACGGTAAGCGTGCCACCAAGTGCCATGGGGCAGGACTTCGTGGCAGCTTCACCTTGGAGCGGAGCCTTGCTCTACGAGCAATTTGACATGGACGTTTTCGCCAGTGGAGATTGGACACGCAGCGATGCGGCTGTTGTGATTGACATATCGAATGAGCGACTACACATCGGGGCAGGCGGAGGCCATGGTGATTATGCGGAAAAAGCAATCAGTATCACCTTGCCAATCGTCGTGCAAACCAGAATACGGCTGGTAAGTGGAGGCCAAAACTATAGACTGCCCTGGTTTGGCCTCTACTATGGCCCGACCTCCGATGATGTGGTCAATATTACTTATCTTCCAGGGTATGGCTGGGCGTTCAAGGAATGGACATCTTTGGATATAAAAGCCCCAGCAGCAGAGAATGTGTGGATGACCATCAAGGCAGAAATCCGTCCTGATGGGGGAAAATTGCTGGCAAAGAATGACGCAGATATAAATTTCACGTTCATAACGACCAGGAGTTGGTCTATCCCCAATGAGATAGTCAAGATTAGGTATAGCCAGCCCTGGGATGCGGAGTGCGATGTTGATTATGTGGTGATATCAAGTGGCACGGATCAGTATCTGATCTTCGGTCAGGTACGCGGCGAGGACTATGTTCCCATTTCCGACGTGAAGGTCTCGGCTGGCTCGGGTATCAGTGCCACCACAGACGAGAACGGCTACTATACCATCAATGACCTCATCACCGGCACGTACACGTTTACGCCGACCAAGCCCGGCTACGCTTTCTCGCCTATCACGCGCACGGTTAGTTTGCCACCTGATGCCACCGGACAAGACTTCACAGGCACTCTCTACTGTATATCCTCCGTAACCTTCACTACCTCCAGCCCCGACTGGCTGGGTGAGGCAACTGCTTTCACGGCCACCGTGAGTACTACACCACCGGATGACCCATCGGTGATCCTCACCTGGGACTTTGGAGATGATACCATTCTGACGGGGACCGGGATCACCAGCCACACCTATGCTAGCCCCGGCATTCATAGCGTTGTCCTGACAGCTACCAACCACGCTGGAAGCGCTGTTGCTACCGACACCGTTGTCGTTTACGGCCCTCCAGCAGCCAGTTTCATCGCCCATCCCACCTTGGGCTATCGTCCCTTGACCGTCGCATTCACCGACATCACGAGTACCATCCCGCCCGGCGACCCCAACTTGACCTACCTGTGGCATTTCGGTGACGGAGGAATCAGCGCATCGCCTAACCCAACGCACACATACACGGCGATGGGGAGCTACACGGTGACGCTGGTGGTGAGCAATGCGGCGGGGAACGACCTGCTGGTGCGTGCTAACTATGTTACCTTGAACCCGATTCCCGTGCAGGCGGGTTTCAGTGCCGTTCCGACCACTGGGATTCGGCCGCTACCGGTGTCCTTCTTCAACACTTCCAGCGGGGATTACGAGTATTCACAGTGGGACTTTGGAGATGGGGTGACCAGCACCCTGACCAGCCCGATCCATACCTATACCGCGAGGGGAACGTACACCGTCACGTTGACCGTAAGCGGATCGGGCGGTATGGACAGCGAGGTTAAGGCCGGCTATATCGCGGTGTACGAGCCATCCAGCGCTGCTTTCAGTGCCAGCCCCACCAGCGGGATGCAGCCGTTGGCGGTCACGTTCACTAACACGTCCACCGGCGACTACGCCTCGTCCCAGTGGGACTTTGGGGCCGGCGTGACCAGCACGCAGGCCAACCCCAGCCACACGTACACGGCGGTCGGTGTCTATACCATTACGCTCACCGTCAGCGGGCCGGGCGGCACGGATACCGAGGTCAAGGCCGGTTACATCACCGTGAACCCCGTCCCAGTGCAAGCCGGCTTCAGCGCTAGCCCCACCAATGGGGTCTGGCCACTCGTCGTGAGCTTCACCAACACGTCCAGCGGAGACTACACCTCCAGCCTGTGGAACTTTGGAGATAGGGTGACCAGTACCCTGACCAGTCCAACCCATGAGTATACGGTAACTGGGGTGTACACCGTTACTTTGACCGTGGTCGGCCCTGGGGGGACAGACGAGGAAGTGCGGGTCAACTATATTGCCGTGTATGAGCCAAGTCAAGACTTCTACTCCATCACGGGTTTGGTGCGCGATAATAGCAGCGATCCTCTTCCCGGTGCGATCATCTCAACCAGCACAGGCATCAGTACCACCACAGATGCAAGCGGCTACTATGCCATCACCAACCTCATCACGGGCACATATGCGATCATGCCATCCAAAAATGGCTACACTTTCTCGCCTATCACGCGCACGGTTAACGTACCACCTGACGCTACCGACCAGGATTTCATAGGGACACCGCTGCCAGAGCCTACCTACTTCATATCTGGTCTGGTACAGGATGCCAGCAGCACCCCTATTTCCGATGTGACGATCACGACCAGCGAAGGTATCACCACAACCACCGATGCCAGCGGATGTTACACCACCACTGGCCTTCTCACTGGCACATATGCGTTCACGCCCACCAGGGATGGGTGGACATTCACGCCGGCTGCGCGTACGGTCAGCGTGCCACCCGACGCCACAGGACAAGACTTCGTGGGAGCACCACTGCCAGCACCTGCCTACTCGATTGGCGGCCTAATACTTGATGGTATGGGCGATCCAGTTCCCAATGTGCTCATCTCGGTCAGAACAGGAGTTAGCACTACCACAGACGCCAGTGGCTGCTACACTATCACGGGTCTCCTCACCGGCACGTACACGTTCACGCCGTCCAAGGGGAATTACATCTTCCTGCCCCCCGCACGCACGGTCAGTCTACCGCCAAATGCGATCGAGCAAGAGTTCACGGCAGTCTCAGCAATGTACTACGCCGATACGTTCGATACTGATACACGTGCCAACTACACTCAAGAATACAACAGCAACAACGATTCTACCTTGTCATGGGATGGAACGAACCAATGGATCTACATCACCACGAGCGGGTGGAACGGGTCGATTTGGCGCACAAATGCCGTGGTCCCAGCTAACGCCGCCTACCGTATTGACTTTAACGTGAGCGAGTTTCACGGTGCCAGCTATCTGCGCTTCTATCCTCGAGCTTCCAACTTTGTAGGTGGTGTAAACCGACTACCCTACGATGGCGTCTACATGTCCCTGTTCGACGATCATGTCAGTTATGGCAAGATCATCAATGGGACCCAGACTGGCACAGAAGCCCCTTATGACCTCCAACCGAATACATGGTACATCGCCCGGGTGGTGCAGGATGAGACAGCGTACAGCTTCTACATCGACTTCACGCTGCTGGGCACCCTCACGTTCACCGACGAGGTGCTGAGCCAGCCAATGTATATGGGGTTTGGCAGTGAGCAGCCATCGGGGTCACCGATCATCTACTACCGTTTCGACAATCTGTATGCGTGGCCCCCTGTCTACTCCGTCACCGGCTTGGTGCGCGACGACGGCAGCAACCCTATTTCTGGGGTAACTATTTCGGCCAGTACGGGCGTCAGCACCACCACTGATGCCAGCGGTGTCTATACGATTGCGGGTCTCGTCTCTGGTACGTACACGATGACGCCCTCCAAGTCCGGGTGGGCATTTGCTCCGTCCACGCGCACGCTCAGTGTGCCACCGGACATTTCTGGTCAAGATTTCACAGGCACTCTCTTCGGCGATCTGGACCACGACTGCGACGTGGACGTGGGCGACATCATGCAGGTAGCCAGTCGGTGGAACACGCATACTGGCGACCCAGGCTACAACACCGCCTGCGATCTCGATCACGACGGTGACATCGACGTGGCCGATATCATGCAAGTAGCGGCGGTCTGGGGACAGACCTGTGGGGATGGAATGGCAATGGCTACACCAGGCTTCGATGTAGATGGCCCGACCCTGTATCTGGCCCCCACGCGCATACTGATACAGCCTGGTGATCGTATAGACCTCAGCGTGGAGATCAAGGACGCCAAGAACCTGGGCGGCGTGCAGTTCGATCTAGTCTTTGACCCAGCCCAGTTTGACTTTGATAGTGTTACGCTAGGGCCAGCCCTGGGGAGTACTGGTAATACCGCCCGGTTGCTGGAGCCGGTAGGGAACTGCCAGGCCGGACACATCACCTGCGGGGGGTTCAGCTTTGGCGAATACGAAGGGCCAACTGCCGGTCAACTGTTTGTGGTATCACTGATCGCCCGGCAGGTGGGCACCGCGCCGGTGACCTTGACCAGCGTGCAACTCGTGGATCGTGCGGGCCAGGTCTACTATCCCGCTAGCGTCGAGCCGGCCCTGGTGGCAGTTGGCCAGTCACGACTATACCTCCCGCTGGTCTGTCGCGAGGCAAAGTAGCATTCTCAGATGCGAGGAGAGGTGAGGTGAGGTGAGATGAACAAGGTAACGGTGATCGTGTTCATGATAGTAGGCCTGTTACTCGTGTCATGGACCATAGCTATCTGTCCCTTGCCCGGGGTCTTGGCAGCCGATGCCCGCGTTAGCATAGTCGACATGGCTATATCGGGTTCCACGTGGGGCAGAACCTATGGAGGTGATGATTGGGATGGGATCAATTCCATCGTCGGAACAGGCGATGGTGGCTATATTGCTGCCGGGTATACACGCTCTTTTGGAGCCGGGGACTATGATGTTTGGATACTAAAGCTTGACGCTAGTGGTGTGGTGACCTGGGAAAAAGCCTATGGTGGCAGTGATCATGATGTTGCCAATGTCATTCAGGAAACAAGTGATGGAGGATTCATTGTCGCTGGCCAGACCGAATCGTTCGGTGCTGGTATGAAAGATGCCTGGGTAATGAGATTAAATCGGGATGGCAGTGTCGCCTGGCAAAAGACCTATGGTGACGACATTAACGATTATGCTTTTTCAGTCCAAGAGACCAGCGATGGGGGATTCATTGTGGCTGGTCTCTACTATGGCTCATTCGAGTATTACGCCTGGGTACTAAAGCTCGGAAGCGATGGCAGTATCGTCTGGCACAAAACCTATGAGAATTGCGGCAAAGATGCAGCGTATGCTATCCAGGAGATCGATAACGGACAGTTCATCGTTGCTGCCAACAACGAATCCGGCACCGGGGGAGTCTGGGTTTTGAAACTCAACGGCGATGGCACCATTATCTGGCAAAACCACTATGGCACTGGCTCTTATGACACTGCACAGTCGATTCAGGAAACCAGCGATGGAGGGTTTGTCATTGCAGGTTACACCATTGCCAATGGTTGGGATGCCTGGTTGATGAAACTCACCAGCGATGGCACTGTCGTTTGGAACAAGGCCTATGGCGGCCCAGATGCGGATCGAGCCCATTCGTTCCAGCAGACAAGCGATGGAGGCTTTGTTCTGGCTGGCTATACTCATTCTTTTGGTGCCGGGTACGATGATGCCTGGGTACTGAAGCTTGCAGGCGACGGCATGATTGTCTGGGAGAAAACACTTGGTGGTTCGAACTGGGACATTGCCCATTCCATTCAAGAGACCAGTGATGGTGGGTTCATTATGGCAGGCCGTACCCTCTCTTCTGGCGCAGGCAATTATGATGCTTGGGTGTTAAAGCTTGATAGCACCGGCGAAATCCCCGGTTGCAGCATGATAGGAACGAGCAATGCAGTGGTAACGAATCGTCTCCCGTGGGGGGAAGCGATCACTGTAAGCGTCCAATCCCCAGTAGTTGCGTCTGGTAGTACCTTCGTCTTGCCACTGAACACCTTGGCCGATACCGAGTTTGTTTGCACCGGGCCATATACTATCTCCGGCCAGATGATTGACGGCAGCAATCCTATCCCCGGAGTAGCTATTTCTGTTGGCGTGGGCGGCAGCGCCAAGACAGATACGAATGGGTATTACAGCTTTGTTGGCCTGAGCGCTGGCACATACACGCTCACCCCCGCCAAGATCGCCTATACCTTTTCCCCGCCATCTCGCGTGGTAACCGTGCCGCCAGATCTCACAGCCCAGGATTTCACGGGCACACTGCCAGATACTGGGTTCCGGCCCGATCCAGATGGATACTCATTCTCCAACAGGGGCAGCGCCTGGGGCAGCTATCCATTGAGTGCCCATGACTTTCAGTACGAAGACATGATCCGTATGTTCGGTCAAGATAGAGTGTGCTGGATGGTGGGCTCGACTTGCATCGTCAAACCAACGGCTGATTGGTGGCATATGCAGGTAAACTGGGGGATGAATGGCGGTCACTGCGATGGTATGTCGTCCACCAGTCTGCGCTTTTTCGAGGAACTAGACGCTCCCTCTACCCCTCAGGATGATATTACTACGACCCATGACCTGGAATTAGGGAGTGCCCGACGGCACATAGCCTACTATCATGTGCTTTCTACCCTTAACCCTGTGGCGGCAGCCAGGTCGCAAGGCGCAGTGAAAACCCCATCTCAGGTTCTGGCAGATCTGGGCAGTGCCTTGTCAGGAGGAGCAAGTGATCCCCCTGTTCTAAGCTTTGCTACCCGCGATTATTCGCGGGGGCACACTGTTAGCCCCTATGCCATTGAGGACCGTGGTAGTGGGGTGTACTGGGTTCATGTATATGATTCCAACCATCCTAACGATACCGGTCGGCATACGATTATCGATACCATCCAAAATACCTGGAGCTACGACCTGGACAGTGAGACATGGGATGGCGACTTGAATTCCCACAACCTGGCGATAGTGCCCATCTCGATCTATGCTCAACAGCCAGAGCTTCCCACTGCGCTGACTTCCAGTCATATCGGTGCAAAAGCGTCGAGTGAAACACCATCCATGCAGGTCTGGCTGATCGGGCACGGTCACTTGTTAATCACCGACAGCCAAGGACAACGTATCGGTTACGCTGGTGATCACTTTGTGAACGAGATCGCTGGCGCTTATGTCTCCGTGCACCCTGGCGGATCGAGCATTCCACGGGACCCGATCTACACTTTGCCACTCACCAACACCTACACCATCTTGCTGGATGGGCAGACACTTACTCAGACCGAGACGACGGCAGTTTCCCAGTTTGGACCAGGATACGCGGCGTGGGTAAGTGACGTGACACTGGGCCCAACCTCCCAGTACAGCCTGACCTTCGCACCAGACGGCGTTCAGCTAGCCTATCGGCCCAACGAGAGCCAGGAAGCCACACTGGCACTGGCGTTGGACGACACAAGTGCCAGCCACCAGCTCCAGATCGAAGGCGCCGATATCGAGGCGGGGAAGGTAGTGACACTGACAGTGGACGAGAGACAGAGTCAACTGGTGTTCGATTGCAAACAGGCCAGTGATGGTCAGTACGATCTGAAAGTCAAGCGTGTCAGCGAAGCTGGTGAGGAAAGGTTCTTCCACTCCAGCGTGGTCATCTCGGCGACGGACACGCACTATTCGAACTACGGATCTTGGCGTGATCGTGATCCTATGGCGTTGCACATCGACCACGGCAGCAACGGCTCGATAGATGAGACGATCCTGTTGGAGAATCAAGCGGTTCAAGCAGCCTTCACCGCCCACCCAACTGTGGGAACCGCGCCGCTAACGGTGGTTTTCACCAACACATCTGCCGGTGATTACACCACCAACTTGTGGGACTTTGGGGACGGCATGACCAACACGCAATCGAGCCCGACATACGTGTATGCGGTGACCGGATCGTACACCGTGACATTGACCGCCTCTGGCCCAGGTGATCCCGACAGCGAGACCAAGCCGGCCTACATCACGGTCTACCTCTTTGGCGACCTGGATCACGATTGCGACGTGGATGTGGCTGACATCATGCAGGTGACCAGCCGCTGGAACACGCACACCGGCGACCCCGGCTACAATACCGCGTGTGATCTCGACCACGACGGTGACATCGACGTGGCCGATATCATGCAGGTAGCGGCGGTCTGGGGACAGTCTTGTGAGTGAAGTGAGCAATAAATCTATGAAGACTATACGGTAAACTGCAAATATGTGTGGTTGAACAGTTACGACCCAATTCAGGACACTACGCCGGTGCTCCTGAACATGCACATCATACTCAGGCAGGATATGGTTAGTGTAAAGTTAGATTCCTCAAGTTTTTTCACCATACATTGACCTGGGATGCTCGGAGTAGTATAATAGGATCAGGCGCGGCGTTTTCATGTTCTTCATTGTTCAACCTGCTCGCTGTCGATTGAGTGAATGTCTGGGGTTTCTCGTTGGCGGAACAGGGCACTCGCCTTGTCATTCAGGAGGGATGGTATGGCTACACACTCGCGCACCTTCCAGGCTATGCTAGGACTCTTGGTCATATTCTCTCTTTCACTCGTCTCCCCCACATTGGGCGTTTTGCAGGCCCGACCCCGTGGAGTGGCCTCATTGGCCACTGCGCCCCCAACCGGCCCCTTTCGCACCCGGGTCACCTTCCCCAACGCCACAGACCGCGCCCGGCTGACCACACTGGGCGTGGTCGTGTTGGACGAATGGCCGGGCTGGGCCCTGGTCCTGGCCGATGACGAGCAACTGGAGGCCCTGGCCCGGCTGCGCTTCCAGCCCCAGGCCACCGATAGCGTGCGCGTGCTGATGGACGCCCACGGTCAAACCAACCCCGATCTGAAGCAGGCGCTGCAGCCCCTGTTGGCCCGCGCGGTCAGGGTTCCCGGCCTGGCCCGGGCCGGCTCGTCGGCCTCGGCCCGGCTGGAACTCCGCGCCGCCATGCACGCCTTGACCACCGATCAGCGATCTGGGCTTGCCGCCCTTACCAGTGTGGACGACGACGCCGACGGCCTGACCAACACCCAGGAGCAGTGGTGGGGCACCGACCCCCTGAACGCCGACTCTGATGGAGACGGTACGAATGACGGCCCCGAGGTGGCCGCGCTGAAGGCGTGGCTGGGGAACGAGTCGGATGGGCCGCCGGCCAGCGGCAAGCCGTTCCTGGGTTGGCCGCCGCAGACGGACAGCGCCGGCTACCCCGACCGGCACTTTGCCTGTCACGACGACGACTATGACTCTATCCCTGACCTGGCCGAGCGGTGGGAGTTGGGCCTGAACATGAACCGCGAGAGCACGGACCGGGACAAGTTTGACGACGGGCAGGAACTCTTTGGCCTCACCAGGTGGGAGTGGGGCGCGCTGCCCCGGGCCGAGGACACTGGCTACATCTTTGCCGAGATGCCTTCCTGGGTCAAGGCTCCTGGCAACCATCCCCTGGTAGCTGCCTTCCCCGTGCCCGAGATCGACGTAGTGCCGTCCTCGTTGCACGTGAAGACGGTGACGGTGGTGACGACAGATCATATCATCGCTGAAGGTGAGGAACGCTCATATAGCACAGCGAAGACGGAAGGGACTAGCACAAGCATTGCGAATACTGAGACATGGAATAACTGGGAAGAAGTTTCGGATACACGACCAGCGAGTCGGGTTCTAAACAAGAACACTAATAATACCTTGGTCAGCTATCAGACAAATTCGGTAATCGTGCATCAGCCAAAGTCCAGTAACGCATTTGGCATTGCTGATGCGCTGGTTGGCTTGGCTGAAGCGCCAGGTAAGCTATGGCAAGCCGGTCTCGAGATCGGCGAGGGTATCAATGAAGGAATATTCCTGACCGCTGCATATGGGCCGCCCTGGAACTGGTCAGGGCATCTTGACGAGTACGACGAGATGCAAGCCAGAGAGCAACTTGCCAAATGCCAACGCGGTGAGACTTGTCGCGATCCCGCTACAGGAGTGCTGTTGCTAGATGGCGGGCCATATGCTGTAGAGCAACAAGACCCGGGCGCAAACACACAGGACTTTGTTTGTGGAAATGCTGGATACGCCACAAACCTGACTGGTAGTGGTGCCGTCACTCGCCCTTATTACCCAATTGAGGTTTCTGTGACCATACCGCCCGTGCCAACCCATACAGAGACAAGCGGACGATCATGGGGAGGCTCAAAAACTACAACGAACGAGCAGTATGAAGAACACACCATCACCAACGGCGAGGCCTTCTCCAGCAGCGAGTCCTGGGGTGACGCCACCGCCGTGGATTCCGCCCACGCCGCCGACCTGTGGTTCACCTATAAGGTGCGCAACGAGGGCACCGAGTACGCCCGCGAGATCGGGGGGCTGGCCTTCAACGTCTACATCGGCGACGACCCCAACCCGGCCTATACCTACTTTGTGGCCCCGGACCTGGGCGGCGACGGTCAGTTCCACAATTTTATGCCCGATGAGGAGCATACCTACACTGCCCGCCGCATCCCCCTCACCCTGGAGCAGATGCGGGCTATCGACCTGGGCGGCCCGGTGCGTATCGTCGTCGAAGATTACACCTATGGCAACGACGAGTTGTTTTATCAGGACGCCCTCAACACCAGTGTGCTCGTTGCCCTCGAGGACGGCACCGCCGACGGCGACGAGGCCATCGACGCCTACCTCATCCCCACCTGGGGCGACGAGACCGCGCTGGACGTCCTGGCCCGCTACTTTCCCCACGAGACCGACGCCTACGGCAACCTCATCGCCATCTGGACACCAGAGTACCGCGCCGACACCCCGGCCTGGTGCACTGAATCCCGCCGGGTGGGGACAACGCTCTGGTGCCAGCATGCCCTCTCCACTGCCGATTGGTGGAACGTCTACCTGGATGGCCTGGGCGACGGCACCGAGGGCTTCCAGGACACGCCGGCCGCTCCCGGCTCGGTGGCCCTCTTCCGCTTCAGCAAGGACTCGGATCTGGACGGCTACAGTGACCGCTCGGAAGTTCGCCTGGACACCGATCCCCACGATGCGGCTGACCACCCGGAGCCGGAGCTCATGGCCGGGGTGCATAACATCCGGGCCGGCAGCCACGTCACGGCCACCCTCTCGCTCCTGAACACCGGCCTCTACGACGCCTACGGGGTGGAGGCGGTACTGATCGCCCCGGACGATTCAGTGGATGTCACCAACAACACCGTGGGCGGCTCGGGCCGAGTGCGCGCCCAGAAGCAGGTCATCGTCGGCAGCCGCATCATGTTACAGGACCCGCTGCCGGACCCGTGGCCCCAGGCCGACCATGCCCGCCCGGCCGCTGGCGGCTACTATACCGGCCAGCAGGACCGCACCTACACCTTTGTCGTCCAGTGCGCCAACCCCGGCGGCTGCGGCGTGGGTGCGGGCACCTGGAGCCTGGCCTGGAACGACGGCGCGGGGAACAACGGTACGCTGAACTTGGGCGCCGGCTACGCTTCGCCCAACCTGCTGGATGTGGGCACGCTCGGGGTAAAGATCGGCTTGTTGTCTGGCAAGGTCTACAACGGCGATACCTTCACCGTGGCGGCCCACACGCCCCGCGACACCTTCCAGTACACCATCAACCGCGAGCCGTACACCGAGCCAGTGGTGCTCGTCTCCTACAACGACCCGCAGGGCAACCACCGCTTTGTCACGCCCATCACCCTGACCACGCCGGCCCAGGACCTGGTGCCCTACAGCGGGCAGATGCTCCCGGACCCCGGCGTAGAGATCGTGACTACGGCCCCCTTCACGGTGGGGTTGAACACCACGGACGTGGTGGTGAACAACCCCACGGCCCAGACGCTGACCGATGCCCATCTCTTCCTCGAGTTCGTGGACATCAGCGGCACGGTGGCCTGCGAGGTGCCGGTGACGGCCACGCTGCCGGCCGGCCCCAGCGTGGTGCCGGTCGCCTGGAACACCAGCGTCTTCTCGCCGGCTTTCCAGTCCGACCAGGACTATATCGTGATGGCCTTCTGGACCGACTACCAGGGCAACATCCTGGACGTGGGCGCGCGGCCCCTTTCCAGCTTCCAGGCCGATCCCAAGCCGGTCTTTGCGATGGCCGACGCCGACGCCACCTGGGACTTTGGTACAGCGGCGCAGGGCAGCGTCCTCAAGCGCACCTTTGCCTTTGCCAACACCGGCTATCTGGACCTGCTGACCTACGTCAGCGCGCCGCTGGGGGTGAGCCTGTCACAGACCGGCAGCCGGCAGGTGGGTCCGGCCGACGTAACGACCTACGAAATCGCCTTGAACACCGCCGAACTATCCCTGGGCACGTACGATGAGACCATTACCATCCGCACCAGCGACCCGGACAACCCCACGCAGACAGTGCGCGTGGTGGGCACCATCACCAGCGGCACGCTGGATACGCCGCCGGGTAGCGTCCAGCGCCCGTTGGACTGGCCGGCTGTCATCCCCGGCGACCACAGCCAGGGCGAGTGGGTCGAGTTCACCCATACTCTTGGGCCTGATAGCGTCAGCCTGCACCCGGTGAAGGTGTATAGCCAGGACTATGGGACGCTGTGGGGTGTGGGGAAGTATGCCACGCCCTTTGGTGGCGGCACGGCGTCCTCCGATATGTTTGGTGATGGTTCAGATGGCAACTTTAGTGGAGGTGATCCCAATACTGTCCGAACGGCACTAAATAGCACTGCAAGCGCAGGGCAGCCAATAATACCCGTCGCAGACCCATCCGGGTTCAACATTGATGATGAAATACTTGTAGTACAGATGCAAGGATCGGGCGCCGGTAACTACGAATTCGGTACCGTCGCTAGCAAGGGTTCTGGCTCTCTCGTCTTAGACCAGAACCTGGGCATAACCTACTACCAAGGGGGCTCGTCAAAAGCTCAGGTGCTCCGAGTACCACATTTTGCCAATGTGGGTGGGAGCATATCCACTGCCGAATGGGATGGGAACGTAGGCGGTATAGTTGCATTTCGAGCATACGGCCTTACTGACGCCGCCATTGATGTTTCTACAAAAGGATTCAAGGGGGGGTATGGAAACGACTCGGCAGGGCATGTCGGTGGATTCAGCTGCTCCCCCAATTCCGGTACTCAGGGGGATTCTTACTCCGGGAATGGTGGCTGTGGAGTAAGCATAAATGGTGGTGGTGGCAGTTCATCATATTGGGGGTCCGGTGGAGGTGGAGGATATGGCACTCCAGGAGGAAATGGCGGTGGCACCAACTACCCTGGAACAGGGGGAGCAGCGTATGGCGTAGCAGAACTAACGCAGATATTCCTTGGTTCTGGTGGTGGTGGTGGAACCTGGGGAACGAATCCCTACGGTGGAGGACGATACTCAATTCAAGGAAACGCATATTCTGGTCAAGGAAGCGGAGCTGTCTTGGTTTCCGCACAGACAATATCGAATCTGAGCGTGTCTGCAAATGGGCATGTAGGAGGAAATTCCAATGGAACATACGGAGGGTATGCAGGAGGGGGAGGATCAGGTGGGTCAATCAAAATAACTGGAGGTAACGTCAGCTTGGGTACCGTCCAAGCGCTTGGTGGAGCGGGTGGAGATGGAACCCATGCAGACGGCGGCCCTGGTGGTGTCGGTCGCATCCGCATCGAGTACTGCGATACTCTCACCGGCTCCACTAACCCGCCGGCCAGCACCCAAAAGCTGAACTGCTACATCTGCGAGCAGATCGAATCCACCCCCTACGACAGCGCCCGGTTCAACCTGCCAGAGTCTTTCACCGGCGGGCGCACCTACCAGGTACAGTACGGCCGGTGGTTGGTCTACGGCGGTGCCGGGGAACAGGTGTCCACACTACGCGTCCCGGCCGGGGCCTTTACCAATGCCACGCTGGACGCCCTGGTCAGCGATGTCGGCAGCGGCAGTCTGACCATCCGCCTGGACGCGGGCAATGACGGCTCCTGGGACTGGGAATGGACCGGCGGCGTGGACAATGCCGCTACCCTCAACAGCCCCGGCCTGACCGCCGCCTTTAGCGCGTATTGGGCCACCCACGGCGCGCCTACCTCTGGTACCGTGGATGTGCCGATCAAAGTGTATCTCAGTAGGGCGGGCCAGGTTCTCATCTCCAATCTCCAATTCACTCCCACCGGCAGCAATCTGCGCGCCATCCGCCTGCCGGTGCGTAACTATGGCACCGTCACTCTGGACCTCACCGTGGGCGAGAGCGGCTCTGGCTCCCTCACCCTGGCCGCCGACGTGGGCGACGATGGCACCGTGGACTGGACCTATACCGGCTCACCCTCGTACCCGGTCAACCTGACCACCGGCAACTTGGCGACGGCGGTCAATGCTTATCTCGCTGGTCATTCTGGCGAGGTGGACGTACCCATCCGCTTCTACCTGGCACCCTTCCTGGCCTTGAAGCTGACCGGCTTTAGCGCCACGCCCTCGGCCCAACCGGATGCGACTCTGACGACTGCCGACATTGCCTTCGGTGTGCCCAATCCTACCGAGGGCGATGCGGTTTCTATCACCGCCACCCTCCACAACAACGGCACCCTGGACGCTGGCGGCCTCACGGCGGCCTTTTACGCCACGGCCCCCGGCTGGGGTGACTGGTACATCGGCTCGGCCTACGTGCCAGCCATCCCGGCTGGTGGCACGGCCCCGGCCAGCATCCAGTGGAACACCTCTGGCTTTACTGGCACCGTACCCGTGCGCGTGGTCGCCGACCCCTACAATCGCTTGGCCGAGACCAACGAGGGCAACAACCAGGCCACGGCCAGTCTCACTGTCCTCACCCGCCCAGACCTGCGCGTGACCGCCATTACCCTATCTGACGACGAGCCGGTGGTCAGCGAGATCGTCACCGTCACCCTGACCCTGCGCAACGCCGGACAGACCACGGCTGGGTCGCAGACCGTGGCCCTCTACCAGGGCCACCCGAACGCCGGGGGCACGCTGGTCGGGACGAGCGGCCGTTCACCCCTCCCCGGGGGTAATATCGATACGGTCGTCTTCACCTGGACGCCGACGGCGCCGGGGCCATACCGCCTCTTTGCCCGCGCCGACCGGGATTGGGCAGTGAACGAGTACGACGAGGGCAACAACGACACCTGGTACGACGTGTACGTGGGCTTCCGGGGGCCGATCCTGGTGAACAGCGGCGCAGGCAGCGACACGCCGTACACAACGGCCGCTGGCTACGGCTACGTAGACGAGGGCCAACCCGACGTGGTCGCGACCTGTGGTGGCGGCGTACAACCCGAGGAGACGCTGCGCCGTGACCCCGACGGCCGCGTGGTCTATCGCTTCGATCACCTGCTGCCCGGCCACTTTTACCACCTGGATGTAACCCTCTACGAGTGCGACAGCGCCGGGCGGCAGGAGAGCATCTACGTGGACGGCAACCTCATCGCCGGGCCAGAGGATCTGGGCGACGGCGAGGTCCATCGACTCTCGCGCCTCCTGGATCCAGCCCTC
>JAHJIN010000444.1 GCA_018823415.1 Chloroflexota bacterium | reverse complement strand
GGGTTTCCAGATTGCCCTTGCGCTTCGCGTCGGTCGCCGAGACGCGGGCGTAGATCGCCACTTTTGGCGTGGTCACCGGCGTCACGAGTGTAGATGTGGGCTCCGTGATAATGATCGTGCCCGTGTCCACCTGGTAGCCTTTGAGTTGACCGCTCTTGTACCAGCGCCAGGCGGTACGATAGGACACCCCAACTTGGCGAGCATATACACTCAGTTTCATAGCCCGATTATAGAACAAATGTTCGTATCTGTCAAGGGCTGTCTACAAAACGAATAGGGCTTTCTCAAAGTCGAGCGATCAGCAGCCGATGACGGCCAGCGCCTCACTGGGACGCGCTGCGAAGTAGCCCAGGGCATCGGGGATGAAGCGAAAACCCAGTAAGCGGATCACGGCGATGACGGCGTTGCGCAAAGCGGCCATCACCTGGGGCAAGCGGCCCTGCCGCACCTGGGACAGGTCTTCGCCCAAGGTCACGTCGCGGACCCAGTGGCTGCGGTTCTCGATGCCCCATTGGCCACGGGTCAGCGCCAACAGGTCCGCCGCCCCGGCCCGCTGCGGCGCGAGGCTGGTCAGTCCATAGACCGTTTCCATCTGGCGCGCGCCGGTCTTGAGGATGCGGGTGTAGCGGTCCAGGCGAAAGACTTGCTGGTGGCCCGGCCAATCCAGGTAGTCCTGCAAGGCCGTGCTGGTCTGCAGAGTGCGGCGTTCCAGGCGGCCATGTCCTTTGTCTACGGTGGTGGCCGCGTCGGTGATGAACTCGGGGTCGGCCGCCGCGAAGAGCTGTGCGATGTCATCGTGCAAGGTGGGTTGATTGTCTTTGGCGTACATCACATAGTCGCCCTGCTCATCCACAATGGTTTGCGCTGCCGAACGTTGCGTGAGCAAGGCATCCATGGTGAACACCCGCCCCGCGATCACCACCGTGGCCAGCAAGTCGGGCAGGGCGCCAATCTCATTGGTGGCATCGGGCACCGCCAACTGGCACAAGGTCAAGCCCAGGCGGTGGCTAAAGGCACTCAGTAAGTGGGTGTCCACGGCCCCTTGCCGGCGGCTCCCACGCAACGTCTTGCCATCCAGGGCTACTGGCTCCAACTCGGCGGCGGCAGGCGGTAATTGGGCCAGATTATCTTCCGCCCACTGCTGCAGGATCGCTTCCAGTTGGGCAATGGGGATCAGCGCCAAGATACGATACAGGGTCGCCTGACTGGGGCCATACTCGCGCGTAAACCCCAGTCGTTCGAGGAATGCTCCCAGGTCCCGGCGGTGGCGCCACCACTGGGCCATGGCGCGGGGATTCTTGGCACCCCCCAGCAAGGCCACACAGCACAAACAGAGAATGGATGGCAAGGGATGGCGCACCCCCCGGCGGGCACGCGGATCGCCGACCAGGGCCAGATAATCGATCAGGGGCCGAATCGTGTAGGTCATGGCTATACCTCCAGTTGGCTTATCTTGCCCCCTGAGCGTAGCACATGTCTCGACTTTGAGAAAGCCCTAACAAAACGAATAATCAGATTCGATACAACAGGCCAACATGAAACGGCCCGGGGCATGCCCCGGGCCGTTTGGCGTGGTGAGACCAGATGAACCAGTCCTACCATAGCTTCTTAAAGACCACCACGGCCCATTGGTGGCCCAGGCCAGTGCCGCCATCGGCCGGGGTCAGGCAGTCTTTGCCATTGGCCCCCTGAAAGTGAATGGTCAGCACATCCGAGCTTTCCGCCAGGTTGCCCCAGTGCGAATGTACCGTCACATAGGCCGTAAAATCGCGGGGCACGCCCAGGGAAATCTCGAACGCGCCGTCATTGCCCGTAGGGTTGCTATAGATATACTGGTCGGGGTTGGCGTCGGGCCACCAGAGCTTGATCACCACGCCGGCCACCGGCTTGCCCTGGGCATCGATGACCTTGCTGAACCGCTTGCCAATGCCCATAGACCCGCAGTTGGGCGAATAGGTCGAGAGCCACAACGACTTGTCGTCGTCATTGCCCACAAACTGGATCAGGGGCGCCATAGTGGGTGTGGGTTTGGCGGTTGGCTTGGGTTGAGGCCGCGTGGTGGGCACTGGCGCCACAGTGGGCGACAGCGGCGGCGGAGTGAACGCTGTGGACACGGCCATCGTGGGCGGGTTGATCGGGGGAGCCGTGGGCATCGGCGTGGCTGTGGCCGGCGGTGGCGTGCGCGTGGGCTGGGGCTGGGGCGTGATCGTGGG
>JAHJIN010000443.1 GCA_018823415.1 Chloroflexota bacterium | reverse complement strand
GTTCTGCTGCCCCCCGCCGACGGTGGCCCTGTCGCCGCCGGCGGTGTTGCCCTGGCCCCCGCCGACGGTAGCGTCCGCGGCGCTGGCGGTGTTGCCCTGGCCCCCGCCGACGGTGGCGGCCTGACCGACCACGGCAGCGTTACCCTGGCCCCCGCCGACCGTGCCATAGTTGGCAGTCACGCTGTTGGCATTCCCGGCACCGCTCGTCCCCCCACCGCCGATGGTGGCCCCCACTATAACCGCGCCCACGCTGTTACCGCTGTAGCCGCCGATGACGTTGGGGCTGGTGGCGTTCTGCTGCGTGCGCAGGCCGGGCAGGGCCAGGGCATAGGGCGCCGGGTTCAGTTTCACGCGGGGGCTGAGGGGCGTGTACCCGCTCCCGCCGTCCACCTCGATCTTGATATAGCGGGCGTCGCCGTTAAAGGCGTCGGCGCCAAAGTCCAGGTCCACGGCAAAGTAGCCGTTGTCCAGGGTCACGCCGGTCTTGGTCTGGGGCATGCCGACCTGGTCGCTGCCGCTGGCCGAGCCGTACAGGGTAAAGCGCAGGGTGCACGGGCCGGGGATGGGCGTGCCGGTGGTGTCCGTCAAGCGCCCCTGGTAGGTAAAGCTGGTGCCCGGATTGGCCTGGGCCACGTCGCCACCCGGGGGTGTCGGCCCCTGGGCCTGGACGCCGCCGCCCAGGCCCAGTGCCAGAAATAGAACTGTCAACAGGTTGAACAAGGTCTTGCGATTCATTGCGGTTTCTCCTTTCAAGCTGGTAGCCTGGTAGATTGGTGCCTTGGCTCCCAACGCACCAATCTATGAATGGCCGAATCACACGGTCAGGCCCTGGCGGGGTGAGGCCACGAACGTGCCGTGTTCGCTGTTGCGCTAGTGGTTCTTCAAGGTGAGGGGCAGGTACAACCGCGTGCCCCACTCGTCGGCGCCAAGGTCATACCGGCCAATAGGCCGGGGGCCGCCGTCCAGGTCGTCGGACGGGAAGACAATGCCGGAAAAATCGTCGGTCCCGGCGTCCACGCACGGCGACCCGCTGCTCAGGTGAAAATCGAGGCCGACCAGGTCGGCAAAGAGGGGGTCCACGTGGATGTCGTGGGTGCCGGGGGTCACGTCAAAATAATTGTACGTGGCCCAGCCGTACACGTCGTTATAGTCCAGGTTGGGCGTGAGGGGCCCCACGGCGGACATGATGCCCATCTGCACGGCCGCGCCGCCGAGCGTGGCCCGGGATTGGCGCCCCACGGCCGGGTTGGCCAGGATATTATTGACGATGGTGGGCTGGCCGGCGAGAATGCGAATGCCATAGGCCGGCCCTTCGTACCCATTGCTGCCGGGCCAACCGTACGAGCCATTGTTGGCGGTTCCTCCATAGGCGTTGGTGCCGCCATAGCCTCCATCGCCCCCGCCGCCGGCCAGGCTGCCGTTAAAGTTCATCGCCACGCCGACAATGGTGTTGTTGAGAATCTCGGCGTCACCGCTCGTCTCGATGCCCACGCTGGTACCAATGTGGCCGCCATCGCCGCCGGTGCCGCCGTCCCCACCGATGCCGCCGCTGCCGTTGGGCGCCCCGCCATTGCCACCGTTGCCGCCCCAGCCGCCATAGCCGCCGCCGGTGCTATCGCCGGCGTAGAGGTTATAGAACAGGTTGTTCTCCACGCGGTGGTATGTGCCCAGCATGGCCCCCACGGCCCAGCCGCCGGTGCCGCCCTGACCACCATTGCCTGCCGGGCCACCGGCGCCGCCACCGCCACCATTGCCCTGCGTAATCCCGCTGCCGCCATTGCCCCCGGCGCCCCCGGCGCCGCCACCGCCGCCCAACCCACCGACCCCGGCGCTGCCGGCGCCTCGCAGGTACAGCACGGTGTTGCGGGCCAGGGTGGGCGTTCCACCAGACACCATCAGGCCGTAGGCGCCGCCGCCCTGGCCGGCCCAACCGGCATAGCCGCCAGCGCCACCCGGGCCGCCCAGACCGCCATCACCGCCGGTGCCACCGAGATAATCCCCGCCATCGCCACCTCGCCCGCCGGCACCGCCGGTGCCGGCGAAACCACCGGCGGCACCCGGGGACGCCTCGATGTGGCTGTTCAAGGTGTTGTGGCGCACGTCAGCGGAAGAGAAAATGAGCCAGATGCCGTGGCCTTCACCGCCCTGACCGCCGGGACCGCCATTGCCTGCGGCGCCACCGCTCCCCCCGGCACCTCCGGGGAACCCCAAAGAAGTGGATGCGTCGTACCCGGTGCCCCCAGCGCCGCCATCTCCCCCGGCGCCCCCGGCCTCGGCGCTGCCGCCACGGATGTACCACTCGCACACGTTGTCCTGCACCGTGGGAGAGGCATAGTAGACATAGATGCCCAGGGCACTGCCACCCTGACCACCGTATCCTCCAGCGCCGCCGTATCCTCCAGCGCCGCCATAGTCATAGCGACCGGCGCCACCGGCGCCGCCACGGCCGCCCAACGCCGCATTCCCGCCGCCGATGCCCCGGATTAGGTTGCTCCGAACGACGGTCCCCAGGCTGGCGCTTTCCACGGCGATCCCGTAGGCCCATCCGCCGTGACCACCCGTGCCGCCGGCGCCGCCGTAGCCCCCGGCCGGCTGGAATGCTTCGCCGCCGGCGCCGTCCCCCCCCCAGCCGGCTATGGCGCCATCGCCGCCGGACACGCTTTCGACGGTGTTGCCACGCGCCGTGGGGGTCGCATTGTCAACTATCCAAATACCGTGGGCATCCCCCCCGGTGCCGCCATCCTGGCCGTCGGAGCCGGACCCGCCGCCTGGCAGTCCCATAGGCCCGTGGGCACCGGCCGCGCCGTCCCCACCGTCGATGGTCGTGATAGTGTTGGAGATGATCTGGGCGGTGCTAGCGCCCGAGATGACGATGCCGGCAGCAAACCCACCGTTAGCGCCGGCGGCCGCGCCATCGTCGCCTTGCATATCACGGATGACGGCATCCTGTATGGTAGGGGAAGAACCATCGATGGTGACACCCACGGTGCCGTTGCGAATGATGGCATCGGTGATGCTCCCGCTGCTGCCGGCCAGAAAGACCACGCCGTACCAGTCGCCGGGCTGGCTGGCGGTGAGCGTGGCTCCTGATTGCACCACCAGCGTCCCACCACTTTCCACAATGATCTCGATCTTGGACGAGAGCCCGGCGCCATAGGGGCTCGGGTCAGAGGCGTTGGCCGTGACGGTGACGTTTCCGATGGTCAACGTGGCCCCACTGCTCACCACCACATCCGTGGTGAGGGTCTGGTTCGTGCTCCAGGTGACATTGCCGGTGATGGTCTGATAGCGCAGTGGGGCCGCCTCCACTGCCCAGGGCAACAGCCCCAGTGACAGGGCCAGAATGGCCAACACGTTGAACAAGGTCTTGGGTTTCATTGCAGTTTCTCCTTTCAGAATTGGTAGATTGGTTGCCTGGTACATTGGCGAGGTCTCGACGCGCTGCTTCCCTATGTACCAGTTCCCAGTTTACCGATTGCCGAATCCCACTCGGCTACGGGAACTCGAGTGTATGAATCACCCTGCGAGTAAGCATGACGATTCTCGCCTCACCTCCTTCATTTGAGGCCCGGTGTCGGCACGTCGGAAGCTGATGACGACCCGGCCAGCCGCCCGGCCCGATGCTCAATGAACGCCAGGAGCTCATCCAATTCGCGCACGTAGGTCTCCTCCCCGGTGCCGGCGTGCTGCACCC
>JAHJIN010000442.1 GCA_018823415.1 Chloroflexota bacterium | reverse complement strand
TGTCGGGTCGGGGCGCAGGTGCCGGATGCCCAGATCGACGACCGGATCGGTCAGGGCCGGCTGCTCGCCGGCGACGCGCGCCAGCCGCCGCAGCGCGTCCTGGCGCCGGGTAGGGTCTTCGCTGCGCGTGTCTTGCACCAGCGCCGGGGGCAGGCGCGGCGTGGTGGGGGTCAGGTCAAAGGTGCGCCGCTGGGTATTGCCCTGGAAATAGCCGCCGAGTGGTTGCTGTTCGCTGGGGCTAGCGCCACTGGCCCACAGGCGGGCTGGCACGTCCAGGGCCAGGTGGTCCAGCAGGCGGGGAAATCGCACGGTGCCGTCGGGTTCGTGGACGCCGGCGCGGCCTTCCAGCGCATCCAGCACCGACCGAGTAAACACCGAATGGCCGCCGGCGCCGCCGTCGAGCACCGGCTGGCGGGGATTGCCGGCGCTGACGATCTGGCGTACCCGGCGATAATCCACCGTGGGGCTCAGGTCGTCCAGGGCCTCGCCGCGTACCAGCGCCCGGCCGCTGTAACAGGCATCCAGTATGATGGCGATCTGGTCCACGGCGCTGGCCCGGCACACGTCGAGCAGCCAGGGCAGGGGCAGATAGGTGGTCGGGTCCTTGAACCGGCCGTCGGCCGGAACCAGATAGCCGATGCCGTCTATCACGGCGCCGTGGCCGGCAAAATAAAAAAGCCACCGGTCGGCCCCGGAATAGAGGGCCGACGCGATGGCGTCCTGGAGTGGGACCAGCGCCGCTGCGCCGTTGGTGAGGACTGGCGCACCGGGCGGCCACGGTTGAAACCCATAGTCGCGCGCCAGCAGGTCTGCGATGGCCCGGGCATCGGCCAGGGCGTTGGTCAGCGATTGAAAGGCGGCGGGATAGCGGTCAATGCCCACCACCGTGGCCCGGTCGGTTGTCATGGCCTGCTAGTCCTCCTCCTCGTCCAGCCGGAGCACGGCCATAAAGGCGTCCTGGGGGATTTCCACGTTGCCAAAGCGTTTCATGCGCTTTTTGCCGGCCTTTTGCTTTTCCAGAAGCTTGCGCTTGCGGGTGATGTCGCCGCCATAGCACTTGGCGAGCACGTTCTTGCGCAGGGCCTTGACGGTTTGCCGGGCGACGATGCGCCCACCGACGGCCGCCTGGATGGGCACGGCAAATTGCTGGCGCGGAATGACCTTTTTCATGCGCCGGGTGAGGGCCTGCCCGCGCGATTGGACGATGTCCTGGTGGACGATGAGACTCAGGGCATCCACCGGCAGTTCGTTCACCAGGATGTCCATCTTGACCAACTCGCCGGGCTGGTAGCCGAGTAGCACATAGTCCAGCGAGGCATAGCCCTGGGTGCGGCTCTTGAGCTGGTCGTAAAAGTCGATGATGAGTTCCGAGAGGGGTATCTGATAGTTGAGCAGTACCCGCTGCTCGTCCAGGTACTCCATGCGCTCGTATTCGCCGCGCCGCACCGTGACCAGTTCCATCACCGGGCCGATGTGGCGGGCCGGGCAGATGACGGTGATGCGCATCCACGGCTCGCGGATCTCTTCGATGGTCTCGGGTGCGGGGAGTTGGGATGGATTGTCTACACGCGTTTCGACGCCGTCGTGGGTGAGCACGTGGTACTCGACGCTGGGGGCGGTGGCAATGATGTTCAGGTCGTATTCGCGCTCCAGTCGCTCCTGGACGATCTCCATGTGCAGCAGGCCCAGGAATCCGCAGCGAAAGCCAAAGCCCAGGGCCACCGAGCTTTCCGGCTCGTAGGTGAACGAGGCATCGTTAAGGCTGAGCTTGTCCAGGGCATCGCGGAGCAGGGCATAGTCGGGGCCTTCCACCGGGTACAGGCCGGCAAAGACCATGGGCTTGGCCGGGCGATAGCCGGGCAAGGCTTGCGCGGCGGCTGGCGATACGTCCGTCAGCGTGTCGCCCACGCGGCACTCTTTGACGTCCTTGAGCCCGGTGGCGACATAGCCCACCTCGCCGGCCGACAGGGTCTCGACCGGCGTCATCTTGGGCCGGAACACGCCCAGTTCCAGCACCTCGACGATCCGGTGGTGGGACATGAACATCAGGTTGGTGCGCTTGTTCAGTTGCCCATCAACCACGCGAACATAAGCCACCACGCCCTTGTACGGATCATAGTGGCTGTCAAAGACGAGGGCGCGCAGGGGGGCCTGGGGATCGCCGGACGGGGCCGGCACGCGGGTCACGATGGCCTCCAGTACCTCGTCCACGCCGCTCCCGGTCTTGGCCGACGTGTACAGGTTTTCCGCCTCGTCGATGCCCAGCAAATCGCGCAGGTCGTGGGCCACCTGGTCCGGCTGGGCCGAGGCCAGGTCGATCTTGTTGATCACCGGCACGATAGCCAGGTTGTGGTCCAGCGCTAGGTACAGGTTGGCGATGGTCTGGGCCTCGACGCCCTGGCTGGCGTCCACCACCAGCAGTGCCCCCTCGCAGGCGGCGAGCGCCCGCGACACTTCGTAGGTAAAGTCCACGTGCCCCGGCGTGTCGATGAGGTTGAGCTGGTAGGTCTGGCCGTCGGGCGCGGTGTAGGCCATGCGCACGGCCTTGGCCTTGATAGTAATACCCCTTTCGCGCTCCAGGTCCATCTGGTCCAACACCTGCTCGGTCATCTCGCGGGCGGCGAGGGTGCCGGTGCGCTCCAGCAGCCGGTCCGACAGGGTGGACTTGCCGTGGTCGATGTGGGCAATGATGCAGAAATTGCGAATATGCGATTGATCCATGTTTATTTCCAGGCAGATTTTGTCAGGCGTCATTTGAGCATTCGACGGGCATAGTATACACCATCCTGTCACCGGGGGCAAGGCGACGCCGTTGACAGGGCTTGGCGCGCGTGCTATGATCGGTTCGGGAGGGTGCTATGAAACGTTTATCCGTTGTGCTGATACTGTTGTTGACAGCGGCCCTGGCGCTGGCGGCCTGTGACCTGGGTGGCGGCCCGGCGCCCTTGCCGAGTGCGGCGCCCACCGGCGCGCCGGCCACGACCGGCGTGCCTACGGCGACGACCGGCGGCCCGGCGGCGCCATCGCCCACCAAGACCGGCGCCCCGGTCTCGTTGGCCCAGGCCGGCGCGGCCCTGGATGCCTTGCCCAGCTATCGGTGGGCGGCGTCCTGGATGCTCCAGGCCGGCGAAGGCGGGGCCACATCGCCCCTGTCCTGGCAGGCCGAGGGCGTGCGCGTGGCCGATGGCAACCGCTGGCACGTCACCTGGTCTCTGGGCGAAGGCGACGTGACCCTGGAGGTGATCCACATCGGCGACCAGGAGTGGGTCAGGTTTGGCGACCAGTGGGTGGAAACGCCCACCGACCAGCAGATGCAGTTTGTGGATTTTACACCGCTGGGCTGGTGGAATGACCTGGCGATGGGCCTGACCGAGCATACCGAGCGCGTGTCGCTCCTGCAAGGTGAGCAGGTGAACGACGTGCTGTGCCAGCGCTACCGCACGACAGCCAGCTACCAGGGCGTGCTGATCAGCGGGGGAACGAACTGGTCGCACCAGGGCGACGTGTGGCTGGCGGTGGACGGGGGCTATCCGGTGCGCGGCCGGTTCATGGGCACCGGCACCATCGAATCAGTCGCGTGGACGCTGACCCAGGAACTGGACATTACCCACGTGGGCGACCCGGCCAACGCGGTGAATCCGCCCGGCTCATGAACCAGCCAGACCCCATTTCGCGTCCATCTCTCGACGCCGGTCCCGCCGACTGGCCGCGCCTTGCGGCCCTGGCGGTGGGCCTGTTCGTGCTGCTCTTTGCCGTGTACGTGCTAGCGTATAGTGGCGTATTTCACTCGGTAGACGAGATCAGCCGCTTTGCCGTGCTGGAGAACCTGGTCAAGAACGGCCGGTTCGACGCCAACTCATTCCTGGCGATTCACTTTGGGCTGTGGGGCAGCATCCCCCTGGAAAGCGGCGTACTGTACTCCAAGTATGGCCTGGTCGATTCGGTGCTGCCCATTCCCCTCTACTGGCCGGCCCTGCAACTGGGGCAGGTGGGTCTGGTGCAGGCCACCATGCTGTTCAACGCCCTGGTGACGCCGCTCACGGCCGTGTTCATCCTGCTCTTTGTGACGCGTCTGGGCTATCGGCCGGCGGTGGGCGTGCTCACCGGGCTGGCCTTTGGCGTCGCCACCATCGCCGCCGTGTATGCTCGCTATCTGTTCTCCGAGCCGCTGGCCGGCCTGACCCTGCTCGCCACGGCGTATTTTCTCCTGTGCTACAAGGACGCGCTGGCTGACGAGCGGCCCGGCCGTTGCTGGCTCTGGGCGACGCTGGCCGGCGCGGCGTTTGGCCTGGCGCTGCTGAACCGCATCTCGAACGTCATCGCGGCGCCGGCGCTCCTGGCCTATCCGCTGGTGGTGGTATTCGCCCACGAGCGACAGGCCGCGCAGGACCGATGGCCCGGGTGGGGCCGTTTTTTGCTGGCTGCGCTGCGCCGGCATTGGGCCGACGCCGTGGCGTTCCTGGTGCCGTGCCTCGTGCTCGGCGGGCTGGTGGTGGCTTATAACCTGGCCCGCTTTGGCGACCCGCTGCGTTCCGGGTACGAGGGCCTGGAATCGCGGTTCATGTTTCCCAACCTGGCCTTTGCCTATGGGCTGCTGTTGAGCCCGGGCAAGGGCTTTTTTGTCTATTCGCCGGTGCTGCTGGCGGCGCTGGCGGCGGTGCCGGCCTTTTTCCGGCGCCATCGCGCCGAGGCCAGCGTGATCCTGGGGGTGGCGGCGCTGCACGTGCTCTTTTACGCCTCGTATGACACGTGGGCCGGTCGGGCCTGCTGGGGACCGCGCCACATCGTGCCCATCACGCCGTTCGTGGCGCTGCTCCTGGCGCCGGCCATTGTGTGGGCCTGGCGCTCGCGTATCTGGGCTGCCGCGTTGCTCGCGCTGGGAGCGGTCAGCGCCGGCATCCAGGCCATTGGCAGCAGCGTGGATTTCTTTGCTTACCTGAGTTGGCTGGGGGCGCAGGGACCGGACGTGGAGAACACGCTGGGCATCTATGACCCGGCCTATTCGCCCATCCTGGGAAACCTGCGGTTCACCACGCCAGCCACGCTGGATTATGCCTGGGCCTATGCCGGGGGCGTGGCCGGGCAGATCGACCCGGTGCCCATTGTGCTGGCCCTGGCCCTGGCGGTAGCGGCCGGCGTGGCGATGTGGGCCGCTGCGCACTGGCGCGCGCGCCGCCGGTGGGACGCCCGGCGCGTGGCTTTGCTGGCGCTGACGGCGGTGCTGGCGATGGGCGGGCTGGTCGCGGCCGTACTGCCGCGCTACCAGACCGACCCGCGTTTTGGCACGCGCCAGGACGAGCGTGACGCTATCGCCTATCTGGAAGGAGCCGTGCGGCCCGGCGACGCTCTCATCGTCACCACCACGGCCGACCTGGGCGTGTTCTGGAACACGAACCGGGCCCGCGTGCCCTGGTACAGCCTGTACCCGTCCATCCCGCCGGACTGGACGAACAAGGTGGACGCGGTGCTGCGCGGCGCAGTGGCGCGGGAGCGGCGGCTGTGGCTGGTGCTGGATGGCCTGGCGCCGGGCGATCCCAACAGCGGCGTGGAGCGCTGGCTGTCGGAGCATACGTACCCAATACGTCAAGAGTCGGTGGGCGACCTGCGGTTGTGCCTCTATGCCTGCCCGGCCGCTATCGCGCCGTTGGCCGACACGCCGGCGCATCCCACCGACGCGCGTCTGGGCGAGGCCATCACGCTGCTGGGCTATACCCTGGGCGACGGGCCGTTCCGGCCGGGGGGCGAGGTGCCGCTTTCGCTCTACTGGCGCGCCGAGACCCCGGTGAGCGCCGATTACACCGTGTTCGTTCAGTTGCTCGGCCCCGATGGCCTGCCGGTGGCTCAGATCGACAGCTACCCGGTGGCCGGGTTCCGGCCCACCGGCTCGTGGGCCGTCGGCGAGGTGATCCGCGACAACTATGGGCTGGCGGTGCCGGCCGGGGCGCCGGCCGGTCGCTATCGCCTCATCTCCGGGATGTATGACCTGGCGACGATGCAGCGGTTGCCGGTGACGCCGGCCGGCGGTGATTTCGTCCTCCTGGCCGAGTTGGACATGTAATGGCCCGGTTGCCACCTTCCCGCAAGCGCGTAGCTTGCGGGAAGGTCTGACACAAGCATGACAAAACGCGCCGGCTCGCTAGAGCCGGCGCGTTGGCGCGTGAGGGGAATCGGGTCAGTAGCCCAGCAGCTTGAGCCGCTGCTCGGTTTCCGGGTCGATCTCGAACTCGGTGCCGGCAACCGAGGCTTCCAGCGCGGCGATCATGAGACGGTCCATTTGCCGGCGCAAATCGGCCACCACGCCCACGTGCGCCTGGGCCAGGTTCAACGTCTCGCCGGGGTCTGCCGCCAGGTCATAGAGCTGGATGGCCTCGCGCCCGCGTGGGTCGCCGTCCACCACCTGGATCAGCTTGTCGCGGGGCGTCACCCAGGCCCGGGCCACGTTGCCCTCGAAATCGGTCTCGGAAAAGGCGACCTGCTCGTCGGCTGGCGGCGCGGGTTGCAGCAGGCTCACGCCTTGCATCGTCGCCGGGGGCCGGATGCCGGCCGTGTCCAGGATGGTGGGGGCCAGGTCTATCGAACGGACCAGGTGCTCATCCACCGTGCCGGCGCCCCAGCCACCCGGATACTTGACGATGAGCGGCACCTGGATGACTTCTTGATACACGGTGCGGCCGTGGCCCCAGCCCTGGTGCTCGTAAAACTCTTCGCCGTGGTCGGCAGTGAACACGATGAGGGCCTGGTCGTATAGCCCTTTTTTCTTGAGCTCGGCGATGAGGTCGCCCACGTGGGTGTCCAGGTAGCGTATCTCGCCGTCATACAGGTCGCCAAGGCGGCCGGCCTCGGCCGGGTCGCCTTGGCCGTGGGAATAATAGCCCTGGCCGTTATACGGCTGCTCGAAATAGGGCCGGTGCGGGTCCATGTAATGCACGTACAGGAACATGCGCTGGGCGCGATTGCCCGCCAGCCACGACTTGACGCGCGCCGTCACCAGTTCGGCTTCCTGGTAGTACTTGTCGCCGTTGAGCACAAAGTGCGAATCTTCGGCCGGCAGCCAGATGTACTCGTCGAATCCCTGCTCAAAGCCCAGGCCGGGCCGGATGGTGAGATTGGTCATAAAGGCGGCGGTGGCATAGTTGTGGGCCGATAGCGACTCGGCCACGGTGGTCACCGAGTCTGGCAGCCCAGCGCCCTTGGTGCGAGCCTGGTGCGACAGGGGGACCAGACCGGTAAAGATGGTCCCTACGGAGGGCTTGGTCCACGGGGCCTGAGAGATGGCCTGGGAAAAACGTACGCCGTCCCGGGCCAGGGCGTCGATGTGGGGGGTCTGACTTTTGGTGTATCCGTAGGACGACAGCCGGTCCGCGCGCAGGGCGTCGGCCAGGATGATAATGACGACGCTGGGCTGGGCCGGGCGGCCATGAAAGGCGTTGGCGACCATGCCGCCGCGATAGGCGGCCAGGGCCGCGCCGCCGACAAGCACGACCAGCAGGCCCGCGAGACTCCCCAGCAGGATCTCGCGCCCTCGCATTGGCCGATGGCGGGTGGAATTGGGCGTGCTCATGCTAATATCCCAGTTGGCGCAGGCGCTCTTCCAGTTCCTTGTCGATGTCGACCTGCTTGCCGGTCACGGCCACGTTCAGGGCGTGGGCCATTGTCTGATCGATGTATTGGCCGAACTTGGACACGAGGTCCGGGCGCTCTTCGGCCAGGTTATGGGTCTCGCCCGGGTCGGCCAGCAGGTCATACAGTTGCACGGTGCCCCGGCCCCGGTCCTCGCCGGGCGTGGCGCGGATGAGCTTGTACTGGGGCGTGCGGATCGCCAGCATCCCGGCACGGAACACCTCTTCGGCAAAGACCCACTGGGCGCGCGCCGGCGAGTTGGCCGGCAGGCGCAGGCTCACGCCTTCCATTGCGGCCGGGGCCTCGACGCCGGCCATGTCCAGGATGGTGGGGGCCACATCCAGCGTGCGAGCCAGGCCCTCGTCCACGGTGCCAGAGCGGTCGCCGCCGGGATATCGAATGATGATCGGCACGCCCACGATCTCCTGGTACAACGTCTGGCAGTGGGCCCAGCCGTCGTGTTCCTGGAACTCTTCGCCGTGGTCGGCCACGAACACGATGAGCGAGTTGTCGTACAGGCCCAGGCGTTTGATCTCGGCCAGCAGCACGCCTATCTGTTCGTCCAGATACCGCACTTCGCCGTCGTACAGCGCGCTCAACCGGGGCGCGTCCGCGGGCTCGTTGGCGCGCGGGTCCTCGCCCCGGCCGTTGTATGGGTGCTCAAAATAGGGCCGATGCGGGTCCATATAGTGCACGTACAGGAAAAAGGGTTGCTTCTGGTTGGCTGCCAGCCAGGGCATCACCTGCTGGTTCACCATCTCGGCTTCCTGGTAGTAGGTCTGGCCATCCAGGGTGTGGGATGATGCTTCCGGCGCCAGCCAGTGATATTCCTGATAACCCTGCTGAAAGTTGAATTCCTCGCGGAGGTTGTGGTTGGTGAAAAAGGCAGCGGTGTGATAGCCATTGCCCGATAGCACCTCGGCCAGGGTGGTGACGGCGTCGGGCAGCGAGTCTTCGACGCGCTGGGCGCGATGCGACGAGGGGTACAGCGACGTGATGAGCGTGGCGCAGGCCGGTTTGGTCCAGGCCGCCGGGCCGGTGGAGAGGCGATAGCGCACTGCATCCTGGGCCAGCGCGTCGATGTTGGGCGTCTGGTGGCCGGTGTAGCCGTAACAGGACAGCCGGTCGGCGCGCAGGGCGTCGGCCAGGATGACGATGACGTTGGGCGGCTGTTTGTTGACCAGCCCGCCGATTCCTTCTGTGCAGGCGGCCGCGCCGGCCATCAGCAATGCCAGCCCCAGGGCCAGCGCCCCGAGGCCGAGCCACTTGCTCAAGGACGTTCCATTCTGGTTCATCGGTGTATGGTGTCCGATCTAGTTCGTATTGGGGCGTCATTCTACCACAGGTGCGCCGGGCTGGCAACTGCGTGCTTGTGTGTGGGGGGAGGGTAGGACAAATTGCCAATTTGTCCTACGGCGCCGGGCCGGCAACTGCGCTTACGGGGTCGTGGCGGGGGGTGATGGCGGTGGTTTTTGCGTATGCTTGCACTTGGGGTAGCTGGCGCAGCCCCAGAACACGCCGTATTTGCTCCGGCGCTCCACCAGGTCGCTGCCGCAGGCCGGGCACACGGCGCCGGTGGGCGCGGCAGCCACGCGCCGGGCGCGACGCTTGGTTCGTGCAGCCGGAGGTGCTGCCACCGGGGCTGCGCCTTGCGCCTGTTCCACCGCCTGGGCAAAGGGGCCATAGAATTCGCGGAGCATGTCAACCCAGGATCGCTGGCCGCGCGCTATATCATCCAGTTGGTCTTCCATCTGAGCGGTGAACGGCACGGCGAACAGGTCCGGGAACCCGGCCACCAGGAAATCGCACACGACGAACCCCAGCTCGGCGGCCAGCAGCGTCTTTTTCTGGCGGTCCACATAGCCCCGGTCCACGATGGTGCGCACGATGCCGGCATAGGTGCTAGGCCGGCCGATGCCCAGACGTTCCAGCTCCTGGATGAGGCTGGCCTCGGAAAAGTGCGCGGGCGGCTGGGTAAAGCGCTGCGCCGGGAACAGCCCGTGCAGGACCAACGGCTCGCCCTCGACCAGCGGCGGCAGCGTTTGATCGGCCAGTTCGTCGCCGGCCGGCTGGGCTTCGGTTTCGTAGGCCTTTAGAAAACCGGGAAAGAGCAGTTCGCGGCCGGTGGCCCGAAAGAGGTATGGCAGGTCCGCGCCATCGCGGGCGCTGGCAATATCCACCGTGGTCACGTGATAGACGGCCGGTTTCATCTGCGAGGCAATAAACCGCCGCCAGATCAGTTCGTACAGCCGTGCCTGGTCCGTCGTGAGGTGCTCGCGCAGGTCGCGCGGCAGGCGCCAGGACGACGTGGGCCGGATGGCCTCGTGGGCTTCCTGGGCCACCTTGGCCCGGGTCTTGTACTGAGGCGGTGCGGCCGGCAAATAGTCGTGCCCCCAGAAACGTTCGATGACCTCCCGGGCCTCTTGCTGCGCCGATTCGGCCACGAACGTCGAGTCGGTGCGCATGTAGGTGATGAGGCCCACGGTCCCTTCGTCCGGCAGGGTTACGCCTTCGTACAATTGCTGCGCCACGCGCATGGTCTTGGCGGCCGGCCAGCCCAGGCGGTTAGACCCATCTTGCTGCAAGGTGCTGGTGATATAGGGCGGATATGGCCGGCGCGGTTGGGTGCGCTGTTTGACGTGCAGCACCCGGTAGTCGGCGCCGGCCAGGTCGTCGATGATGGCCTGCGCGTCGGCCTGGGTCCTGAGGTCCGGCTTGGCCTTGCCGATGCGCACCAGCCGCGCCCGAAAGCGCCGGTCGTCGTCCACCTTGGAAAACTCGGCGTCCAGGGTCCAGTATTCCTCGGGCACAAAGGCGGCGATGGCCCGGTCCCGTTCGACCACCAGGCGCAGCGCCACGGTCTGCACGCGCCCGGCCGAGAGGCCCTTGCGGCCTTTGATGGCCCGCCACAACACCGGGCTAACTTGATAGCCCACCAGCCGGTCCAAGACGCGCCGGGCCTGCTGAGCGTTCACCAGGTCCATGTCCAGCTCGCCGGGGGCGGCCAGTGCCGCGTGTATCGCAGCCGGCGTGATCTCGTGGAACGAGATGCGCAGCACCGGCTTGTCCTGGCACTCGCGGCAGAGCACCTGGGCCACGTGCCAGGCGATGGCCTCGCCTTCTCGGTCCGGGTCGGTCGCCAGGTACAGGATGGCCGCGCCGCTGGCGGCCTGGCGCAGTTGGCCCAGCACCTTGCGGCCGCCCGCGCGCAGGCGATAGTGGGGCTGAAAGTCGTGTGCCACATCCACGCCCAGGTCCTTCGGCGGCAGGTCGCGGATGTGTCCCATCGAGGCCACCACCCGGTAGCCGCTACCCAAAAAGCCCCGCAGGGCCTTGGCCTTGGTGGGGCTTTCGACGATGACGAGTTTCATGGCAGGATGGACCTCACAGGACTGGCACCTCGTCCGGCGCCGGGGCCGGTTCTGGCGCAGCCCACCGGCGCGACCACCAGACCAGGCCCAGGCTCAGCAGGCCGGTCCCACCCACCATCACCTCGGTGAGCAGCATGTTCCCGGTAAAGGTCAACACGAGCACCACGGCTGTGTCCACCAGCCAGTGCCAGCCGATGGCCGCCAGGAAATAGTGCCACTGCCTGGTGACGACGGTTCGCCACACCAGCACCGTGAGGCTCAGGTGCAGCAGGATGGCCCACAGGCGTTCGATGCCGCCCAGGAGCGGCGTGTAGGCCGGCAGGTCGCGGTAGGACTGCATGGCCTGGTTCACCTGGTCGGCGGCAATGCCGGTGATGCCCAGACTCGCCAGGTCCGCGCTCGCCAGCCAGGCGATGGCGAGGACATTGACCAGCACCAGCAGGCCCAGCAGGATGGACTCGATGCCACCGTGTCCCAGGCCAAACATGAGCGACTGGCGCCACTGGCGTTCCCGGCGTAGCAAGAACCGATAGCCCAGGTAACGCGCCGGCTCTTCGCAGATGCCAGCCATCAGGCCCAGCAGCACGGCATCCACCACCACGACCCAGGATACGTTCACCGCCTGGTCCAATGGAATGCCCAGTTGCGTCAACACGATCTGGAGGATCGACTTTTCGACCACCACCAGCGGCAGGTGGACCACCTGGGACCCCACAAACGTCAGGCAGCCCACCAGAAACAGTTTCCAGCCCAGGCCCCAGCGCCAGCGCAGGAGCACGGCCAGGACGATGGGGAATCCGATCATGAACAGTATCTCGGCGGCAAAAGCCAGGATCAGGGCCATTGACAGCCTCCTTGACTGATATGCTTGCGGCGCGTATGCCATCTGCCGCGGGCGGGGGATTGTTTAGTTTCTTGGTCAATCGTGCTGCAGCCCCCACCGACGCAGCGCCAGCCGGGCCTGGATACGCACCTCGTCATTGGGGTCCTCGGTGAGGGTCTGCACCGGGGAGTGGGCGCGCGGGTCGTCCAGCTTGACCAGGGCTACCACGGCCCGCGCCCGCACGATGGCGTGCGTGTCGTCCAGCGCGGCGATGAGGGCATCCATTGCCCCCGTATCGCCCATGTCGCCCAGCGCCTGGGCCGCCTCGGCGCGCACCTCCTGGTCGGCGTCGTGCTCCAACGCATAGGCCAGGGCCATGAGTGCCCGGGCATCGCGAAACCGGCCCAGCGTGGCGACGATCATGCTCCGCGCGCCGCCATCAGGCTCCCAGCGCAGGGCCTCGATCAACAGTTCCAGCGCGCGCACCTGATCGTCGCCCTGGACCAGTTCTTCCGCGGCCCGGCCCCGGACTACCCAATGTGCCTGGAGGTCGCGCAGCCGGGCGGCCAATTCTTCATACGATCGTCGCTCGCTCACCGGATCCCTCCCCACCTCACGCACTCTCAACGCTTACCATTGTACCACATTTGTCAGGTATTGCGCAATATGAAGGATAGTGATAAAATGTGGTCAGACATTTGTTGGAGGTGAAACCATGAGATGTCCAAATTGTAACGCCTGGGTAGGCGAAGACGAGTTGTTCTGTGGCGAATGCGGCGCGCGGGTGCCCCGGCCCGATGCTGTCGCGCCCCCGACCCCGCCGCCGACTCTGCCCCCGGCCGCTGGCGGTGGCGCGTCGCGGGCGGCATTGGGCGGTGGCCTGGTAATAAGCCTGGTCATTGTGGCTCTGGTGCTGGTGTGCCTGTGCTTGGTGGTGCTGGTGGTGGCCTCTGGCGTGCTGAATCCGGCCCCAGACCCCACACCCAAGCGCGCGGCGGTGCCCACCAACACATCGGTGGGGCCCACCAAGACGCTGGTGGTGGTCGTACCCACTCGCCCGGCCACCGTCGTACCTACCCGCCCGGCCACCGTCGCGCCCACGCGCCCGGCCGGCACGCCGGCCGCTGGCGTCCCGTTCACTGATGATTTCAGCCAGGACACCGGTGCCTGGGACCTGACCACCGGCGACCGGGGCAAGACCTACATCGCCGATGGGCAATTGCACGCCGAGGTGGCGCAGGCCCAATCCATCGTGTGGGCCTGGGCCAAGGACCATACCTGGGCCGATATGGTGGTAGAAGTGGACACGCAGCAGGTGGCCGGTCCTGACAGCAATGACTATGGGATCATGTTCCGCTACCAGGACAAGCAAAACTTTTACCGCTTTGTCATCTCGGGCGAAGGCCGGTACCTGGTGAGCAAGTACGTGCAGGGCCAGTGGGGCGTCCTGGTCGATTGGCAAGCGTCGGCAGCCATTGCCAAGGGTGCGGCCGCCAATCACCTCAAGGTGATTGCCCAGGGCGACACGTTCGAGTTCTATGCGAATGACACCAAGCTGGGCACCGTCACCGATGGCGACCTGGATGCCGGTACCGTGGGCCTGGAAGCCGGCACGTATGATGAAGGCAACCTGCACGTGACCTTTGACAACATTCGCGTTGGGCCGCCGGGCGTGGCCTTTTACGAAGATTTCGCCACGAACCAGAACGAATGGACCGAGAGCGAGGTGATCTTTGTCCAGGATGGCGAATACCACATCTATGACACCAGCAGCGGTCGCATCGTCTGGAATTCAAAAGCCGGCGTGTACAAGGATTTCACGATGGAAGCCAAGATCCGCAAGGTAGAAGGCCCAGACAACATAGCGTATGGCATGGCGTTCCGCTTGTTGGACGGCGATAACTATTATTCGTTTGCCATCAGCGGCGACGGTCACTGGCGATTCAACAAGCAGGTGGACAACGAGTGGGTCGATATCGTCAAGTGGTCCACGTCGGACGCGGTTAAAAAGGGCAATCAGCCCAACGTGCTGCGCGTGGTCTGCAACGGTCAGGATTTCGAGCTCTATATCAACGACCAAAAGGTGGGCAGTGCCCAGGATGGGTTCTTGAGCCAGGGCAAGGTCGGCTTTTATGCCAGCACCGGCGTGCACATGGCCGTGGATGATGTGACGGTGTGGAGCGAATAGCCGGTGGCCTGGGAGGTAGGGTATCGCCAACTGCTGCGCGCCGGCGAGCTGGCCCGGCGCATCGAGGCCGCGTATGCGCTGCTGGAATCTTGCCGGGTCTGCCCCCGGGCGTGCGGTGTGGACCGGCTGGCCGGCCAGACCGGGGACTGCCACACCGGGCGCGAGGCCGTGGTGTGCAGTGCCCATCCCCATCACGGCGAAGAAGCGCCGTTGGTGGGGGTGGGCGGGTCCGGCACTATCTTTATGGCGTGGTGCAACCTGCAGTGCTGCTACTGTCAGAATGCCGAGATCAGCCAGGGCGGCGAAGGGCGGCCCATGACCCCCGAGCAGATCGCCGGGCTCATGCTGGCCCTGGCCGAACGCGGCTGTCACAACATCAATATCGTCAGCCCCACGCACGTGGTGCCGCAAATGCTGGCCGCGCTCGCCATTGCCGCGCAGGCCGGCCTGACGCTGCCGCTGGTCTATAACACCGGCGGCTATGATAGCCTGGAGACGCTGCGCCTGCTGGATGGCGTGGTGGACATTTATATGCCGGATATGAAATACGCCGACGCGGCCATCGGGCAAGCGCTATCCGGCGTGCCGGACTATCCGGCCGTCAATCAGGCCGCCGTGCGCGAGATGCACCGCCAGGTGGGCGACCTGGTCCTGGACGAACGCCGTATCGCCCGGCGCGGCCTGTTGGTGCGCCATCTGGTCTTGCCCGACAACCGGGCCGGTTCCGCTGCGATATTTCGCTTTCTGGCCCAGGACATTTCGACCAACACCTATTTGAACGTGATGGACCAGTACCGGCCGTGCTATCAGGCCCCGGCGCGGCCCCCGTTGGACCGGCGCATCACGCGCGCCGAGTATCGGCAGGCCGCGGATGCAGCCCTGGCGGCCGGCCTGCACCGGCTGGACGACCGGCGCCGGTTCTGATTCGAGATTCGTGGCGGCAGCGGGTCCGCCGCATCACCTGCACGACGAGCCTCAGAGAGGAGAAGTACATGACACAGCGATGCCCCAGTTGCGGCACCGAGATTGCGGATGAGGGGGTCTTTTGCGTGGGTTGCGGCGCACGCCTGGACGACGTGACCGGGCCGCTTCCATCGGCCGAATCGCCAACGCTTATCGCCACGCCGGCCGACGCGCCGACGCTCATGGCAGTGCCTACCGATGTGCTGGCCGACGCGCCGACGCTCATGGCCGTGCCTAGCGATGCGCTGGCCGACGCACCGACGCTCGTGGCTATGCCTACCGACGCGCCCACGCTCATCACCACGCCGGTCGATTCGCCGACACTGGTGACGGTGCCGGGCGACACACTCCCGCCAGCGCCGCCGTCGCCCCCTTCGGCGCCTCCGGCCGGCGACAACAAGACCATCCTGGGGTGTGGCATTGCCGCGTTGGTGGCCGGCGTGCTGCTGGTCTGCGCCTGCGTGTGTCTGGCGCTGGGCGGCGTGGTCTGGTTCACCGTTCAGGACGAGGGTGGGACAGCGGGGCGTTCGCCCACGCGTACCCGCGTGGTGGTCATCACCGAGCGACCGGTCACGGTCCGTCCCAAAGCTACGGCGCGGCCCGTAGATACCGCGCGGCCAGAAGCCACGGCGCGCAAAAGCCCCACCCGCGTGGTAGAAGCCACCGAACGGGTGATCACAACCACGCCTGTGCCTGAGGCCACCGCGCGGCCGTCTACCGGCTCGGCTGCCTTTGCGGATGATTTCAGTACCGACAGGGGTGACTGGAATGTGGCCGACTCGACCAATGGCAAGCGCTGGATCGCTGATGGCGAGTTCTATATTCAGATCACCCAAGCCAACTATGTGGTGTGGTCCCTGCTCCGCGACCGCGAGTATCAGGATGTAGAGGTCAAAGTAGATGCACACGCGGTCAGTGGGACCGGCGGCAATTATGGTCTGGTGTTCCGGGCCGAGGACACCAGCAATTTTTACCGGTTCGAGGTGTCTGACGCCGGCAAGTACAAACTTGCCAAGCTGGTGAGCCGTAGCTGGAAGACTGTCAAGGACTGGACCAGCGCCTCGGCTATCAGCAAGGGCACAGCCACCAACACGCTCAAGGTAGAGGTCCGGGGCAGCTCGATCACGCTCTATGCGAACGATACCAAACTGGTCACCATTACGGACAGCGACTTTGGCAAGGGCAGCGTGGGGCTGGTGGTGGGCGCCGGGTCCACGGGCGATTTCACCGCGGCCTTTGACAATCTCGAGGTCGCGCCCCAATAGGCATCTGCCAGCCACCATGACCGATGGATACATCCTGCTGGTCAATCCCTGGATCCACGATTTTGCCGCCCATGACCTGTGGGCCGAGCCGCTGGGCCTGTTGAGCATTGGCGCGGTGCTGCGAGAAAACGGCTATCGCGTGCAGTTGCTCGACTGCCTGGACCGCTGGCACCCGGCGTTGCTGGCTCGTCAACGCCGGACCGCGCCGCCCGGCTCGCCCTATGGGACCGGCAAGTGGCCCAAAACGATTTTGCCCACGCCGCACGTGCTCGCGCATGTGCGGCGTTACTATGGGCGCTATGGCCGGCCGCTGGACCTGGTGCAGGCCGAACTGGCTCACTGGCCCCGGCCCGACGCCGTGCTGGTCACCTCGGGCATGACCTACTGGTACCCCGGCGTCGCCGAGGCGATCCAGGTGGTGCGCGCGCGCTGGCCCGGCGTCTCCCTGGCGCTGGGCGGCGTGTATGCCACACTCTGCCCGGACCATGCCGCCACGCTGGGGGCCGATGTCGTGCTCCCGGGCGAGGGCGAGTTGAACGCCCTGCACTGGGTCGATGCGGTGACCGGCCGCACCTCGGACTGGGCGCGGTATCGCGCGCTGGACGACTATCCCGGACCGGCACATGACCTGCGCGCCAGCACCCGGTCCATCGGCGTGCTCACGGCACGAGGCTGTCCCTACGGCTGCCCGTATTGCGCCACGCACCGGCTCAACCCAGGGTTCCGCCAGCGCGACCCGCGCCGGGTGGTCGCCGAGATTGCCTACTGGGCCGGCCGGGGCACCACAGACATGGCCTTTTTCGACGACGCGCTGCTGGTGAACGCCGACCGGCACCTGCGTGTGATCCTGGACGAGGTGGTGGGCCGGGGCCTGCGCGTGCGATTTCACACGCCCAATGGCCTCCATGCCAATCTGCTGGACGAGGCCCTGGCCCGCCAGATGCGCCAGGCCGGGTTTGAGACCATTCGCCTGAGCCTGGAAACGGCCGATGAGGCCCAGCAACAAGCTACCGGTGGCAAGGTCAGCCGGGCCGGGTTCGAGCGAGCGGTGGCTGCCCTGTGGGCGGCCGGGTTCACCGTGGGCCAGGTGGGGGCCTATGTGCTGGTGGGCCGGCCCGGCCAGCTTGCCGCCGAAGCGCAGGAGAGCGTGGCGTATGCGCACGCGCTGGGCGTGCCGGTGCGCCTGGCCTTTTACTCGCCCATCCCCGGCACGCCAGACTATGCACAGGCTGTCGCTGCCGGGGCGCTGCCTCCCGACCCGGACCCGCTGTGGCACAATCACACGGTCTGGCCCCTGGCCGGTCGGTGGATGACGGCCGCTGAGATACAGGCCATCAAAGATCAAGCGCTGGCCGGAAACCAGCGCTTGCAAGGGGCCGGGGCCTAGTCGGTTATGCGCCGGCGTGCGGTTCGAGCCAGGACGTGCCATGCAGTCGCAGGGCCTCATAGCGGCCTTGCTTGAGCGCAGTGACCAACTCCTCGTCGGTACGGATGGGCTGTTCAAAGCGGGTGGCGGCCGTGCCGACCATGTACGCGGAGTGGGCGTCGCTGCCGCCGATGCCCGGCACGCGCCAGCACGTCGCCAGCACGCGGGCCTGCTGGTTGGCCGCGTCGTCGAGTTGGCCGTTGATGACCTCGATGCCGTCAACGCCCCAAGTGTTGCCTTGCGGTTGCAGGGAGGGCTGGTGCAATCCCCCGAACGAGATCCAGCGCACGCCCCGGTACGGATGGGCGATCAGGACCACGCCGCCGGCCGCGTGGATCATCTGGCACAGGTCTTCCAAGGGGAGCCGGTCGGGGATGTCGTCATAGTAGCCGTATACCAGCATGTCACCCAGGGCGGTGCGCGATTCGATGCCCCGGAACACCGGGAATCCCAGCCGCGCACCCAACTCCTGGGCCACGTTGGCGCCATGAATGCGGCCGTGTTCGGTGATGCAAACGGCGTCCAGGCCCCGGCGCCGGGCGATGTCAACGAGCTCCTCCGGGTCCAGGCCGCTGCACGGCGACGAGACGCGGGTATGGGTGTGCATGTCGATGAGCATGGGACCTCTGGGTTTGGGTTTCCAGGGGGATTATATCAGAAGGAACGGCTACTTGCAATCTTCACGTGATGGCCCGAGTATGTTATAATAGCAGAGACTGGCTCGGATCAAATATACAAGCAGCCAGGATCAGGAGGAGGGGACCATGTCCGAGTGGAAACAAGAGCAAGACGAAAAAGATGAAAAGGACGAAAAGCAACAGGGTGAAAAGCTCTGGGGCGAAAAATGGCAAAATGATGTGCTGAGCGGGGTGATCTGGGCGCTGATCCTGATCTGGGCCGGGTGCGTCCTGCTCCTGGACACAATGGGCGTGCTACGCCCATTCCCGTTCTTGAGCGGCTGGTCACTGATCTTTTTGGGGGCCGGCCTGCTCTTGCTGGTTGAGGCCGGCGTGCGGGCGGTGCTGCCGTCGTACCGGCGCGGGATGAGAGGCCGTGTGATCCTGGCCTTTATCTTTTTGGGCATTGGACTGGGAAGCACGGTCGGCTGGGCGCTGGTGTGGCCGCTGGTGATCATTGCCATTGGCGTGATCATGATCCTTGGCGTGCTGGTCTGGAACCGGCGCTAGGCCTAACCCGTGAAATTCTTGCACATTGGGCAAGAATATGAACCACAAAGGACAAAGACAAAGATATGATTATCCTTCGTGCTCTTGGTGTCCTTTGTGGTCTGGCTTGTTAGCGAAGCGGCTTTATCCAGGTTCGGGTTACAATCGTCCCAGGTTGCCAGATAGCACTTCATCCCACACGTAGCGGATTGGCACCCACCAGCGGTCCCGGCCGATGCAGCGAAAGTATGGCGGCCGGGAGGCGCGGATTCGGTCGCCGATCTTGTAGCGGGCCAGGATGGGCGTGGAAACCACCAGGCTGCCCTGTTCGCCCGGGCGCATCTCGTGGAGCATCTTGACGCCAGACCGGGTTTCTACCTCAAAGAAAAAGAGGTCATAGTTGGGTACCCAGGCCCGGTGCTCGTCGCGTTGCTGTCCGAACATGCCTTCTGTGGCGCCATAGATCTCGCGGATGGCAGCCGGGCCATAGAGGGCGTTCAGGGCCGGTTGCAGGGTGGTGTTGATGGCCGGGACGCTGCCCAGGGTCATGATCTGCGTCTGCCACAGGTCCTTGGGATAGACGCCGTGCGCTCGCTGCGTATAGCGGCCAAACAGGATGGCCGTGGTCGCCACGCCGCCCACCAGCGTCACGCGCTCATCCTTGCACTGCTGGTAGGCCAGCTCAAAGCGGGCGTCCCAGTCGCTCTGGCTCTTGCCGCCGCCCAGCGCGTCGATGTCGTCCTGGGTGGGCACGGATCGGATGGGAGTGGACGCCGAGACGTACCTGGTATAGATGCCCGAGCTGTAGCCGTATTCCACATCCCGGTCGCCCACGCGCACAGTGCCCACCACCGAAGGAAAGTTCAGGTTCAGGTTGACACCCTGGAACAAGTCCAGCCGCCCGGTGGTGGCCACGTACTGCATCATGGCGCGCCCGGCGCTCACGCGCAGCTTGAGGTCGGTGGGGGTCATGGGGATAAACTTGGACTCGCCCTTGGTGGTGCCCCGGGTGATGGCCCAGCCAATGGGTTCTTCGTTGAGGAGCAGGCGCACGTCGCCGGCCATGACGCGCTGGATGAGCGGCTTGTAATCATTGTCATAGTTGGCGATGGGAAAAGCCCGGCGATAGTCCTCGATGGTCTCGACCTGGGCCGCACTGTGCTGCGTGCCGTACTCGGTCTGGGCATAGATTGCCAACAGGCGCTGGAGCACTCCCTGTTGGGCTGTCACCGGGTCGTTCACGGCGTCGTGCCAGGGCTGCAAGAGGGCGGTGAGCATTTGCTTGGCGGCTTGGGGGTCGTTAAAGGCCATGTGTGCGTCTCCTGTGTCGTGGGATACGGGGCATACTATACCATATCGCCGTAATGGAGACAAGAGGGGCAGAAGGGTCAACGAGCGGAGAGCGGGAGGCCATCATGGCAGACACGTTTTCTCACGGTTATGCGTTGCTCATCGGCGTGGACGAGAACCAGGCCGATGGCTGGGCCTTGCCGGACGTTGCACGGGACATAGCGGCCCTGGCGGCGGTGCTGTCTCACCCCCGGCGCTGTGCCTATGCGCCGGACCACGTCAAGACCATCACGGGTGCGTCGGCTACTCGCAATGGTATCCTGAAGGGGTTGGACTGGCTGGGCGAGCAGGTGGCGGCCGACCAGAGCGGCAATGCCACGGCTGTCATCTACTATACCGGTCACGGCTGGCGTGATGCCCAAGGGACCTCGTATCTGATTCCTTACGACCTGCGCGCGGACCGGGTCCGGCTGAGCGCGTTGCAGGCGGCAGATTTCGCCGAGGCCGTGGGCGCGTTGTCGCCTCGGCGTCTGCTTGTGGTGCTGGACTGCTGTCACGCCGGCGCAATGGGCGTCAAGGGGGCGCTGCTGCCGACCGGCTATGTCGAGTCGGCCGTGGCGCCTGTGCTGTTTGCCCTGGGCGAGGCCGTGGTTGGCCCTGGGGCCAAGGGTGGCCCAGGCTTTGAGGCGCTGACCGAGGGCCAGGGCCGGGCCGTGCTCAGCTCGTCCACCGGCGAGCAGCGTTCTTATCTGCGCCAGGACGGCCAGATGAGCATCTTTACCTATCATCTCATCGAGGCGTTGACCGGCGGTGCTGCCCCCCCGCCCGGCGCTGCCGAGGTGCTGGTGTCAGACGTCATGAGCCACGTCTATCGCCACGTGCCCGTCAGCGCCCGGGCCGACCGGAACGCCGAGCAAACGCCGGACTTTCAGATGAGCGGCAACTTTGCGGTGGCGCTGCTGCTGGGCGGGCAAGGGTTGAGCAAGGGTCAGCCGGCGCCGGACCCGCTGGCTCCCATCGAACCGTCGGCCCCCACCGTCATCGACCAGAGCGTTCATGATGATCACTCGGTACACATCAAGGCCAGCGGCGACGTGGCCTATGCCGCCGGGGGTGGCACGGCCAACATCGACAAGCGCCACATCAGCACGAGTGGCCCGGTCATCATGGCCGAGCCGGGCAGCACAGTCCACGTGGGCGGTATACCGACCTCAACGCCAACCGCGCGGCCGGCTGCCCCCGGCTCGTATGACCTGATGGCGGTGCGCGAGCTGCTCATCAGCGCCCTGGATGACTCGGCGCTGACCGACCTGGCCTTTGACCGCTTTTTCCCCGCTCATGAGGCGTTTGGGCGGGGCATGGGCAAGACCGAAAAGGCGCGCGTGCTGGTAGAATACTGCGCGCGGGGCGGTTACATGGCAGAATTACTCGAACAGGTGCGGCGGCGCAACCCCAACCGCTATGCCGAGTACGAGCCTCGGCTGCTCCGGCACTAATCGCGCGTGGGTCCAGCTTGCAGAACCAAGATGCCGGCCCTTGGGTTTCCTCAGGGGCCGTCTTGCCCTGTTGGTGGTCCATCGGCTGGTCAAACTGGCGTCCTCTTGGTATAATAGCAGCGTATACAAAACCGATGGGGGTGTGTCTTTGCCTTACGTATATATACTCGAATGCGCGGATGGCACGTTATACACCGGATGGACCAAAGACCTGGCGCGGCGCGTGCGCGAGCATAACCAGGGCCACGGGGCGCGCTATACCAGTTCGCGCCGGCCGGTGCGGTTGGTTTATTGGGAAGATCTGCCCACGCAACGGGCCGCCATGCAGCGGGAACTGGTGCTCAAGCGTCTGAACCGCCGGGGCCGGTTGGCCCTGGTGGAACGCTGGCAAGAACGTCACGGGCCGGTCGGCCCGGCGAGCGATGACGCCGGCCGGGTGCGCGTGGACCTGGCGCAGTGCCAGCTCGTGGGCGAGCGCCTGTCTGCCGTCCAGGTGCCGCCAGACCCGGCGCTGCGCACTCCTCGGGACGTGGCCGAGCGTCAGCACTGGGCCAACCTGTTGTTTTACGTGGTGGCGATCTGCCAGCACACCGTCAGCCTGGTCGGTGAGCTGGACGGCACCTGGTATCGCGGGTGGGACTACTTGATCCAGGCCGCGTGGCGTGCTGAGGACCGCGAGCCGGGCTATTTCGCGGCCGACCGCATGGCCGGATACACTGTCACTGATTTGCAGGCATTGTTCTCTGATACGGGCGATTTGGCCACCTCTACCCTGGATCGCCTGGACGAGCGGGTGGGCCAGCTTCACGACTGTGCCTGCCGGTTGCTGGCGGACTATGGCGGTCAGGCGATGAACCTCTACCAGGCCGCCGGGGGGATGGCCCGGGGCGCTGGCGGTCTCTATGAGCGCCTGGCCCAGTTTGACGCCTATGCCGACCCGGTGGAAAAAAAGTCCACGCTGCTGCTGGCGTTTCTGAACCAGGCCGGTATCTGGCCCCTGACCGACCCACACAATATCACCATGGCTGTAGACTATCACGCCATGCGCGTGGCCCTGCGCAGCGGCATTGTGGCCGTGCCCGACCCGGCCCTGGCGCGCACCTTGCGCGAGCGCGCGCCGGTAGACCCGGCCACCAACACCGCCGTGCGTGCCGCCGTCCGTGAGGCGTGCGCCGAACTGGCCCGTCAGTCTGGGCACAGCATTTATAACCTGGACCGCATCATCTGGCTGCTGGGGCGCAGTTGCTGTTTCTATGACCACGAGCCCATCTGCGGGACGCGCGCGTGTTTCAAGGCTCAGGAATGCACGTTTGTTACCGGTGTGACCTACTCGTGCCCGGGGCATTGTGTGCTGGATGGCATCTGTCCAGGCAGTGTGGACCCGGCCTATCGTGCCTTTTGGGAAACCAACGTATACACCACGCACTACTAGAGGGGATGGTGCGCGATGAGGGTGAGAGGGTATCCGGATGGCTGATCCCGAGGCCCGGCTCCAGTTGCGGCGGGTAATGCTGCTGCATTGGTTCGTTATCCCGGCCTTTTATATGCTGCTGCGCCTGAGCGGGGTCGGGCCGCTGCTGGGGCTCGATGTCTTGCTGCTGGGGGCGTTGCTGGGTCTGCTGTGGTTTACGCTCCTGACCTATGCCCGTTGGGGCTCGCCGACACTGATCCACGGTCTACTGGTCACGTTGGATTTGTTCCTCATTACCCTGGTGTTATTGTTGGCCGGTGGGCTGAGCAACCAGTTCTATATTCTCTATGGTCTGGTTCTGATCCTGGCCGGGATCCAGTTGACCGGCGCCTGGATGCTGGCGGTGACGTTGGTCGTGACCGGTCTGGCCGGTGGCTTGCTGCTGTGGCCGGCCAGCCAGCCGGCCCTGGAGCTGGGCTCTGGGGTCACACGCATCGCGCTGCTGATGTTGGTGGGCGTGGCCGCTTGGTTATATGGCCGTCGCCGGCGCCCCATCAAACAGCGCGAAACTGAGGCCAACACCCAGCTCTTGTCCTGGTTTCACCAGATCACCGACAACGTGGATTCGCAGACCGATGCGGTCGAACTGTCCAAGTTCGCGGCGGTGATGGTGCGGCGACTGTGTAATGCCGACGTGGGCACGGTGGTGCTGCTGGATCGCCAGCAAGAGAGCGAGGCCCATCTATACAACAGCATTGGGAACGAAGCGGTGCGGCAGAGCGTTTTGCATCTGGATATTGGGGGCGATGGCCTGTGTGACCGGCTGATTCGTGACGGGTACCCCCTGACCGCGTGCGGCGTGGGGTTGGATGTGGGCACGCCCAGCCTGCTTACCTACTATCCGCCAGTTCACTCGTTTGTGGGTGTGCCATTCAAGAGTGGGGCCAATTCCTTTGGCGCACTGTTGGCGGCCAACCAGCACAGTGGGCAGCCCTTTACTCCAGAGGACCAGATCGTGGTCGCCTTTCTGGGCTCGCAGGTGAGCATGGCCTTGGAGAATCGCCGGCTGGTGCGCGAAGTGCGCGAGCGGTTCACCAACACCATTGAGGCGCTGGTAGCGGCCATCGAAGCCAAACATCCCTACACACGCGGTCATTCCGACCAGGTGATTCGCTACGCCGTGGCCATGGCCAAAGAACTGCGCCTGACCGAGTCCGAGATCGAAAACATTCGAGTGGCAGCCGTGTTGCACGATGTGGGCAAGATTGGCGTGCCCGAAGGGATATTGGACAAGGCGGGTGCGCTCACGGACCGCGAGCGCTCGTTTATCATGAGCCATCCCTACACGGGCGCCAAGATCGTAGAGGCCGTGGACCCCAAGGGCGAGATCCTGTACATGGTTTATTATCATCACGAAAACTATGATGGAAGTGGCTATCCCAAAGGGTTGCGGGGCGACCAGATTCCTCTGGGTGCCAGCATCATTCGGGTGGCCGATGCCTTTGAGGCCATGACGTCCAATCGCCCGTATCAGCCCTCGCGCACCGCGGCGGAGGCATTGCGCGAGTTGCGGGCCGGCGCGGGCCGGCAGTTTGATCCAGTGGTCGTGCGGGCGTTTGGGCGTGCATTGCGCCAACTCGCCCAGGAGCAAGCCCGATGAGGATGCATCCATGACCATGTTCCCGGCCTGGCTACGACAAACCCTGCACGGCGAACTGGGCGACGAAGCGCTGCAACACGTGGGCGAATGGGCCATGCAGTTTTTTCAGGCGGCGCACATTGGGATCGTTATCGTGGATACGCAGGGGCGCGTCCTGGCCTTTAATCGCTTTATGCGCGAACGGTACCACTGGGATGACAGCGAGCTAGGCCAGAGCATATTCGCCTCGCGTCCGTTGCTGGTCGAGCAGGGGTTGGTTGAGCGGTTCAAGGCGGTGGTGGATAGTGGGTCTACCGTCGAATTCTTGATGGCGCGCAACCGCACCCGGCACGGGCAAGACGTCTATCAAAACCTGTGGGCCTATCCGCAGAGTGTCGATGGGCATACTATGGCCGTACTGCTCCAGATCGAAGATGTCACCCAGATTGTGCAAACCACCCAGGAGTTGTCCCAGGTCAAAGAATACCTGGACGACATTGTGCAAAGCTCGCGTGATGCCATCATGGTCCTGAACGATCAGGGGCGGGTCACGTTTGTCAATCGCGCGGTCCTGGAACGCGGGGGCTACCAGGCCGAGCAGGTGCTGGGTCGCCGCGTGCTGTCATTTATCAACCCGGCAGACCGGCGTGCCGTGGCTCTGGCGGCCCGGGAACTGGTGCGCACCGGTGGCCCGGGCTATCTGGAAACGCAGTTGTGCCTGGCTGATGGCCGTCGCCTGGATGTGGGCTTTACCTACGCGCGCCTACAAAACCGCGCGGGCACCCTGGTGGTTTTGCGTGACATTAGCGAGCGCAAAGACCTGGAGCGCGTGGTGCGCGTGCGTAACCGCGAACTGGCCGCCCTGGGCACGCTCGCCTCTACCCTGAGTTATACTTTGGACCTCGATGAATCGCTGCGCCTGGCGCTCATGACCCTCATGGAGCTGATGGCTGCGGATGCTGGTTGCATCTTTTTGCAGGACGAATCGGGCGCCCTGCGTCTGGGTTCGTGCATCGACGCCGGCAATGTGCAGGTACAGCGACTGCTCCGTGAGTCGCATTGGGCGCGCGAGGCGTTGGAAACCGGCTTGCCCACATTCGTCGGCGAAACCGACCACAATCTTCGCTCGGCTGTCTTTGTGCCGCTCGTCGCGCGTGGTCAGGCCCAGGGCTTGTTGGCCCTGGCGTGCCGCCAGCCCAACGCCTTTGCCCAAGAGGGCCAGTCGTTGTTGCTGGCCGCCGGCCAGCAGATCGGTGTCGCCATCGAAAACGCGCACCTGGTGGCGCAAACCCAACATCAGCTACAAAGCATGAATCGGCTCTTTGAGGCCTCGCGCGTCTTGACCGGCACACTAGACCTGGAGCGCGTGCTCGAGTTAGTCATTGACGCGGCCATGCAGTCCATTCCCACAGCCGAACGCGGCGCGGTGGTCTTGTTGGACCACGAACAGAACCGGTTGTGTCTACGAGCTGCGCGTGGCTATTCCGACCCCGCCACACAAGAACTGCAATTCCCCTCCGATCAGGGCTATGCCGGGTGGGCCTTGATGCACCAACGGCCCATTCGCGTGGACGATGTGCCAACTGACCCGCGTGCCCGTCTAGACACCAGCTGTGCCGAAACGCGCGACATCCGCTCGGCCATCGCGGCTCCCTTGATCGCGCGTGGCGAGCCGGTCGGCGTGTTAGATCTGGCGTGCGTGTCTCGCACGGCCGCCTTTGACGATAACGACCTGGGCATCCTGACGACCTTTGCCAACCAGGCCACCGTGGCCATTGAAAATGCCCGTCTTTTCGCCGAAACCCAACGCCGGGTCACTGAACTCAACTCGCTTACCCAGATCGGGCGTGCCATCAGTGGAGCTTTGGACCTGACCAGGCTTGTGGATCTGATCTATGAACAGACCAGCCTGATGATGGATACGACCAACTTTTTCATCGCCTTGTACGAGGCGGAAACAGACATGGTGCGGTTTCCCTTGGCCATCGAAGGCAATGTTCACGTGGAGGACCGCCCCGATTTCGCGCCCCGCCAGGCCGGCCGGGCCCTCACTGAACACGTTGTCCAGACTCATGCTCCCCTGCTACTGCGCCGCGATGTGGCCCGGTGCATGCGCGATTCTGGCATGGATCTGGTGGGGCCGTCTGCGCTGTCGTGGCTGGGCGTGCCCATGATGATCGGTAACCGCGTGCTGGGCGTTATCGCGGTCCAGGACTATGAGCAAGAAGGGGCCTATACCGTAGAACACCTGATCCTACTCGCCACCATCGCGGCGCAAGCGGCCGTGGCTCTCGAAAACGCGCGCCTCTATGCGCAGGCCCAACGCGCCGAAGAACTGGCGGCGCTCAATCGCATCTCTACCCTTGTCACTTCGTCATTGGAACCGCAGCGCGTGCTGGATACCATTGTCTCGGCCACCGTGCGCGTGATGCACTGCCAAAAAGCGGCCATCTTTATCCGAAATGAACACGAAGAAGGCGATTTTATACGCCTGATGTCGGCTCACGACCTGGGCGCACAGTATATTCAGCTCATGCAACGCATCCCACTAGAGCACGAACGTGCCATGTCGGTGCGCCTCGGCCGGGTGATGGCCGTAGAAGACCTGCGCACGCATCCTGATCTGGTCAGTCTCTATGACCAGGTCCAGGAAGAGGGGTTTGGCGCGCTGTTGGATGTGCCCCTGCGCGGGCGCAACTATGTGCTGGGCAGCCTCACGGCCTATTATGCCCACGTTCACGATTTCTCGCACCAAGAGATCGAGCTACTCACTACTCTGGCCAACCACGCGGCCGTGGCGATTGAAAACTCGCGGCTCTATGCCAGCACCGATGAGCGGCTGCGCGAGCGGGTGACAGAACTGGTGACCTTGCAGCAGTTGAGCCTGCATCTCACCTCGTCGCTGGACCCCACCACCGTGCTGGATGCCATCACCGAGGCGGCCTTGCGCCTGGTGGAGGCCAGCGATATCCACATCTTTTTCTATGACGACCGGACCGACGAGTTTATCTTTGGTGCCGGCCTGTGGGATACCGGCGAACGCAATCGCATGGCTAGCCAGCCGCGCCGCGATGGCATTACTGCACGCACAGTGCGCGAGGGCCGGCCTATCATCATCAACGATGCTGAACAACATCCTATCTATACTACGGCTGCTGCCAAATCCTGGGGCGTGAAGGCCATCGCCAGTTTTCCCCTCAAGCGCGCCGACCGGATCCTGGGTGTCTTTAACGTGGCATTCTTGTATCCGCACCGCTTTTCAGAAGACGAACTGCGCGTCCTGGGTCTGCTGGCCGACCAAGCGGCCGTCGCCATCGAAAATGCTCAGCTATACGCCGAGGCCCAACGACTCGGCATCACCGATGGGCTTACTGGCCTATACAACAGCCGGCACTTTTATGCTATCCTGAAAAAAGAGATGGCGCGCATCGACCGCTATGAGCATACCCTGTCGCTGGTGATGATAGACATCGACAACTTTAAGCTGTATAATGACACGCACGGCCACCTGGCCGGCGATGACTTGCTGCAAGACCTGGCTCGTCTGCTGCAAGCCCAGATCCGCGAGGCAGATGGGGCCTTTCGCTATGGTGGCGAAGAGTTTGCCCTGCTGTTGCCCAACACCACCAAATTGGCCGCGGGCCAGTTGGCCGAGCGCATCCGTGCCTCTGTGGCCGTGCACGAGTTTGTGGTGCGCGAGACGCAGACTGCCAGCCACGTGACCGTGAGCATGGGTGTGGCCATGTACCCGGCCGATGCCCTGGACGAACGCAGCTTTGTTCACGCTGCCGACATGGCCCTGTACGCGGCCAAGGCCGCCGGCAAGAACCGAGTGCGCGTTCACGACTTGCCCTGGCTGGATACCCCGCCGCGCTAGGTGCGGCGCGCGGTGCTAGACCCATTTCGGAGATTGTGTATGGATATTCTCACACCCTATCCGCCGGCCAACGTGCCTTCCCCATCCCGGATACCCACCTGGGCCAAGGTGCTGTTTGCGGTCCTGGTGGTGTTGTTCTTTGCCGGCGGCCTGTTTCTCAGCTACGAGTTCTATACCCTGGTGCGCACGACTGTGGCCGGCTTGCCGGCCCTGCCCAAGCTCACATTGCCGTCATTGCCCCAGGTACCGTTGCCCGTGATCGCCATCGGTGGCGCAACGCCAGTGGCGACGGGGCCACAGCTCCCTTCGTGGGACGGCACCGAGCGCGTCAATGTCCTGCTGCTGGGCGTAGACGCTCGCGAAAGGGATGCAGGCGGCTATACGCGTACCGACATCATGATGGTAGCCACCATCGACCCGGTAGACAAGACCGCCGCCGTCCTGTCCATTCCTCGTGACCTGTACGTCGAGATCCCCGGGCGGGGCGAAGATCGCATCAACGCGGCCCATGTGTACGGCGAACTGGACCACTATCCCGGCGGCGGCCCGGGCCTGGCCAAAGACACCATCGAACTGAACTTTGGCATTCCCATCCACTATTATGCCCGGGTGGACTTTAACGGCTTTGTCGATATTGTCGAGACAGTGGGTGGCGTGACCGTGGACGTGGAAAAGCCAGTCAAGGACGATGAGTATCCCGTGGGCAACCGGGGCATGATGCGCATCTATATCCCGGCCGGCCTGCAGCACATGGGTGGCGAGACCGCGCTGGAATACGCCCGGTCCCGCCACGGCGATTCGGTGATCCAGCGCGCGCGTCGCGCCCAGCAGGTGCTGCTGGCCTTGCGCACGCAGGCGCTCAAGCTAGACCTGTTGCCCCAGTTGCCGGTGCTGGTGGCGACCATGCGTGATACCGTGCAGACCGATGTGCCCCTGGATCAGCGGGGCCTGGCCCTGGCGCAACTCGTCGCCGAGGTGGATGCGTCTAATATTGACATGGTTGTCATCGACGAGAGCATGGTGATGGGCTATGTCACCAGCAGCGGCGCGGAGGTCATGCTGCCCAAGTGGGACCGCATTCGGCCCGTGATCCAGGAGCTATTCTACACGCCGCGTGAGCCCGGCCCCCCCACACCCATTCCCACGCCGGTAGAAACCGAATCCAGCAAGCGCATCAAGGCCGAAGGTGCCCGCATCGAGATCCAGAACGGCACCACCCGCCCCGAACTGCTCGCCGGCACGGCCGAACTGTTGCGCGACCTGGGCTACAACATTGTGGCGACCACGTCGGCCGAGCGCTCGGACTATACCGAGACCATCGTGATCGTGTACACGACAGGCAAAGACTATACCCTGGGCCAGTTGATCGGCCTGCTGAACGTCAAGTCCGAAAACGTACGCTGGGCCACCAACCCGCGCAGCACGGTGGACATGCGGGTGATCCTGGGGCACGATTGGAGCCTGCCCAATCCGTGACCCTGGCGCAGGGGTAAATCGAGGTAAAAGTATGCTGCGCGAGTTTATCGCCGGGCTATACGACAGCGGCGATCTGGTGCGCGTTCACCGGCCCGTGTCGCGCCATCTGGAGGCAGCCGGCTTGCTCAAGGCCCTGGACGGCCAGCCGGTGCTGCTGGACCATGTCACCGGGTCCGCGCACCCGGTGGTCAGCCACGTGTTTAGCCGCCGTGACCTCATCGCCCGGGCACTGGGCTGCCCCCCCCACGAGATCACCCCGCGCCTGGCTCAGGCCATCGACCACCCGACGCCGCCGCCATTGGTCGACGCCTGCCCCGGCCAGGACGTAGTGCTGCCCGAGCCAGACCTGGACCAGTTGCCCATCCTGTTCCACTGCGCCGGCGATGGCGGTCCTTATATCGCCTCGGCGGTGGTGTTTGTCCACGACGCCGAATATGGCCGCAACGCGAGCTTTCACCGGCTCATGGTGCTGGACCGCCAACGCCTGGCGATTCGCATCGTGCCCCGGCACCTGAGCGCTTACCTGGAACGCGCTGGCGGCGAACTGGACGTGGCGGTGTGCATTGGTCTGCCGGTCCAGGTCCTGCTGGCTGCCGCCACCAGCGTCGACCTGGGCATGGACGAGCTGGGCATTGCCAACGCCCTGGCGCCGGTCCCCACGGTACGTTGCCAGACAGTAGACGTAGCCGTACCGGCCGATGCCGAATGGGTGCTGGAGGGGCACATCTCGACGCGGGAGCTGGTGGACGAGGGGCCGTTCGTGGACCTGACCGAGACCTATGACCTGGTGCGCCGGCAGCCGGTGCTTACCGTGCGGCGCATTACCCACCGGCGCGATGCGCTCTATCACGCCTTGCTGCCGGGCGGCCTGGAGCACAAGATGCTCATGGGCCTGCCCCGCGAGCCCACCATCTGGCGCGCGGTAAACGAGGTCTGTGACTGCACCGGGGTCCATCTCACACCCGGGGGCGCGTCGTGGCTGCACGCCGTGGTGGGCATTCGCAAACAGCATGAGGGCGATGGGCCGGCCGCCATCGCCGCGGCGTTCCAGGGCCATCGGTCGCTCAAGCACGTGGTGGTGGTAGACGACGACATTGACGTGTATGACATGACCGCCGTGGAATGGGCCATCGCCACCCGGTTTCAGGCCAGTCGCGATCTGGTGATCCGGCCCGGCGAGACCGGGTCTTCGCTGGACCCCTCGGCGGACCCCGAGACTCGGGCCACCACCAAGCTGGGTCTGGATGCAACCATCCATAGAACAGTGGGTGTGCCCCTGGACCAGGCGCGGCACGGCCATCAGAAGGTAGTCTGGCCGACCGTGGACGTGGCGGCGTTTCTCTCGTAGCCCGACGTGGGTATGTAATGCCAAACCTCCGAGGCCCGCTGCTGCGAGACCTCGGAGGTTTTTTTATCCGCTACTTGCAACTGTTCTGGCTGGCTAGATGAGAGAGCACCGAGAAGGCAGGAGTGCGCAGAGAAACGACAGGAAAAATCTCTGTGTGCCTCTGTGAAACGCTCTGTGCGGCTCTGTGTTACCCCGGCCAAGCAGTTATCGCTACTTGGTCTCGCACAGCACGACCGTGGCGCCGCTGTCGGTGTGGTAGGTAAACTGGTCGCCCCGGGCCGCCAGGACGATCTGGTAGCCCGGCGTGATAATCTGGGCATACACCACTCCCGGCTGGGGACAGCCCAGGGCCGTGCTGGGCCAGTCCATCGCCTCCACGCTGGTCACCGCGATGGCCGTTTCCGTTACCAGCCCCAGGTGCCGGGCCAGGTCAGCCCGGGCCAACGCCACGGCGTCCTGCGCCTCGGCTGGCACCACGGCGCTTGGCTTGTCGCCCGGTGTGGGGGCCGGCGTGGGGATTGGGGTGGGATTCGGCAGCCCGGGCTGGCACCCGGCGCCCAGGACCGCCACGCTCAACAGCGCCAGCACGCCCAGTATCAGATTCCTTCTCATGTGGTCCTCCTCTTTGTCCGTTATTCAAGAGACGCCCAGGACTTGAAATCAGTTCCCGCGCCGTTGACAGGGCCGGCCCTTTGTGGTATGGTACGGCGCAACCGGCGACGGGGAGACGATATGCGCACGCTCATCTTTTGCGATTTCGACGGGACAGCCACCGACCAGGACGCCCAGCAGGCCATCATGACGCATTTCACCGGCGATGCCTGGCGGCCTATCAACCGGGCCTGGACGCGCGGCGAGGTCACGACGGCGCACCGGGCGGCGGTGCAGTGGGGACTGGTGCAGGCCAACACCGCCGACGTGCAGCGCTTTGTCATCGCGGCGGTGGATTTCACGCCGGGGTTCCGCGAGTTTGCGCGGTGGTGCCGGGACCAGGGCCACGCCCTGCACATCCTCAGCGACGGCTTTGACCTGTACATTGACCCGCTGCTGGCCCGCGAGGGGCTGGCGGATTGGCCCCGCACCGTCAATCACCTGACGCTGGACGGCGGCGAGCCGCGATTTCGGTTCCAGCACCAGGACCCGGCGTGCGACCGCTGCGGCAACTGCAAGCGCTGGGTCATCCAGCGGGCGCGAGAGGCGCATCCCGGCGCGCGCGTCGTGTACCTGGGCGACGGGGTGAGTGACCTGTGCCCGGCCCAGGCCGCCGATGTGGTGCTGGCCCGGCGCGCGCTCCTGGCTCGCTGCCGCGAGACCGGTCTGTCGTGCCATCCGTTTGACGACTTTTGCAGCGTGCGGGCGGTGTTGGAGTCACTGTGACCGCTAATTCGACCGGCAGCGGTCAGTTGATGACCACCTGCGAGCCCTGGCTGGTTTTGTGCACGTCAATGCGGACCGGGAAGGCGTCTTGTAGCTCCTCGATGTGCGTGATGACCAGGATAAAGGCGAAATCGTCGGTGATGGCGTTGATGGCCTCTACCAACCGGCTCCGACCTTGCGTATCTTGCGTGCCAAAGCCCTCGTCGATGACGAGGGTTTGTAGTTGCGCCCCGGCGCGCCGGGCCAGCAGCTTGCTCAACGCCACCCGTATGGCAAAGTTGGCCCGAAACTGCTCGCCCCCCGAAAAGTTCTCATAGGGTCGCGTCCCCAGCTCGTCCGCGATGGCAATGTCCAGCGTTTCCACCGTGTCGCCCTTTTTGGTTTCGCGCTGCGTCTCAAAGTTCACGTGCATCCGGCCATCGGTCATGCGCGCTAGCAGCCGGTTGGCCTCCAGTTCGATTTCTGGGATAGCCGCCTCGATGATCATGGCCTGGATGCCTTTTTTGCCAAAAGCCAGGGCCAATTCGTCATAGATGCCCTTTTCCTCGGCGGCGGCTTGCTCCTGGACGCGCTTTTCCTGGCGCTGGCGATGCAGGGTTTCGCAGTGAGCCACGCGCTGCCGGGCCGCTCCCAGCGCCAGCCGGGCCTCAGCCTCTTCGCGCTGCCGGTCTGCCACGAGTTGGGCCTGCTCCTCGGCATGGGCGCGGCGGGCCGGCAGGTCTGCCAGTTCGACGATGAGGGTCTGATGGCGCGCCCGATCCTCGTCCAATCCCTCGCGCCAGCGTGCCTCGGATTCGACCAGGCGGTGGAGCGTGTCGCGCTCGCCGGCCACGCGCTCGCGGGCGGCTTCCAGTTGGGCCTTGCGCCCCTCGAACGGGGCCAGCTCGGCCGCGCGTGCCCGGGCCGATTCGTGGGCGGCCGGGTTATAGCCCAGTGCGGCAGCCTGGGCATCGAGTTCGGCCAGCCGGGCCTGCTCGACCGGCAGGAACGCGCCGGCGTCTAGTTGTTGCTCCAGGTCGGCCAGGGCCGTGCACACAGTTGCCAGGTCAGCAGCGGCGGTCTCGGCGTCGGCCAGGGCATGTTCCAGCGACGCGGCCTGGCGCTGCAAGCCGCTCTCGTTTTGCAGCGCCGTTTCGGCCTCCTGGATGCGCGACCGCAAGTCGCCTACCTGGTCCTGGACCGTTTTGGCGCGGGCCGTGTTGGCGCGATGGGCGTCGGCCAAGGCTGTGCCGTCGACGGTGAGCCGTTCGACCAGGCCGGCCAGCCCGGCGGCATCCAGTTCGCTTTCGCAGAGGGGGCAGTGGGCCGGGCCGTCGCCGTCGCCGGCCACTTGCAGCGCGTCGACGCGTTCGCGGAGGGCCGTCATGTCGGCCTTGAGGCGTTTGTTTTCGGCCTGCAGGGTGGCGGCCTCGGTACTGAGGTGTTCCAGTTCATCCCGGTCCGCGTCTCGCGCCTGGGCCTGGGCGGTCAATTCCTGGAGGTGCGCCTGGACTTTCAGCAGGTCCGCGCGCCAGTCGGGCGCAGGTGCGGTGCGCGCCTCCAGTTCGGTGATGCGCTGCCTGGCGGCCTGGGCTTCAAAGCCGAGACGCTGCCGCTCCTGAGCGATGGTTTGGCGCAGCGCATTGGCCTCGTCCATGAGGGCCACGGAGGCTGTTAGGCGGCGGTTCAGGGCCTCGTCGGCGCGGCGGGCGGCCTGCCAGTCGGCAAAGCCAGCGTCGATGGCGGCGGCCTGGGTGAGCAGTTGCTCATAGCCAGCGATGCGTTCCTGATGCTCGCGAATCTGGTTGGCCAGCCGGGTCAACTCGCCTTCGGCCCGGGCGATGCGCGTCGCCAGGTCTTGGGCCTGGCCTTGTTGGGCCTCGAGTGCCTGCACGGCGGCCCGGGCCTGTTGCAACGCGGCTTCGGCCTCGCGTAGGTGCTCGCTGCTGGTTGCGACCTGGCCCTCGGCCTCTTGCGCCTGCCGGCGATAGTCATCCTCGTGCCGCAGTTCGGCATCCATGTCGGCGATGGCCGTGGCGAGGCCGGCCCGGCGTTGCTCGGCCTCTTTGGCCTGCTCCCGGGCCCGGGCTTGCATGTCGTCATAATAGCCCAGCCCCAGGATTTGCGCCAGGATGTCTTTGCGTTGGCCCGGCGGCTTGGTAGTAAACTCGTCGGCCCGGCCCTGCAGCAGGAATGCCGAGTTGATGAATGTGTCATAGTCCATGCGCAGCAGGCCCACGATCCGCTCCTGGGTCTGGCGGATGGTGGGCTCGGTGAGGCTGTGGAAGGCGTCGTCTTGTTCGCTTTGCAATTCCAGGCCGCTGCGTCCCCGGCCCTGGCTGCTGCGCTGGCGGAGGATGCGATAGCGGTCGTGGCCCAGCAAAAAGTCAAACTGGACCTCCATCTCGGTCTGGCCCAGGTGGATGAGGTCGTCGTCGGATCGGCTGCGAGCCTTGCCCCACAAGGCCCAGGTGATGGCGTCGAGCAGGGCCGATTTGCCGGCGCCATTGTCGCCGGCCAGGCAGGCCAGGTGGATGCTGCGCAGGTCGATGAGCACGTCGTCGCGGTAGCACATGAAATTGCGCAGGGCGAGAGACAGGGGAATCATGCAGGCTCCTGTTGCTAGGCACGCAGGGTGGCGATGAGCCGAATTGGGTCGAGCAATGCGTCCAGCGCCGTGAGTATGTCGGGCACCAGGACTTGGGCTGCCAGCAAGGCCGGGATGGCCAGTCCCTCTGGCCCCAGCACGGCGATGCCCAGCGCGGCCGCGTGCAGCATCTCGACGTCGTTCATCCCGTTGCCGATGGCGACCACGTGCTCGGCACCCAGCGCGGTCACGTAGGCGCGTTTGGCTGCGGCCTCGTCGCCCGGCGGCAGACGGTGCAAGGTCAGGCCCAGTTGCTGGGCGATGGCGCCCCCGGTGCCCCGGGTATCGGCGGTGAGCAGGTGGGCGTGCAGGTGGGGCGTGAGGCGCGCCAGTTGCTCGGGGACGCCGGGCAGCACGGCCCCGCCGGCGGCGATGGTGCCGTTCAGATCCAGCACCAGGTGCGTCAGGTGAATGTCACCCCGGCCGGGGACAGACAGGTGGATCATGGCGGGGTGTTGGTGGCGTTCACCTGGACCACGCGCCGGTCGGTCTCGGCGTCCAGGAACGTCACCAGCTCGTCAAACTCGTCCGGGGTGAACACGTTGGACCCCGGGCTGCGCACCGGCCGGCCCAGTACCAGCACCTCGGCGTCCGTTTCGTCGGCGCATTGGCGCAGTTCGGCCTTGATGTCGCCCTCGCGCACCTCGTACCCCACTTCGGACACGCCGCGCCGCTGCGCCCGGTCGCACAGGATGAGCATAGCAAACTCGCGCATCTCGTGCAGCTCTTGATAGACCACGCTCAACCGGCCCACCGTGGCGTGCCCCAGGAACTCGGCGTCGATGGCGTGAAAGAACGTGAGCCGCGCGCCGGTCTCCAACGCGAGGTCGATGGCCCGGGTCACGGTATCCCGGCTCTCTCGCCCTCCCCGCACCGCGCAGAGGACATGCTTGACCTTTTTTTCGCTCATGACTTTCCCTCCTTGCTGTCTTGGCCCAGCGCGATGATCTGCTTGACGTATCGACGGGCCAGCCACAGCGGGATGATCCCCACGACGCCAAACGAGCAGTCGATCAACTGGTGGAAAAAGGGTATGCCGCGGAGCGGCCCGCAGACCAGGGCGAGCGGGATGACCAGAACGCACGCGATCATGCCCCACTCGATGATCCACAGGTGCTTCACCGGGTCCCGCAGCGGCCCCCAGAAGGCGATGGCAATGACGATGTGGGCGAACGCCAACCAGTCCATCCCATAGAACATAAAGGGATACTGCTGATCCGTGGCTACCAGGCCCCGGTGCACGAACGAGATCCACTGTGCCACCGCCGGCCACAGGCTTTCCATGAACGTCCCCTCGCCGATGAATCCCTGGAGGATCTCCAGTTCCCACCGGATGGGCACCGCCGTCAGCCCGCTGACCACGAGGGAAACCACGAAAAAGACCAGCAGAACCCGTACCCGCCTTTCGAGTGCCTGGGTTTTCATGTTACCCTCCGATTTCCGATCTTCCAATCAGCGGTGGTCTCCCCATAGAGTGTTGCTGAGTATTTTACCGCCGAGAACGCCGAGGTTTCCTTCTATTTCTCAGCGGTCTCCGCGTGCTCTGCGGTTGAAAGGTGGTCGTTTTCCTTCAACAACACTCAAGAGGGAGACTATCCAATCAACCGAGCACCAAGAACCGCAGCAGCAGCCACAGCGTCGCCAGGCTCACGGTGATGAGCAGTGCCGGGAACCCCCGCTTCAAAAAGTACGAGTAGGTGATGGGATAGCCGGCCCGTTCCGCGATGCCGGCCGTCACCAGGTTGGCCGACGCGCCGATGAGCGACCCGTTCCCGCCCATGGCCGACCCCACTGACAGGCAAAAGAACAGCGATAGGTTCTCTGCGCCGGGGATGATGCTGGTGAGATAGCCAATGACCGGCAGCATGGCCGCCGTGAACGGGATGTTGGGGATGACCGTCGACATCAGCGCCCCCAGCCAGATGATGACCAGCATGGCCAGAACCAGGTTGTCGCCCACCAGCCAGCCGATGGTATCGGCGATGGCGCTGATGAGCCCCACTTCCTGGATGGCCCCCACGGCGATGAACAGCGCCATAAAGAATACCAGCGTGGTCCAGTCCACTGCCTCGATCATCTCCTCGATGTTGGGCCGGATCCACACCAGCAGGGCCGTGGCGCCCAGCATGGCCGTGACGGCTGGCGTCAGGTGGAATCCTTCGCCCACCAGGAACAGGATCAGCATGACCAAGCCCACCACGCCGGCCTTTTTCAGGTGCGCTGGCTGCGTGATCTGGGCGTTCTCCTTCAGTCGTTGGAGCAGCACCGGCGACACTGTGCTGCGCGCTTTTTTGAGTTGTCCCCAATAGATGAACACACTATACAGGGTTAGGCCAGTCAGGGCCAGCAGCACGCCGGGTGTCAGGTTGGTGAGGAACGATGCAAACGAGATGCCGGCGTAGGACCCGATGAGGATGTTGGTGGGCGTGCCTACCAGAGTGCTGATCCCACCTACGTTCGACGCCAGCACCTCGGGCATGAGCAGCGCCAGGGGGTTCATGTTCAGGGCCAGGGCGATCTGCACCGTGATGGGGGTCATGAGCAGCATGGTGGTCACATTGTCCAGCACGGCCGAGGCCACGGCGGTGATGAGCATCAGGATCGCCATCAGCAGCCAGGTGCGCCCACCAGAGATGCGGTAGGCGAAAAAGGCCAGCCATTGAAAGATGCCCGTGCCCTCTACCACGGCGATGATGATCATCATGCCCATGATCAAAAAGATCACGTTCCAGTCGATGTAGCCCAGGGCGTGCTCAAAGTCCAAGATGTAAATGTCCGGCACGATCAGGCTGCCCAGGTAGGTGAGGCCCAGCACCAGGGCCATGCCCAGCAGCGCTGCCAGGGTGTTGTGCATCTTGCTGGTGGCGATGAGCACCAGCATCAGCACAAACACGCCCACGGCCGCCCAAAAGCCCAGGCTGATCCGGCGTTGGAGCACGAGATCCGGCAACGCCACTGGCTCCCACGCGACAATGTCCTGCGATTGCTCGATCGTCAGTTCCATCGCCAGGGGTTCAAAGTGGTGGCGCTCCACGTGCAGAGTCAGGGATTGTTGGAACGCGGCCGCGCCGGGGTCGTCAATAGATAGGGCGAACCTGCCATCGTCCTGGGTTTCGGTTTCCACCAGCACCTCGTCCTGGCCGGTGTTGGTGAGCCACACCCGGGCGTCGATGACCGGCTGGTCCTGCTTGTCCTTGACACTGCCCACTACCAACTCGCGGACGGTGGGCGAGACCGGTTGCGCGCCGGCGGCCGGGGTGATGAGCAGCAGCACTACGATCGCCAGCAGCCCGGTGGCAATGGCCCAATGCGACATCGAACGTCTCACGCGGGTTCTCCTCGGTCGGCCAGGACCACCCGGGTATTGGTTTGCAGTTCCAGTTGGCCGATAAACGATTCGAGCCGGGCGATGTCAAACTCGTTGGGCTGGTCGTCGGCGCGTGGCCGGCCCAGGATCACATAATCCGCCTCGATTTCCTGGCACAGGGCAATGATCTCTTCTGACACGTTGCCATGTCGTACCGAACCGGTGGCCTGGACGCCCTCCTGCATTGCCTGGTCTTGCGCCGCGAGCAGGATAAACTCGCCCATCTGGCGCATCTGGTCTGACAGGATGTGCGTGCGGCTGCTGGCGGTCATGGTCATAAAGTCCAGGTTGACGACAAAGACGAAATAGATCGTTTCGCCGGTTTCCTGGGCCAGTTGGATGGCGTGCCGGATGGGTGACTGGCTTTCCGGTCCGCCCCGGATAGCGCACACGATTCCGCTCATGATGTCTCTCCTGTGGCCTCCTTGACCTGCCAAGGAGGCCGAAATACTATTGGGACTGGATCACATTGTACCATCAGAGGCGCAGGTTGGTCAATAGCAGCGAGGCGACCTTTTATGCCACAGCAATGTGGCGGATGACTACCGGCCGTGGTTGGCCGGTCATGGCACCAGGTTCACCAGCAGGGCGGCCAGCAGGACGAGTGCGCCTCCCACCAGTTGCGTGGTCGACAGCGTCTCGCCCAGGAGCAGGCTGGCCAGGATCACGGTGCCCAGCGGCTCGCACACGCCGATGATGGCCGCGCGCCAGCTCCCGATGCGCTCCACGGCCAGGAAAAACAACAGCATGCCGCCGGCTGTGGCGATCAACCCCAACCCGGCGACGGAGGCCAGCCCCAGGAGCGGCGCTTGTAGGTGGGCCAACGCTTCCCAGGGCGGTCGCAGCACGACCAGAAACGCCGCGGCAAAGGTCACCACATAGAGCGCGGTGACGCGGGCCTCTATCTGCTCCAGGAATCGCTGGCTGATGGTGATGTGGAGGGCATACAACGACGACCCGGCCAGGACCCACAGCACCCCGGCCAGGTGCCAGCCAGAGGCCTGCGCGTCCAGCAGAAAACCGCACCCCACCAGGCCCAGCGCCAGGATCAGCCCCCGTCGCCAGGTGCAGCGCTCGTGCAAGATCAGGACACTGAGAACCGTCACCTGCAGCGGATAGGTGAAAAAGATCATCTCGGCCAGCGAGGCGGGAAGCTGCTGCACGCCCTGGAAGAAGCAGATAGCCAGAGGGCCATAGATGCCGGCTCCCCACGCGGCCAGGAGCAAGAGGTGCCGTCGAGAAGGGAGCAGGGAGAGCCGGTCGCGGCGCCACAAGGCATAGGCCCACAGGATCACGGTAGCCACCAGGAACCGCAGGCTCAAGGCGTCCAGCACCTCCAGGCCACCGGCATACGCGCCCTTGGCAAAGATAGCCAGGGTCGAGTAGCCGAGGGCGGAGAGCACCGCCAGGCTGCCGCCGACAAACTGTCGGCGGCGGTTTACCGGGCGAGGTTTGTTCGAGGCGTCGGTAGCGTTCATCTTGGATTCACTGAGACCTTGCCGAGGGTTAAAACTGCCCCTGCATGGACCCGGCATAGCCGGTCAACTCGACGTAGCCGCTGCCATTGACGACCGCGCCGGCCCGCTGCCCCCGTAGCCGCACCGCTCCCTCCCAATACGCATACGAGACGTTCAGCTCCTGATCGGCCAGATAAGGCTCCACGTCCAGGGTCAGGTCGAGGGCCGGCACCGTCACGGTCCACCGGGCCGGGTAGGTGGCCCCGGAGCGCGGGCTGCGCCACGTGCCGCCCACGGCGATGCTGAACTCGTCGCGGGCCAGGCGGCGTGTGCGCCCATCTGCGGTGATAAACGTGCCGCTGGAAAAGGGGTCCACCTGGCCGTCGGCCCGGCGGACCTGGTAGACCATCAACTCGCTGCCGTTGTCCAGTTGCAGCGCGAACCAGTCCCACCCCACCTGGTCCGGGGCCAGGGCGCTGGTGCTGAACTCGTGGTCCATCCAGCTCAGGCCGGTTACCGGGTAGGCGGCGTCGCCCACCTGCACCGTGCCGACTGTCTCCAGCCGGGTCTGGCTGACATAGTACGAGGCGTTGCCCGGGTCCGGCCCCTTCTGGCTGTAGCCGCTGTCGCCCTGCAGGACGGGGCCTTGGCGGTCGGTCAGCACCAGCTCGATGGACTGGTCGCCCTGGGCGGCGCGCACGCGCACCACGCCCGGCGCGATTTCCTCCGCGCTCCAGTCTTCCTGCCACACGCGGTACGGCGGCGAGACGGCCCCGGCCAGTCCGGCCGCGCCCCGGCTGAACCGCTCGTAGGCTCGGTAGCGCCCGCCGGCCACATCAGTGACAGAAAAGTGAGCCATGTAGATCTGATCGGCGGCCCAGTTGGATGGCCGATCCTGGCGCTCTGTCGGCGGCGTCAACGCACGTCGGAAAAAGGTCAACTGGTAGCCAAAATGCCGGCCGTCGGCGGTGCCCAGGTTGCCGGTATAGTACCACCACTCAGTCTGGTAATCGGGATGAGGGCCGTGGTCGGCCGGGAAATCAAAGGCGCGCGGTCCCTCGGCGCGGGCGAAACCGGCCGCGTCGTTGGCCAAAGCCGCAAAACCGGCACGCGCCGGCACCCCGGCCGGGCGCGGCCAGAGCAGCGCCGCCAGGACGAGAAGCAATGACAGGATTGCGAACCCGATCAAGACCCGGGTAAGTCGCTTCATGATGGTGAGAACCCTTCCCTCTCCCTCCCCCGCGCTCTGCGCTCCCCCTCCCTCTCCCAACTTGGGAGAGGGAGGGGGCCGGGGTGTGGGTGAGGGCCTATTCGTACCGCAATGCTTCCGCCGCCAGCAGCCTGCCCATGCGGTAGGCCGGGTAGATGCCGGCCAGGAGCGCGGCAGTGATGGCAACAGCCAGGGCCTCGACGAACGGCCCGGGCGTCACCTGCATCTGAAGCGTCCAACCAAAGGAGCGCTGGTTGATGATATAGACGAGGATCAGGGCCAGGACATAGCCGGCCGGCAGGGCCAGCAGCCCGGCGACCGCGCCCATCAAGCCAGTCTCCAGGAGCACCAGCCCCCACAACTCGCGGACGGTGAGGCCCACGGCTCGCAGGATGCCGAGTTGCCTCCGCTTGTCGAGCTGGAGCGAGAGCAGCGCGCTCAACACGCCGATAAAGGCGACGACGGTGGCGAGCATTTGCAGGGCGCCGGTGATGGCAAAGGTCCGGTCGAACACGGCCAGCGCATCTCGGCGCAATGCCTGGTTGGGCCAGATGAGCACGCGCTGCACCGGCGCGAGGCGCTCTTCCAGGTCCAAGGCCACAGCGTCCGCGTCGGCGCCGGGGGTCAGTTTGATCGCCACGCCGGTCACTGCGTCGTCGTCCCACAGGCTGCGATAGACGTCCAAAAGCATGATGGCCGTCCCCTCGCTGGAGGCATAATCGTAATAGATGCCCGCCACGGCAAAGGTCCGGGGGCCGCGGTCGGTGTAGAGTGTGAGGGTGCCGCCGCTCGCCGGCAGGCCCAGGCGAACGGCTAGCGGCTCGGAGACAATGACCGCGCCATCGTCACGGACCCGCCCCCAGGCCTCCGCTGGCGACCCATCGGCGGATTTGTAGACCAGCGCCTCGCCATAGGTGGTGCTGTTGCCGGCCTCGACATAGACCGGCCCAGCAGGCGAGTCCACGTCGGTGGCCCGGATCAGGTCCGCCCTGGCCACGCCGGGCGTCTGCTCGACCACGCCGACGACGGCTGGGGCCAGCACGCTGGTGTTCTGCGTGGCCTTGAAACTGGGCGCCCAGACGTACACGTCGCCCTGGAGGGCATAGCCCAGCCACGTCACCACGGTGCCGCGAAAGCTGCCGATCATCAGGCTCACGCCGATGGTGACGGACACGGCGATCATGAGCGCGGCCACGGCGATGGAGGTCCGGCTGAGCGAATTGACCACGTCACGAGGGGCCATGCGCCCGCGCGCGCCCCACACGCGGCCGAGCAGCGCCGCCGCCGCGCGCATCACCACGATGGTCGCCAGGGGCGTCAGCAAGCCAAAGCCCAGGACCACGGCAGCCAGGCTGCCAAAGCTGATCCACAGGTCGCGGGTGGGCAGGGCCAGCACGGCCACGCCAGCGGCAAAGGTGATGACGCTGCCCAAAGCGGCCCAGACCACGGCGCGCCGGGCCTTGGTCTCCAGGCCGGACCGAGATAGGGCCGCGCGCGGCGGCACGGAGGCGGCCTCCCACGCCGGCAAGCCAGCCGCCGCTATCGTGGCGACGATGCCCATGATCGCGCCCTTGACCAGGCTCTCCGGCGGGATGCCCACGGACCGCACCGTGAGCACAAAGTACAGGTCGTTGACGGTCTGCGTCACCATGTCCACGGCGTTCTGGCCCATGACGATGCCCAGTAGCAGCCCCAGCCCGGAGCCGACCACGCCCACCACCAGGGCCTCGCTGACCACCAGGGCGAATACTTCGCCGGGGGTGACGCCCAGGCAGCGCAGCGTGCCAAACAGGGGCCGGCGCTGCACCACGGAAAAGGTCATGGTGTTGTAGATGAGGAACAGCCCCACGAACAGGGCCAGCAGGCTGAGGGCTACCAGGTTGGTCTGAAAGGCCGCGGTCATTTGCTTGATGGCCCCGGCCCGGGCCGATACCGGCTCCACGCGAACGCCGGTCGGCAGCAAGGCCCGGATCCGGTCGGCGGACGCGCCGCCGTCGTCCGGGAGGATGAGGTCCACGCGATCCAGCCGGCCCACGCGGTCCAGCAACTCTTGCGCCGTGGCAATGTCGGCCAGGATGACGCCGTCCAGGGCGCGGCGGCTCAGGTCATCGGTTGGCCGGAGTACCCCGGCGATGTACGCATCGCGCTCGAACCCGCCCACGTCCAGTGTGAGCCGGTCGCCGCGCGCCAGGCCGTAGCGGTCGGCCACGTCGGCGGCGATGAACAGCGCGCCGGGCTCGGTGAGGAAATCGGTCAGGCCGGCGTCGTCCGCCGACGCGGCGTCCGCTGATGCAGCGTCCTGGTCCCGCCACAGATGGTCGCGGAAGGGCGGCTCGGAGAAGGGGTCCACGCCCAAAAGCTGGAGCGGCCGGTCGCCCAACTGCGGCGACGAGACATACTCGGTGATGATGGGGGCGGCCACTGGCAGCGCACCAGCGAGGCGGAGGCGGACGTACAGCGCCTCGTCCAGGCCCTCCGGCCCGGCCACCATCTCGTGCGTCGCCCGGCCCACGATGGCCTCGGCGCTCAGGTCAAAGGCGCGCCCGGCGCTGGCGTTGGCCAGGTCCACGGCCACGACGACGGCCACGCCCAGGGTGATGCCCAGGATCATGAGCCCGGTCTGCCAGGGCCGGCGCAGTAGCGTCCGCCAGGCGACGTTCAGCAGGGTGCGGGGAAAAATGCGGCTACGCATCCGGCTCCAGCTTGCCCTCGCGCAGGTACAGGATGCGGTCGGCCCGGGCGGCGGCGTTGGCGCTGTGCGTCACCAGGATGAGGTTCTTGTTGGCCTGGCGGGTGAGCCGGTCCAGGAGCGCCAGCACTTGCTGCCCGGTCTGCTCGTCCAGGTTGCCGGTGGGCTCGTCGGCCAGGACCAGCAGCGGGTCGTGGACCAGGGCCCGGGCGATGGCGATGCGCTGCTGCTCGCCGCCTGAGAGCCGGTCGGGGAACGTGCCGCGCCGATCCAGCAGACCCACGGCGTCCAGCACGGCCTCGGCCCGGCGGCGTACCTCGTCGGCCGGGGCGCCCTTGAGCTCCAGGGGCAGCACCACGTTCTCCCAGGCCGTGAGCGTGGGGATGAGATTGAAGAACTGGAACACGAACCCGATGTTCTGGCGGCGGAACAGGGTCCGCTCGCGCTCGCTCAGGGTCGTCAGGTCGCGCCCGTCCAGCCAGATGTGGCCGGCGTCGGCCCGGTCGATGCCGCTGATGACGTTCAGGAGGGTGCTCTTGCCGGTGCCGCTCCGGCCCACGATGGCGGTAAACTCACCCCGGGCCAGGGCGGCGCTGGCGTCGCGCAACACCACGCGGGTGTGCGCGCCTTCCTGGTAGCTCTTGGAGAGGTTTTCGAGCCGGATGAAAGAGTCTGGTTGGGTCATGTCGTTGTACCACATCTTGCGTGTCGAAATGCGCTGGGTGTTAATAGCCGAGGGCGCATTGTACCCGGTCCGGCGAGTCTTGGCAAGCGGGGGGCAACCGCGCCGGCCAGACGTTGACGAGGCGCGCCCGGCGCGCTATAATGGACTCGAATTTGACGAACCAGGAGGCCCTCATGATCCCAGCAGACCTGAGCCAGCGCGCCGAGGACCTGCGCCGCGAGATTCGCTTCCACAACTATCGCTACCACGTGCTGGATGACCCGGTGGTCAGCGACGCCGAATACGACGCCCTGGTGCGCGAGTTGCGAGCGTTAGAGATGGACCAACCCGAGTTGGTGACGCCAGATTCGCCCACCCAGCGCGTGGGCGCCGAGCCGCTGGGTCGCTTTGAAAAGGTGACGCACCCGGTCCCCATGCTCAGCCTGGGCAACGCTTTTGACGAGGTCGAGTTGCGAGCCTGGCGCGACCGCATCCTGCGTCTGCTGCCCGAGGGCGCGCCAGAGCCGGCCTACGTGGCCGAGCCGAAAATAGACGGGCTGGCCGTTTCGCTGCGCTACGAGGCCGGGCAGTTTGTGCAGGGGGCCACCCGGGGTAATGGCCTGGTGGGCGAGGACATTACCGTGAACCTGCGCACCGTCAAGAGCATCCCCCTGCGCATCCCGGCGGCCGGCGACGCCGCGCCTCCGGCCTTTATCGAGGTGCGCGGCGAGGTGTATATGCGGCTGGCCGCGTTTGAGGCCCTCAACCAGCGCCAGGCCGAGGCCAGCGACAAGCTCTTTGCCAACCCGCGCAACGCCGCCGCCGGTTCGGTGCGACAGCTTGACTCGTCCATCACCGCCGGCCGGCCGCTGTCCTTTTTCGCCTATTTTATGCGGGGCGCGGAGGAGGCCGGCATCGCGTCGCAGTGGGCGGCCCTGCAATACCTCAAGGGCCTGGGCTTTCCGGTGAACAATGACGCGCGCCGGTTCACCGATTTCGAGGCCGTGGTGGCCTATTGCGATGAGTGGATGGCCCGGCGTGATACCCTCTCGTACGAGGCCGACGGCATGGTGGTCAAGGTGGACGATTTCGCCACGCAGGACGAGTTGGGCACCATCTCGCACGATCCGCGCTGGGCCATCGCGCTGAAATTCCCGGCCCGCGAGGCCACCACGCGCCTGCTGGACGTGGGCATCAACGTGGGGCGCACCGGCGTGCTCACGCCGTATGCCATCCTGGAGCCGGTGAACATTGGCGGGGTGACTGTGAGCCGGGCCACCCTGCACAACGAGGAGGATATCCACCGCAAGGACATCCGCATCGGCGACATGGTGGTGATCAAGCGGGCCGGCGACGTGATTCCCCAGGTGGTCAAGCCTATCGAGGACCTGCGCACCGGCCAGGAGCGCGAGTTCCACATGCCGGGCACCTGCCCCGACTGCGGCGAGCCGGTGTCCAAGTCGCCTGAAGAGGTGGCGACCTATTGCGTGAATGCCTCGTGCCCGGCCCGGCTGGTCCAGTCTATCGCTCATTTCGCCGGCCGGGGCAGCATGGACATCGAAGGCATGGGCAAGCGCCAGGCCCAGCTCTTTGTGGACTGGGGTCTGCTCCATGACGTGGCCGACCTGTATGCCCTCAAGACGGAAGACCTGCTGGAGCGCGAGGGCTATGGGGAAAAGCGGGTGAGCAACCTGCTGGCGGCCATCGAGGAATCCAAACAGCGACCGCTGGCCCGGCTGGTGAGCGGCCTGGGCATCCGGCACGTGGGCGTGACCGTGGCCCGGTTGCTCGTCCAGCGCTATCCGGCCATCGACGTCCTGACCGCTGCCACTGTCGAGGAATTGCAGACCATCGAGGGACTAGGGCCGCGCATCGCCGCCAGCGTGACCGAGTTCTTTGCCAGCGAGTCCAACCGGCGCGTTATCGACAAGCTGCGGATCGCCGGGGTGCGCATGAGCGAAGAACCCCCGGCCGGAGAAGCCAGGCCGGCGCCGCTGGCTGGCCTCACGTTCGTTATCACCGGCACGTTGCCCACCCTCTCCCGCCAAGACGCTACGGCCTTCATCCAGGCCCACGGCGGCAAGGTCACCGGCAGCGTGAGCCAAAAGACTGCTTATCTGGTCGTGGGCGCGGACCCCGGCGGCACCAAATATACCAAGGCCCAGGCATTGGGCATCCCCATCCTCGACGAGGCCCGGCTGCGGGCGCTCATCGGCGCGCCGGTTCAGGAGGCCCCCAACGACAAGGGGCAGTTATTGCTGCGCCTTTGACCGGTCGCACACCCCTCGCGCGCCAACGTGGCACTGCCAGGTGGTGGGCCACGACGCTCGCCATCAGTCATTCCTGGGCGTTGACGTCCCCGGCCCCATAGTTGACGGTGCAGGACAGTCTGTGCAGCATGTCAGCCTCGCCCTCGCTGAGGCCAGTGTAGGTGGTGACGCCGCCAGGTGTGGACCAGACGTGCTCGACATAGCCGGCGACCGCGCCCAGGTCTTGCCCGACGATGTGCAGGGTCTTGCCCGCTGGCGGTGTATACCTGGCAATCATTCTGTTCTTCCTAACCTGGATAAACCAGACCCTATCAGGTTGGCGTTTTTGGAAATTCTTGCTCGTTGTACAATAATTTCACAGGTTAGGCCCTAGCGCGTCAAACGTGGTCCGCAACGCCGGGTACAGGTTGCGGTACAATGGATACAAGCTCTCGTAAACCGCGCGCGCCGGGCCGGGCGCGGTGGAGCCGGTCACCCGGATCGCCGCCGCGCAAGCGGTGTCCACGTTGGGATAGACACCGGCGCCGGTGGCTGCCAGCAGCGCCGCGCCATAGGCCGCGCCCTCGGTGGTGTTGACCGTCACCAGTTCGGCGTCCAGCACGTCGGCCAGGATCTGCCGCCACAGCGGGCTCTTGGCCCCACCGCCGGAGACGCGCACCTGGCGAATCTCGGTCAACCCGGCCGCTCTCATCAACTCAAAGCCGTCGCGCAGGCCGTAGGCTACACCCTCCAACACCGCGCGGGTCAGGTGGGCCTGGGTGTGGCGCACGGTAAGCCCCACGAACGCGCCCCGGGCCAGCGGGTCTGGGTGCGGGGTGCGCTCGCCGGTGAGGTAAGGCAGGAAGAGCAGGCCCTCGCTGCCGGGGGGCACCGCCGCGGCCGGGGCCAGCAGCGTGTCAAAGCCCATGCCAGAGGCCAGGGTATCGCGGTACCAGCGCAGGCTGCCCGCCGCCGAGAGCATGACGCCCATCAGGTGCCAGCGCCCCGGCACGGCGTGACAGAAGGCGTGCAAGCGGCCCTCCGGCTCGATGAACGGCTGGCCGGTGCTGGCAAAGACCACGCCGGACGTGCCCAGGGTGAGGGCCACGATGCCCGGTTCCACCGCGCCGACGCCCACGGCCTGGGCCGCCTGGTCGCCGCCACCGGCTACCACCGGGGTCCCGGCCTTCAGGCCGGTGACCGCGGCCGCCTCGGCGCTGATGACGCCGGTGACCTCGGGGCCTTCGTGGGTCCGGGGCAGCCATGCAGCCGGGATGTCCAGCGCAGCCAGCACCGCCGGCGACCAGTCGCGGGCGGCGAGGTCGAACAGGATGGTGCCGGCCGCGCCGGCCTTGTCGGTGGCATAGTCACCGGTGAGCCGGTAGCGTACGTAATCCTTCGGCAACAAGATGTGGCGCGCCCGGGCGAACACCTGTGGCTCGTGGTTCCTGACCCACAGGACCTTGGGCGCGGTGAACCCGGTCAGCGCGTCGTTGCCGGTGATCTGGATGAGACGCTCCCGGCTCAGCCGCTGGCGGATCTCGTCACACTCGGCGGCGGTGCGCTGGTCGTTCCACAGGATGGCCGGGCGCAGGACCTCCCCAGCGACATCCAGCAGCACCAGGCCGTGCATCTGGCCGGTGAGGCCCACGCCCTTGACGTCGGCCGGATCAACGCCCGACTGGGCCAACACTTGACGAATGCTGTCGATGGCCCCCCGCCACCACAGGTCGGGGTGCTGCTCGGACCAGAGGGGCTGCGGCGTCTCATAGGTATACTCGGACGAGGCCACGGCTACCACCTGGCCGTCGGCACGTATCAGCAGCGCCTTGGTGGCCGTGGTCGAGGCGTCAATGCCCACAAAGTGTGCCATGACCAGCCCCCCTTTACCGCACCCCCAGCAACAGCTCGTTGACCAACTGGTCTAGCTTTTCGTACTGCATCCCCCGCGCGCCGAGGGCGACCCGGTCAAAGGCGTGGGCCTTGAGGGCGGCGGCCTTCTGGGGGGTGAATGCACCCTTGAATGGGTCCATCGCGCCGTCGTCGGCCCGGATCTCGGCCAGCAACCCTTGAATCTCGGGGTCGGCGTGGAACCGGGCGGCCTTGTCCTTGAGGATGAGGTAGGTGCGCATGCAGCCCCGGGCAAAATCCTTCACCCCCGCCACGTCTTCGGTGCGATAGGCATGGGCGTCAAAGTGGCGGCTGCCCGCATAGCCCACGTCCTCCAGGAACTTGACCAGGAAGAATGCTTGTTTGAGGTTCTGCGCCCCAAAGCGCCAGTCCTGGTCGAAACGGGCATAGTTCTGGTCGTTCAGGTCGATGTGAAAGAGCTTGCCGGCCTCCCAGGCCTGGGCCACGGCGTGCATAAAGTTCAACCCGGCCAT
>JAHJIN010000441.1 GCA_018823415.1 Chloroflexota bacterium | reverse complement strand
CGTTGGCGACTCATGGCTCGTTACCTCCTTGATTTTGCAGATGAGTGGGTTGTCCCACCGGGCCAGAGCGGGTCCAGGGGCCTGTGCGTCTCCCGTTCCAATCAACGGTCTCCGGCCCGGTAGCACTAGAGCTACTGTGCCTGAGTTACGGCCAATTGTCAAGCACTTGCGTTTTCACTATTATATCAGGAGGCATTGCCATGAACAAACGAACCTTCTTGACTCTGCTGGCCGTCCTGGTGGGGCTTTTGGCCCTGGCCGCCAGCGCTGCCCTGGCCCAAGGCAGCCCGGCCATCGACTGGTGGATCGTGGCCGGCGGGGGTGCGCTGGCCACCGGTCCCGGCGTGGCCCTGAACGACACCCTGGGCCAGCCCATCGTCGGGCCATCCGGCAGCGGCCCCGAGGCGGTCTCGCTGGGGGCCGGCTACTGGTACGGGGCCGCGCCGCCCACGGCCGTGACCCTGCACAGTTTCGCTGCCGCGCCGCAGGACCAGGCCATCGTCCTGACCTGGGAGACGGCGCTGGAGGTGGACGTGCTGGGGTTCCACGTCTATCGCGCCGGCGCTGCCGGCGGGCCGGGCGCGGAACCGGCTCGGCTCACAGCCGCGCTGCTCCCGGCCACGGGGGGCCCGGCCTACACCTACGTGGACGAAACGGCCGCGCCGGGCGCGACTTACTGGTACTGGTTGGAGGTGGTGGACGCCGGCGGCGGGGCCGCGCGCTATGGCCCGGTCTCGGCCACGCGGCCGGCGCCGGCGCTACACACCATCTACCTGCCGCTTGTCCTGAGCGGAGCCGAAGGGCTGGTCAGCAAATAAACGTGAACGCGATCAGGATAGTGACACCGTGACCGATCCCGAACTGTCATCTCCACCCGAGCCAGATGCCCCGGCCGGCCTCTGGGCGCGCCTGGCGGCCCGGCCGGTGGTCCTGGTTGAGGACACTGACGGCCCCTCGCTGTGGGACCACCTGGACCACCACCTGCGCCTGGTCAAGGCCCGGCCCCGCCTCCGCGCCGACCTGGTCGTCTCCCAGCAGGAGGAGGCCGGCGTGACGTACTATGTGCTCAAGGACCCGGTGGCCCTGGCCTACTATCGTTTCAAGGCCAACGAGTATTTCATTCTCACCCTGCTGGACGCTAACCACGAGGTGCGCGACCTGGTGCAGGCCTATAGCCAGCAGTACCGGCCCATCCGGCCCGAGACGGTGCAGGGCTTCCTGGACAAGGTCGAGGGCTTTGGCCTGCTGGAGCACGGCCGGCAGAACCTCTACAGCCAGCTCATGGCCCACCTCACCTCGCACGTGGTCTCGCGGCTGGGGGCCTTATTGCGCTTCAACTATACCCTGCCGGACACCGACGGCTGGACCCAGCGGTTGTACCGCGTTGTGCGGGTGCTGTTCAGCACGCCCCTGGTCTGGTTCTGGTCGCTGCTGGCCCTCAGCGGGCTGATCCCCCTGGTCCTGGGCTGGTATCGTCTGGGCAGCGACCTGGGGACCGTGTTCGCCAGCGGGTGGGAGCTGGTGCTCTATGCGCTACTGCTATACGGGAGCGTGGCCGTGGTCATCGTCGTCCACGAGCTGGCCCATGCCCTCACCTGCGTCCACTTTGGCGGGCACGTCCACAAGATGGGGATCATGCTCTACTATATCACCCTGGCGGCCTATGCCGACACGTCAGACGCCTGGCTGTTTCCCAGCCGCTGGCAGCGGGCCGGGGTCTCGCTGGCCGGGCCGCTGTCCACGCTGGTGTTTGGGTCACTGGGGGCGTGGCTGTGGTGGCTGGCGCCGGTCGGCAGCATGTTCAGCCACCTAGCCCTGATGCTGATGCTCGCCACGGTGCCGTTCTCCTTGGCCAACCTGAACCCATTCCTCGAGTTTGACGGCTACTATGTGCTGAGCGACCTGACCGGCATTCCCAACCTGCGCCGGCGCTCGTTCGAGTACAGTCGGCTGTGGCTGATGCGCTGGGTGCGTCGGGACCAGCCTGTGCCGCCGGCCGACGCCGGCCAGCGGCGCATCTTTCTGGCGTACGGTCTTCTGGCGGCCGTCTATTTCGTGGTTTTTCTGGTGGTGCCCCTGGCGCTGCAGATCCCGGCGCTCTTGCAGCAGTTTGGCCCGGTACTGGGCGGCGCGTTGGTGCTGGTGCTGGTGCTCCTGTTCAGCCAGCGCTACATCCGGGCCTTGATCCAGCGCTGGCAGGCGCGCAAAAAGACCCGTTGAGAGACTCGCGGAGAGGAGGTGATGCCGGGAAAAAAGTGATGTTCGCGGCGGACCACAGTCCGCCACACGCCGCAGACGCGGGGACTAGCTCCCTGCGAACCCCTATCACACAAGGAGATACCCAGACATGACTGCTCACAAAGATACGCTCATGGACGTGCTGCAACGCGCGACGACGGACCCGGCCTACCGGGCGTCACTCAAGGCTGACCCGGCCGGCGTGCTGACCGCGGCCGGCGTGGACGTGCCCGAGGGCATCCGCTACACGGTGGTGGAAAACACCCCCGACCAGGTCCACATCGTCCTGCCGCCCCTGACCGAAGAAGACGAGCTGGGCGGCGAGGCCCTGGAGGCCCGGGCCACCAAGACCACCTTGCTGTGCCCACCCGGACCGGGCGGCATGGTCACCATCATGCCCGTCTGCATCATCGCCTGATACGAGGCGCAAAACCTCCGAGGTCTCGCGCCAGCGGACTTCGGAGGTCTAGACACGAGGAGAAGACCCTATGAACACGCGAACCACACAACGGCTCGGGCGGCTGTGCGCCGCCCTGGTGCTCCTGTTCCTGGTGCTGGGCCTGACCCCGCAGCCGGCCTACGTCCAGGGACCCACTCCGCCGGCCCCAGTCGGGCCGGTGTTCGAGCCAGACGAGGCGGAACCGGCCGCGCTGGCTCCCAACTGTAGCGCGCCGCCCAGCGGCTATCAGGCCAAGCTGCGCGCCGAGAGCGAGATCGTCATCGTGAACCGCTGGGAAGACAGCAACGACCGCCTGCGCGTTGTCACCCTGGACGCCAGCGGCTCTGGCCTGACTACAGAGAACTATCACAGCTATAGCACTGAGAACCCCAACATCCGCTGGCCGTCCATTACCACGGCCGACCTGAACGGCGATGGCCGGCCCGAGTCGGTGATGGCCTTTCGGAACGCGAACAACGACCTGTCCGTGCGCATCCCTGGGTACGGTACCCAGCCCGGCGACTATTGGTCCAGCAACTATGACCGCCACAGCGGGGGCGACGTGAAATACATCGACGTGGCCGCCGGCGACCTGTACCGCAGCGGCGACGACGAGGTGGTGATCGCCTTTCGGGACGACAAGGACGACCTCCACCTGGTCCTGCTGAATGGCGATAGCACCGGCGGCATCAGCCCCGGCAACAACACGTGGAACCGGTGGTACTGGAGCGATAGCGGGGGCCGGGGCTATGTCTCCCAGGTCTGCGTGGCCACCGGCGACCTGGACGGCGATGGCTACAACGACGAGATCGTCACCGCCTTTGTGGACGGCAACTATCACCTCCAGGTCCAGATGTTTGAAAACGTATCGTATCCCAACCTCACCAACATCTGGGGCAAATCCTGGACCAACGTGGACCGTGACTATCTCGATGATGGTGTGTACAGCGACCAACGGCTGGTCGACGTGACCACCGGCGACCTGGACGGCGACTTTGAAGACGAGGTCATCATTGCCCTCGTGGACGACAACTATGGCGGCCGTAACGAGGGCAAAGTGCAGGTGCTCGTCCTGGACCGCACCGGCACCTGGTCGTTCGACGACAGTACCTATGTTCAGATCGACTCGACCTCCGGCTATAGCCTGAACGGGATAGACTGGGTGGATCCCAAGGCCGTCTCGGTGGCCGCCGGCGACATTGACGGCGACGGCAAGGCCGAGGTCTGCCTGGCCTACGATCTCTACGTCCGGCAAGGCGTCGCTGCCGACAAAAAGCACACCTATCCGCACCTCCGGACGTACGATTACGTCCGGCCCGGCCCAGGTGGGCTGCAAGAGCGCACCAATAGCCACTGGACCAACACGGCCAGCCCCTGGGACCACGTGTCGCGGATCCAGACTGCTGCCGGCGATATCGACCTGGACGGCCGGGCCGAGATCGCCACGTCGTTTCGGGACGAGAACGGCGAGCTGCAAACGCTGGTCTTTGAGGGCGAGAGCGGCCTGACCCAGAGCCGCTCCTACAACTTTCACACCGTCGACGACAGTTGCGACCTCGGCGAGTTCTGGATCGCCATGGGCGACGTGGACGGAGATACCTCCTACGGCAACTATACCGGCAACTGCTGGGAGACCACCGAGACGCAGGTGACGTCGGTGCTCTATGTCCCGCCTCATTATTCGGCCTACAACCGTGCCAGCGGCGGGGTGGGTTCGGCGGTCGGCTTTGGCAAGTCTATCGGCTCCGGCAGCTCCACCGCCACCGGCGCCACCACCAGCCAGGCCGGCTCGCTCACCATCGACGAGTCCATCAGCTTTGCCGACATCTTTGAGGTGGGGCCATCCTTTACCTACGAGTACGAGAAATCGGTGGAAGTCTCGAACGAGCAGTCCACCATGACCACCGATGGTCTGCACCTGGTCAGCGACATGTACGTGGGCATCTGGGACATGGTGACGTTCGACAAGGTCACCTACTGGGTCTACGAGTACCGGGAGAGCCGATCCGGTCAGACCTTCCAGCTCCGCATCCCCAAGGGCTACACCTCCAGTTCCCGGGGGCTGGACGTGTGGTACAGCGACGGTCCCACCGAGTTTGGCAACTCGTGGGTGCCGGTGGGCCAGAACGTGGCCCGGGGCCGCACGGCCACCCAGTCCAGCACCTACAGCACTGCGGCGGCCAGCCGGGCCGTGGACAATAATGCGGATGGGAACTATGCCAATGGCTCGGTCTCGCACACCAACTATGAGCAGTACGCCTGGTGGCAGGTGGACCTGGGCCGCATCCAGTGGCTGGACGCCATCCAGTTGTGGAACCGCACCGACTGCTGCGGCAACCGGCTGAGCAACTTTTACGTGTTCGTATCGGATACGGCCTTTACCTCCAACAACCCGGCCACGCTGGCCGCCGATCCGAACGTGTGGAACTATTACGTCGCCGGCCAGGCTGGCCGGCTCACCACCGCGATCCCCAACCGCTCCGGCCGCTACGTGCGGGTGCAGTTGGCCGGCACCGGCTATCTCTCCTTGGCCGAGGTGCAGGTCTGGGGCCACCCGTCAGAAGTGGCGCTGGTTCAGAATGGCAGCATCGTCGCCAATAGCAACCAGTGGCCCACCGAGCGCCCGACCGAGATCAACGACAACTCGTTCAAGGTCAAGCTCCCCGATGGCACCTACCAGACCGTAGACGGCCATATCCAGTGGGACTGGACGTCTACCAACGGGATCCAGGTGGACCGGGGCGGCGGCGTCACCACCTGGGAAACGACCCAGGACACCGAGTGGACCACGAGCGTCGAGACCACCACGGCAGAGAGCGCCGGCATCGGCTTTGAGGCTAAGGTCATGGGCGTCGGCGTAGAAGGGTCCTACACCTACGGCTCGGAGACCCGGACCTCCCGCGCGTACACCTGGAGCACCAGCACACTGGTTGATGGTCAGGCCGGCCCGCTGGGATACGCCACGACCCCGACTGGCTTTAACTATAACTATAGCCCCTACATCTGGGTTCAGAATGCCATGTCCCCCAGCGGCGTGTCCCAAGAGTTCATGGTCGTGAGCTACTGGGTGAACAGCATCGGTAAATCGCTGGAAGATGAACCGCCCCAGCCGGCGGCCGGCAAGCTGATCACCCCCACCGTGCCCCTGGTCTCTAGCCCCAGCCACCCGGACCCGGATACCTGGTATGCCGACAATACCGTGGTGATCACCTGGACCCAACCGGCCGGCGACCCGGCCACCATCGCCGGCTATCGCTGGTACATGGATGGCCGGCCCGACACCGTGCCCGGCATGGCCAACATGGGGCTGACCACCACCCATACCTTTGACGGCGTGTCCGATGGTCTCTGGTACGCCCACGTGCGGGCCATGAGCGACGGCTACGAGTGGAGCGACGCCGGCCACCGTGCCATCCGCGTGGACACCAATCCGCCCCAGGTGACGCTGGCGCTGGACCCGCCGCAGCCTACCGGCAATAGCGACTGGTACGCATCGCCGCTCACCGTCACCGTGAACGCCGCGGACGGCGCCGGCTCGGGCGTGGCGGCCATCGAAACCAGCACCGACGGCGCCACCTGGCAACCGTATACCCCGTTGTTCTACACCACCGACACCCCCACGACCACCGTCTGGGCCCGGGCTACTGACGCGGTCGGCCACACCTCGGAGCCAGTCTCCACCACGTTCAAGCTGGACGTGACCCCGCCCAGCTCCGAGATCCACTATAACGGCTACACCTTTGGCGTCTGGATCGCCAACGTCGTCACCGATACCCTGGGCAACCAGCATCTGGTGCTGGGCGGCGTCATCAGCGACAGCCTCTCCGGTCGCGGCGGCATGGGCATCCAGGCCAACGGCGGCGACTGGACCTCGGCCAGCGCGCTGGGCGAGTGGCATCCCATCCCCGGCATGCCCGAGATCGAGGTGAACTGGTATTACACCGCCACCACCGAGCTGGGCCGGGGCAATCACACCTTCTTTGGGCAGGCCCAGGACGAGGCCGGCAACCTGGAAGCGCCCTACCAGATCGCCCAGGTGATCTGGTTCCCGCCCAGCACGCCGGACCTGAGCGCCAGCAGCCTGACGGCGTCGCCGCAGGTGGCGCGCCCCGGCGATGAGGTAACGTTCGACATCGCCGTGCGCAACACCGGCCAGCAAGAGGCGCAGGTATCCATCGTGGACACCCTGCCCGCCGGCCTGATGCCAGTCACCGAGACCCTGGGCTCCGAGGCGGTCTATGACCCGGGGGCCGGCACCATCACCTGGCCGGCCCGGTTGGTATGGCCGGGGCAGTGGTTCCGCGTGTCCTTTAACGCGCGGGTAGACGCGGCCGGCGCCGCCGTCCTGGAAAACCAGGTCACGGCCCACGCCGGCTGGCCCAACACCGACGCCCTGATCGGGGCCGCGCGCCAGTACTTTTTGGACCGGGAGGACACGGTGGTCATGACGGCGACCGTGACCGTGGACCCCAGCCTGTCGCCCACCGCCGACGTCATCCCGCCCCAGGCCAACCTGGGCCTCGTCAACGGCATCCAGGCCGTGACCCAGCAGGACGTAGAGCTAGAGATCTGGGCTGACTCGGACGCCCGCTGGATGTTCCTGCGCGAGTGGACGCCCGACTCCCTCACCGGGGCCTGGATCGTGGCTCAGGACAGCGGCTGGATCAGCTATGCGCCCACGCTCACCTGGACCCTCTCGCCCGGCGACGGGGTCAAGTACCTGGGGATCTGGGTAGCCGACGCGGCGCGGAACGTCTCGCTGTTGGACGAGCACAGCCTGACCTATACCAACCTGGTGGGTAACAACCAGGCCCTGGTCGCCGGGGGGCGGACACAGTACCGCTTTGCGATGGACGCCAGCGACCTGGCCGGGTTCTATGCCACGGCCCTCAACGGCGACCCCGACCTGTACATCTGGAAGCCGCTGCAGGCTTTCCGGCCCAACTATTTCAGCAACGGCCCCGGCGGCGCCGGGACCGTGGACGAAATAGTCGAATGGCTCGATGAGGGGGGCCGCTACCTGGTGGAGGTGCAGGCCGTGGGCGACAGCCAGTATCAGTTGGCCATCGCGCCCGAGTCCGATCTGACCAACGAGGATCGCGCGTCGCAGACCCACCAGCTCTCCTTCCAGGAAAAGGACCGGCCGGCGCATCCGCTCACCGTCTCAGACCCGCTGAGCGCGGGCAGCACTGGCGCCCCGCCCAGCCTGTCGCCCTATGAGATCTATTTGCCGCTCATCGCCAAAGAATGATAGCACGACCAGCTTGAATAACCTCCCGCAGACTGACAGCCTGCGGGAGGCTCGCCGGGACATAGTGATGTCATCTACCGACACTATAACCTTTGACCTGGACCAACCCCTTCACCTGCCGGCACTCTTGAGTTGGCGGCAGGTCGAGGAAGCGTATCTCTGTCTCGCCCCGGCCCAGCCCAACTGGATCGTGACGGACCTGCCTGGTGCCGCGCTGCTGACGGCCCTGGGCTGGGGGGAGACACCTCGTGCCGCGCTGCGTCTGGCCGGGCAGATCACAGGCAAACCACCGGGGACACTGCTGGACACGCTCACAACTCTACTGGCCCAGATCGAGCGCCAGCGGTTTTATGCCAATGCGCCGGTCACGGAACTGGACCCGGCCACAGCCAAACGGATGCTCCACGTCTACCTGACTAACCGCTGCAACCTGCACTGCCCCCAGTGTTACATGGACGCCGGGACCCAGGCGGGCGAGGAACTGACCACGGCCAAATGGCTTGATGTGCTCGACCAGTTCACGGCCATCTATGGCCCCAGTGTGGTGGCCTTGAGCGGCGGCGAGCCGCTGCTGCGCCCGGACCTGGGCGACCTGGCCGCGCATGCGCATGCACAGGGCCACCAGCTCTCGCTGTTCACCAATGGCACGCTGATCGCGGACGCGGCGATGGCCCGGCGCCTGGGCGAGTTGTTCGATTGGGTACAAATCAGCCTGGACGGGGCTAACCCGGCTGTCCACGACGCCGTGCGGGGCGCCGGCACCTTTCAGCGCGCGGTCCAAGCCATCCGGTTGCTCGGTGACACAGACGTGCATCTGCGCATCGGCGTCACCGTGCTGCCCCAGAACGCCGCCGACCTGACCGCGCACCTGGCGGACCTGCTGGAGTCACTGGGCGGGACCCGGCTGGCCGTGGCGGTAAACAGCGCGTGGCCGGAGGGCCGGGCCAGGACCGGCCACCTATGCCCAGACCTCGGCGCGATGGACGACGCCGTGGCCGGCGTTCTGGCGCAACTGCAAACGCGCGGCTGGCCCGGCGACCCGCCGCGTCAACCGCGCCGGCCCCGGCGCTCCTGCGGCTATGGTGGGGGTGTCATCGTGGCCGCCAGCGGCGATGTGCACGCGTGCCAGGTGCTCACCCAGCCGCTCGGCAATGTCCGCGCGACCCCGCTGGTCAACCTGGCCGCGCAGCTCAACCGCATCTACCAGGAAGCCAGCGTGGACCATATGGCCGAGTGCGCCGCTTGCGACCTGCGCCTCATCTGTGGCGGGGGCTGCCGCGTGCGCAACTGGCGCGAGACGGGGGATCCCTGTCGGCCCATCTGCACCGAGGCGAGCCGGCAAGCCCTGTACTGGCAACTGGTCGCTGCTCGAAGTACAGTAGCTTAAAAGCATGTCGGAGCAAGACGGCGACCCCCACGCAAACGCCCCGGCGAGATGGTCTCGTCGGGGCAGTTGATGTGTGGAGGGTACCTTTCAGGTGGTGGTTGGCGGCCTTTCTATCAGGCTCGCCGCATCGCGCTCACGCAAACTGTCTCGGCCGGTACTGGATCGCCTCCGCCACATGCGCCGGCTGTATGGCCTCGGCCCCGGCCAGATCCGCAACGGTCCGGGCCAGCTTGAGGATGCGGTGATACGCCCGGGCCGACATGTGCAACTGGGTCATGGCGGCCTTGAGCAGACTCTTGCTGGTGGGGTCGAGGGGGCAGAACTGGCGCACCTCGGCCGGCCCCATGTCCGCGTTGGTGGAGAGGGGGGTGTTGGCAAAGCGTTGGCGTTGGATAGCCCGGGCTCGCTCCACCCGCTCCCGGATGGCGACAGATGGCTCGCCCAGCCGGTCGTCGGCCAGTTTCTCATAATCCACCCGGGGCACGTCCACGTGGATGTCGATGCGGTCTAGCAGGGGGCCGGAGATGCGCTTCTGGTAGCGGGTGACCATGGTCATGGAGCAGGTGCACTCGCGGACCGGGTCACCATAGTAGCCACACGGGCAGGGGTTCATCGCGCCGACAAGTTGGAAATCAGCCGGAAAGACCAGCGTGGTGGTAGCGCGGGCCACCACCACCTGCCGGGACTCGAGCGGCTGGCGTAGCACCTCCAGCACCCGCTGCCCGAACTCGGGCAGTTCGTCCAAAAAGAGCACGCCCTTGTGT
>JAHJIN010000440.1 GCA_018823415.1 Chloroflexota bacterium | reverse complement strand
GTAGAGCGTGGTGACGATGGTGGTCGAGATGCCCCCTTCGCCGGACAGCCCGCCCCGGGGCTCGGTGAGCAAAAAGGGGAAAAAGGGCACGTCATACAGGGCGATGAGCGCAGCCCCGGGCAGGTTGATGGGCCACTGGACGACCTTGACGTTCTCGTCGATGCTGTCGTCCGGCAGGTCGATGACAACCCGGCCCTGGGCCAGGTCCAGGGTAATGGCGGCCGGCTCCGTCCGCAAGACCACGCCGCCCCCCTGGACGACCACATAGACCACCACCAGTAGCGTGACCAGTACGGCCGAGATCCCGGCTCCCCACAGCAGGGCAAAGGCGATTCCCTGGGTCAGCTGCCGCCGGTCCAGGCTGGACGTGTCTGGCGCCGATGAGCGCCGAACGGTAGATTGGGTGCTCATTTCTCCCCCTTGCCGCCCGCGCGGACCAGCACCTGGGCCAGGCTGTTGACGAGCATGATGAACACAAAAAGCACCACACCGGTGGCAAACAGGGCATCCTCGTGCAGGCCGGTGGCATAGCTGATCTCCACGGCCACGTTGCCGGTCAGGGTGCGGCCCTGGCTGAGGATCATGGTCAAAGGATTGTCAGTCAGGGGCTGGGGAATGATGACCGAGTTGCCGATGACCATGATCATGGCCATGGTCTCGCCCAGCGCCCGCCCGACGCCCAGGATGATGGCCGCCAGGATACCCGAGCGCGCCGCCGGCAGGATCACCCGCACGATGGTCTGCCAGTGGGTGGCCCCCAGGGCCAGCGAGCCGTGCTTGTATTCCGGCGGCACGGCGCGGATGGCGTCTTCGGCGATGTTGGTGATGGTGGGCAGGACCATGATGGCCAGCACGATCGAAGCCGAGAGCAGGCCAAAGCCGGTGTTGTAGGGCACCGGGAAGAGCTGGCGCACGGCCGGCACCAGCACTATCATGCCCACCAGCCCATACACCACCGAGGGAATGCCGGCCAACAGTTCCACCGCCGGCCGCATCACGCGGCGCATCCAGGCTGGGGCAATCTCGGCCAGGAAAATCGCGCCGCCCAGCGCAAAGGGCAAGCCCAATACGATGGCCCCGATGGTCACATAGACCGACCCCAGGATCATGGGCCAGAGGCCATAGAGTTCCCGCTGCGGCCGCCAGACCTTGCCCAGCAGCAATTCGTTCAGGGGGATCTGCTGAAAGGCCGGGAGGCTCTCCCCCAGGATAAACAGCCCGATGAGCAAGACAATGACCACCGAGAGCAGCGCGGCCGCCAGCAGCAGGTACTTGATGCCCCGGTCGACAAGATAGGTCGCGTTCATGCCGGGCCTCCATAACTAGACTGGCTCGCGCAGGGTTTCAAACCCCGCGCGAGCACATCGAGATAGTACAAGTGGGAAGCGGCTACTTGACCTTGATATAGCCTTCCTCACCGACCATGTTCTGGCCTGCGGGGCCGAGGATAAAGTCCAGCCAGGCCTTGACCGCGCCGGCCGGCTCGCCGAGGGTCAGCATGTTCAGGGGCCGCACCACCGGGTACGTGCCGCTGGCCGCGTTGGCCTCGGTGGCCTCCACCCCGTCGATGGGCAGCGCCTTGACGCTGCTGTCCAGGTAGCCAAAGCTCAAGAAACCAACCGAGTCCGGCGTGGTGGACACCGTGGTCCGCACCGCGCCGTTGGAGGGCTGCAGGATGGCCTTTTCCGTGATCACCGCGTCCTGGCCCATCACCAGTTCCTCAAAGGCGCCCCGGGTGCCAGAGCCTTCCTCACGGGAGACCACGATGATGGCCTTGTCCGGACCCCCCACGTCCTGCAAGTTGGTGATCGTGCCAGCAAAGATATCCCGCACCTGGTCTGTGGTCAAGCCCTGCACTGCCACATCGGGATGAGTGACGATAGCGATGCCATCCCGGGCGATGACATAGATCTTAATGTTGGGGTACTCGGTCTTTTCCGAGTCCTTGACCTCGCGGGAGGCCATGCCCACGTCCACCGTGCCCTGGCCCGCCGACTTGACGCCCACGCTGGAGCCGCCGCCGGAGACATTGATCTTGACCTGGGGGTTCTGGCCCGCGAACGCCTGGGCCAGCTTTTCCGCCAACGGCTGCACCGTGGTGGAACCGGCCACCGTGATTTGCTGCTGGTCGCCGCTGGGCTGGGTGACCGCCGGGGCCTGGGTGGCGGCCGGGGCCGTCGCGGGAGTCGCTCCCGACGGGCACTGGGCGGCCACTACGGCCACCAGGGCCATGATGAGTAGAACCGAAATCCATAACTGACGCATGTTTTCTCCTCCAAACAGAAATATCGGTAAAGCCTGATCGCTTCACCAGGAGGAATCATAGCACCCGTTGGTTAAAACCAGGTCAAGGAATTGTTAACGTTTGTTTAAAGGATGGTCAAGATTTGGTTAACGGGCGTTCGGGGTCGAGCCAACAAAAATAGCTCAGTGAGCGAATCACATTCACTCACTGAGCTAATAATCCCGGCTCAGTGAGCCAATCGCGTTCACTCACTGAGCCAGACTGACGGTTGATCGGCTCGATAGGCGCTTTTAGCCGGCGATAGGCAGTGCAAAGCGGAACGTGCTG
>JAHJIN010000439.1 GCA_018823415.1 Chloroflexota bacterium | reverse complement strand
CGCCAATGTCGGAAAAGATGGCCGACTCGTAGCCGCCTCGGTTGTCCACGTATTCCAATAGCTCGGCCCGGATCTCGCCGTGGTCCAGGTTGACTTGGGCCGGCTGGATCAGCGGCGCGGCGTGCTGGCGCTGGTACAGGTCGCCGATGACCAGGGCCAGCAGCCGCAGCACGCCCCGGGTGCGCTGAAAGCCGCTGATGCTGCCCCAGCGGTCGCGCAGGACCTCGATGAGGGCCGGGTGGAAGGGATAGGCCCGCACCATCAGCTCGCGGTACTCGGGGGTCTGGGACTCCTGGGCAAAATCGTTGGGGTGGGCGCGGTAATAGTCCCAGTAGGCCCGGGCCACGCCTCGTGCCTGGGCCTCGATCAGCGCCGGGTCCGTATCGAACAGGCGGCGCTTGAGGATCTCGTACAGCTCTTCCCGCTCGGCGCTGACCTCCACCTGCCGGGTCCGGCGCAGGATGCGAATGGCGGTGTCGATTTCTTTGGCCACGCGGATGGCGGCGTCGCCGATCTGCTCCTGCTCGCTGGAGGTCATGGTGAGGACCAGGGCCACGTCGGCGGCGGCATTGACGGCCCGGGTCAGTTCCAGCAGGAACTCCTGGGCCTGGTCGGAGAGATAGCCGTCGCCTACCGGGATGCCGCTGGCCTTGGTGACGTAGGAGAGGGTCTCGTCGATGAGGATGAGGGCCGGGCCAGTGAGTTGGAAGATCTGCTCCAGCGCGCTGCTGCCGGGGGCCACGCGCGCCTCGTCGCTCTGGCGGACCAGCTCATAGCCGGACGCCCCGGCCAGGCGATAGGCGATTTCGCCCCAGAGGGTATGCAGGGTGAATCCCTCCGGCGCGCGGCGTGGTTGGCTGGGACTGATGTGAGCGCAGTCCACCGCTGCGATACGCGCCGCCGGCACCGTATCCAGCCCGGCCTCGGCCAGCAGTGGCGCGATCGGCTCCAGGCCGGCGACGTCGGACCCGGGGGCGGCCAGGTGGTAGAGGGCCAGGAGGGTGTGGGTCTTGCCGCCGCCAAAGACGGTAGCCATCTGGGTGATGGCGATGCCGTCGTCGCGGCCGGCCAGGCGGCGCAGGACGCCCTTGAGCGTGGACCGCAGGCCCTGCGTGAGGTAGGTGCGCCGGAAAAAGGTGTCGGGGTCCTTGTACTCGGGCGCGGCGTCGCCCTCGATGACCTGGGCCAGGTCCACGGCAAAGACCTTGAGGTCGAGCCGGCCCTCGCGGATGTCGCGGTGGGGCATGGCGGTGTACCACCAAGGGGTCAGGGATTGGGGACCGGGGGCCGGGGATTGGGGGAGGCGGCCGGTTTCGCGCAGAACGAGTTCGACCTGGTTGACGACGTAGGCCGCCTCGGCCGGGTCCGGCTCGTAGCCTTCGTGGACGGTGCGGTTGCGGACGTCCACCACCGGGTCCAGGGCGTGGACGTTGAGAAAGGTCAGCGGCCGGCCCAGCATCTTTTCCAGATCCTCGTAGGCCCGGCTGGCCCGGTAGACGCTGACCAGCTTGCCCAGGGTGAGCTTGTGGAGGGGCTGGCCGCCGCCCACTTTGTCCTGGGCCTCGACGAGCTGCTTCTGGCGAGCCGGCGGCGACTGGCCCAGCATCTGGTTGTACAGCTCGACCAGCAGGGCTTCCAGGGCGCTGGCAGCGGCCTGCACGGCCTGGGCGTGGTGTTTTTGCTGGAGCAGGGTCCGGGCTTTGTTCAGGGTTTGGGAATAGTCCATCGACAATGACTCCTTGCAGGCACTTGAATTGAGTATCCTTTCAGGTTATAATCAGCAGTGCGACATGATGTACCGACAGGATGTACCGTGACAGACGATTATGCCACCGGCGACACATTCTTTGCAGTCTGGACCCCGCTCGGATTTCGCGTGCGCGTGACCCATTCCTACTGGGAACTGATCACCACTATCAAACATCCGATCATGGCGGGGCGCGAGTTGGATGTTCAGACCGCACTCCAATATCCCGAACAGGTGCGGCAGAGCCGCAGCGACCCCGCCGTGTATCTATTCTACCGGCCAGAACGGCCGGGGCGCTGGATCTGCGCGGTGGCCAAACGACTGAACGGAGAAGGTTTTCTGATCACCACCTATCCGACTGATGCGATCAAGGAAGGAGTACCCATATGGCCCAGATAAAGGTGTTCTATGACCAGGTAGGCAATACCCTCACCGTGTGGCTGGGCGATCCCCAGGGCGAGTATGTGTGTGAAGAAACCGGCGACGAGGTCGTTCTGATGAAAGACCAAACGGGCCGAGTCATCGGGTTTGAAAAGCTCAACGTCTTTGTGGCCGAGCCGGAGCCACTGCGCATCGCGTTCGAGACCGTTGCGGCCTGATTGCCTCCTTTTTCCATCCCCGAACCAGGTTTCTGCCGTCTGCACTTGATCGCGACGGGCGTGTTAGTACTTGCGCGTCCGTCGTTTTTTCATTCGTCGGACGTTTTGGACACGACGACTAGGCCAACGCTTGCGCCCACGGCTCGCGCAAGTAGCGTCCGATCACACGCTGGACGTCGGCGTCCGGGTCGGAACGGGCCATCTGGCGTAATTGGCTGACGATGTCCGATGGTACGTCGCGCCGGGCGGTCAGGTAGGCGTCGAGGATCAGGTTGGCCGCGGTGAGCCGGACCTCAGACCGGCGATCCACCAGCCCTTCCCGCAAGGCCGCGTAGGCCTCGGCTACGTTGTGGAAGCGGGCGATGCGGGCCAGGCCCCATAGCACCAACTGCCGACGTTGGGGGCCAAAGTGGTCGCCGCGCCGCGTATAGTGCAGCGCCTCCAGCTAGAACGGCACCGACGCCGGGTCTGCCGTGGCCCCCACCAGACGCAGGAGCACTCGTTGAATCTCGTTCTGGCGCAGCCCGCCCCGGTCCACGGCCAGCGCGCCGCCAGCCGATACAGCGCCTCGAGCTCGGGCAGGTCGGCCGGGGCCAAGGGCACGTCGCGCCCATCATCGAAATAGGGACGCAGGGCCTCGTGGACGCTGTTCGTGTCTCGCTGCGGGTTTTCGATCTCGCGGCGCAGGTCGGGCAACATGGCCCGCACGGCGCGTTGGTCGTGCTTCAGTCGCTTGCGCAACCGGGCGCGATCCGCTGCCGAGTCGTCCGGGTCGGGATCATACGGGTTCCAGAGGTCGTACAACATATCCTTGGCTGTGACTCTACTCTACAGAAAATCTGTGCTATCGGGTCCGATGATGCGGAGATCTATTTTGCCCTGCTCAAAGGCGGCGGAGATGACCTCGGCCGCTTCCACGGCGTGCAAGCGTTCCAGGGTATGCACCAGATAGGCATTGGCTTGGGCATCCTGAGCGGGGGCGCGCTGCAACAGGCCGGCCAATCCCTGCACGATGTCCAATCGGCGGCCGGGATGCGCCTCCGCGATAGCCCGGAGCCCCAAAAAGACGATGCCGCGCTTCTGGGGCGCGCGCCGACGTCGGTCCAGGTATTGCCACAAGGGTGGCTCGGCCGTAGGCCCCATCTGGGCCCAGACCGTCGGCAGCCGGTCGGACAGCCAGTCGTCTGGCTGGTCCAACAGCGCCAGCAGCCGGCCGGCTTCCTCGGCGGCGCGCAGACGCCCCAACAGGTGCAGCGCATAGTAGGGCGTCCAACTCGCCGGCTCGCCGGGCCAGCCGTGCAGCAGCCCCTCGTCCAATGCCATACGCGCCAATTCTGGAATCGCCGGCTGCCACCGCGCTGCGTCCTGGGCTGCCGGGGCGATCCGCTGCTCATCCAGGTCCCAACCCCAGGCCAGCAATTCCTGCCCCGGGTCGTCGTAGCGGCCGGGTGGAGGCGCGCTGAAATCGGCCGGGCGGGGCGGCCCGGCCGGCGGGGTGATGTCGGCCCAAAAGTCCACGCCGACGAACACGAGGTCGCGCAGCTCTCGTTCGCGGGGGCTGGGCGTCGTCCGGGAGACTCCCTCGGGGAAGCCCAACGCCGCCAGGCGCTGCGCGACGAGCTTGCCGTGCTCAAAGTTCAGATCGCGGTACTGGCGCGCGTTCAAGAAGGGGCGGGCGCCGCCAAACCGGGCAAAGGCGCGTCGGTAATCCCGATACAGGGCGACATCCTCGCCGATGAGCTCAGCGCCGGCGGTCCGGGACTGGAGGGCGCTCAGGACCAGGTTGACCTCGTAGAGACCATAGCGCTGGACCAGTTGCTCCACGCGGCTGGGGTCGCCGGGGTGCGCGACCACGGCGTAGATCAGTTTGGCCGATAGCTCATCGCGCCGCTGGATGATGCGCTCGCGCTCGGCCGGCGAGGGAAATACGCCCGGCGGCATCTGCTCCACCCGGCGCGTCGGCAGTTTGAGCTTGGCTCTCCGCTTGCGTTTACTCATGGCGTCTCCTTTGGGGAATGGCGCTGCGGTTCCTGTTCATAATAACCGCTCCTGCCGGGTCACCTCCGGCAGCACGTCGCGCCCGGCCATAAAGCCCTCCAACAAGCGCCGCTCGGCGGCGGCGTCCGGGAGGATGTTGACCAGGGTCTGGGCCACCAGGCGCACCTGGTCCTCGCGGCCGCGGGCGCCGGCGGCCAGGAACTCGGCCAGGGCCGGGCGGTCCCCGCGCTCCCACAGGACGGCGGCCCGGTGCAGCACGTCTATCACCGGCGCCGGCCGCCCGGCCTTGTCCGGCAGCCCCAGTCCGCTCACCCCGGCCCGCTCCCTCGGCCCCAGCAGGCCCACCGTCTCGCCGCTCTGCTGGAGCAGGCCCCGCCGGTCCATCAGGACCGACACATCCACGCCCAGGGCCATCGCCAGGCGCATGGCGTCGTCAAAGGGGATACGGGCCGCGCCATAGGCCCAGCGGTGGAGGATGTAATAGCGCGTGGGGGCGTCCACGCCGCCCACCCGGGCCGCGCCGCCGCCTGCACTGCCTGTCCCGAGCGAAGACGAGGGGAGCGCAGCCGAAGTGTTGAGGATGCGGTCCAGGGCATACTCGGACACCAGGGCCTGGACCGTGTCCAACAGGGTATCCACGCCCACCGGCGTGCCGTCCAGCCGGTACACCTGGCTGTAGCGCCCAAAGACGGCCACGGCCGGGCCGATGGCGCTGATAAAAAAGTCCGCGCCCCGAATGCTCTGCTGCCAGAAAAAGTCCAGCCGCTCGCGAATGACGGCGGTCAGCTCCTCGCGCACGTCGTCCAGGTAGCCTTCCGTCTCGGCGGCCCGCACCCGGCAGACGATAAAGATGGACGAGGCCAGCGATGCGGTTCCCTGTGCCCTGATGCGACTGCTTCTCTCGGTGTGCAAAGGCCAGGAAGCCGTGACGACCAGCCCAGCCTCCAGCAGGCTGTTGAGCAGCGTTTCCCAGGCCGCCAGGGATTTGTGGGCAAAGACGACGACAAAGATGCCATCGGGGCGCAGCACGCGGCGGGCCTCAATGAAAGCGCGAGTCATTTCCTGTTCATAGAACGTTTTGGCAGCACTTTCATCACCACTATGACGTGCTGTGTGTTGGATGATCTCGGAAGATTTGGGAGTAAGCGGTGTACGAAAGAGGTCGGGATAGAGAAAACTGATAGAACGCTTGAGCCATATGTAGAAAAAGTCAGCAAGATCAGAATATGGGGTGGCATCATAATAGGGGGGATCAGTGATGACTGCATCGAAATGATTGTCAGCATAAAGGGTGCGGGTGGCTGTACTTTGTTGAACGGTTGCTGGCCGGCTAGATGCTGACGCAGCATGTTCAATGACACGTGTTATCCACTCGAGCGACCCTGTCCAGTTCCCACTTGAGCTACTAAAAGGGTTGACTTCGGCATAATCCCAAACCATAGCCAAAGCTTGCCGAACAAAAGTGTGACCAACGAATTCTCCTCCACTGGTCCAAGTACACATGGTCGACAGAAAATCAGCCAACCGGTCGACATTCATAGCCAGATAAGTTACAATGGCTCTGGCACGAGTTGCGTCCATTCCGTTGGCCAACATGGCATCGTGAGCAGCACGTACAAGAAGCCCAAGAGTCGACAGCGCTAATACCTGGCGTGGGTTGAACAAATCACCGAAGGAACTCATCCCATATCGGGTGACGGCAGAGAGCCCTCGAGCAGCCGCCGAGGGACGGCGAGGATCAACGGGTTCGTTGGGCACCAGCCCTTCGTTTTCCGCTTGTAGTTCCTGCAGAATTTGACATGCCCGTTCGAATAGTGACTCATCGGCGGCTGTGGAAGAACGATACCCTTTGCCAGAGCCTTCCTGGTCGTAAATTACTGCTATCAGACGTTGGCCGAGTTGCCCTTCCATGCCTGCCTGTTGCAAGAAAGCGCCGTCCACTGATTGGTTACAGACCAGACAAGTGGCTGCCCCCTGTCGCGTCGTGCCCTGGGAAGGGTCAAGGCCCTTCAGTGCCTTGCCGCTCACCACCTCGAACGTCACGCGCTTGTTGGCGTGGTCCACCACTGGCTTGAGGGCGACCTTGCGGTTGCCGGTTTTGGCCAGCCACCACTGGCGGGCCAGGGGCATCTCGGCCCGGCAGGCCGGGTTGGGGCACGTCACCGTCCGCGCCCAGAGATAGCCTACGATTGTCGGGCCAGAGACCTCCGAGGTTTCCGAAACCTCGGAGGTCTGATGCACAGGGTTCTCGTACAGGTGGCCAATCTCCTCACGCGCGCGCTCCAGCACCCACTCGCCCCATTTGCGCACGTCCTCGGCCAGTGGGTTGACCTCCATCTCCACTGCCAGGCTGCCCTGCTGCACGATGCGCGTCTCCGGCTGGCCGTACAACTGCGGGTAGACCAGCGTGCACAGCTCGATGAGGTGGGCCACCGGGTTGAGCTCCACGGCGTGGGTCTCGCAGCCCAGGCGCAGGGCCTCCAGGCCGGTGGCGCCGCCGCCCATGAAGGGGTCGAGCAGGCGGGGTGGTTCGTCGGGGAAGGCTTGCCGGACGAGCCGCTGGGCCTCTTGTATGGCCTCGCTGTTGCCGTGGTTCACCTGGTCCCAGTCCACGATGGTGGCGATGAGGGCTTCCAGCTTTTCGCGTTCCTCGTCGGTGTCCGGCGCGGGGATGAGCGAGGCGAAAATGGCGGCGCGCATGGCGGCCAGAGGGCGCCGGGCCCACCAGATGTGCAGGGTGGAGATGTGCCCGTGCCGGATGGATTTTTCCCTGGCGGATTGCGCACTGATGGCCGCGAGGGGGAGGGAGACTTCGATGAGGCGTTTACGAGTCGTCAAGGCCCAAACCCTCCGATTACCCGCGTCACATCTGCCAGCGTCAGTTCACGATAAAAGAGGGCAAAGAACTCTTCGGCCTGGCTGGCTGGCCGGGACAGGATCTGGTCGGCGCCCGCTTCGCGTGCGGCCGGCGGCTCGTGTGGGGAGACCCGGGCGAACTCGGCAAGCAGGGCAGCCCGACCGATGCGGTGCGCCACGCTGACCAGCGCCATCAATGGTTGAGCCCGGTCGTCATCGGGCAACTGGGTGGTCGCCCATAGCAACGGCCCGACGGCGCGGACATCGCCGGCCAGCGACAAGAACCCAAATAGCTCGTAGAACGTTCGCCGCCGGACCAGCAGCTCCACGAGTGCGCCGCTGGCCCGCTCGTCTTGCAGGTCTGTCAGTCCCCATAGCGCGCCCACCAGGTACAACTCGCGCCAGTTGCCCTTCACGTGATTGTAGAACGCCCATAGTTTGTCTGCGCTGGCTTGCGCCCCGAGCAGCCCCAACGCGACGCACGCCAGGCTCTTGCCGTAATCATCGAGGTCGTCGAAACAACTCAGCAGCACCTCGGCCCCGGCGTCGCCGCGCCAGCGCAGGGCGGCGATGTACTGTTCAAAGAGCAGGGCCAGGTCTTCCCCATCCAGCGTGTCCCGGGCGGTTCTCAGGCGCGCCGCGATGAGAGGCAGCACCTCCGGGCCGAACTGGTTCATGCGCTGGTGCCAGACATCTTCTGCCAGGCCCGTGGCCTGTCCCACCAAGTCGAGCACCTGTTCGGGTGTAGCGGCGCGCCGGATGCAGTTCACCTTGCCCCGGTCGCGCAGCCCGACGACTTGCTTTAGCGCCGAGAGAGCAGTGCGGATGATCTCGGCGGTCTGGGGATCCTGCACTTTGAACCGAAAGAACGTCGCCGCGCTGGGTATTCGGTCCAGGGTCAGCGGGACCGCGGTGCGCCGCGCCGCTGCGCGGCGTGGGGCCGGCTGGCGCGGCGGCCTGGTTTTGCGTCGTTTCGCCATCGCATGTCCCCCCTCAATACAACTCGAAGAAACGGTCGGTGCCCAAGGTCGGGATCAACCGGCGGGCCAGTTGATCCACCGGCCCAAACGCGCTGAGATCAAACCACTCGGTCTGGCCGCCGTAGTGCATCCGCTGCGCGCCGAACGTGCGCCGCGTCGCGTCGGCCAAGATGAACCGCAGCACCGGCGTCCACTGGGCGTAGCGTTCCCGCTCGGCGCGTATCCGGTCGGCCAGGTTGTCGGGCAGCCCGGGTTCGTATAGCCCCAAAGCCTTGATCAGATCCTCGGCCTCTGGCCCCACCTGCTCGTAAACCTCGATCCGGTCGTGCTTGACGTTGACCCGGTAGCTGCGCGGCCGGGGGTGTCGCCGCACGGCTGCCTGCACCGCCGCCACTTCCTCTGGGTGAATCTGCGCCGGGCGGTCTTTTTCCAGAAAGACGAGGCCGTTGACGCTTTCGCCGATCTTGAACCCGGCGGGGATCTCTTCCACCGGTTCACCCTGCGGCTCGCGGGCAAAGTAGTAGCGGGGCTTGCCGGTTTTGGTGACGCCTTTGCACAGGTAATAGGTCAGCCCTTTGCGGCTGGTGTAGGTGACAGGCATATGACTACCTCGGTTGACCTGGTTACTTTTCGGGCAGGCGGGTCATGCGGATGCGGTCGTCTTTGACAGTACACAGGCATAGCTCGAGCAAGCCTAAACGTCCGCTGGCGTCAAGCCCGGGTAGTTGCGCACGATGTCTGCCACGCTCCAACCCTGGGCCAACAAGTCCACGATGAACTCGACAGCCAGGCGCGTGCCTTTGACCACGGGTTTTCCGGTCAGGGTACCCGGGTCCACGACGATGCGTTCTTGCCGGTCCATGGGCGCTCCCACGCGTCAATGGGGCACTTGCATCTCAGCCTATTGTCCGGGGCCGAAGATTCACTATCAGGCGTAACCCCCCGATGACCAATTCATTGCCGCGTGCGATGACCGGGGCGTCGGCTGGTGAGTCAAAGGTGATCTGGTTGTCCTGAACCACACCGGTGAGCTCCACGCGCACCGCCGTCACCTCGTCCAATTGCTGGCGCGCGGCCTCGTCCAGGGCTTGAAAAGAGAGCGCGTTTGGATCCTCACGCTCGATGAACCGGTCAACCAGGTGGTCGAACTCGTTCACTTGGATACCGTCTAGCACTTTCATGGCTATTCCTCCCGTTGTCTTTGCAGCACCAGATCTTTCCACGTCTCATATTCTACCACAATCCAGGTCAGATGTTCAATCCGCACCCTGACCACCCGATCACGATCCGCTATAGCCGCCAGGGAAGTGACAAGGACCTCCGGGGGACGCTGACCTGGACCCCACAGGCGATCCCATGTGTGTGGCGTTACAAAGACGGCACGTCGATACCCCCGCGATGCAGGCACATAGAGGCGGGTGATATAGAAATCGGCGGCCGGTGCGTCGGCCGTCAAGTCATCCAGAAAGTAACCGGAGGGCTTGACGTCGCCGTAACCCCAATCGGGCAGATGCAGGTCATAAAGCGCAAATCGTTCGCGGGTCGGGTCGTGGGGTGTCATCTCGATGCCGGCCTGCTGCATATCTCGCACGATCGCGACCTCAAAGATGTGACCCCGCGCAAACGCGCCCCACTGGTACAAACAAAACGCCACCAGGTACTCGGCGTGGGGTATCTGGCCGGGTTGCACACCGTTGAGGCGCAACCATTCCCCAATCTGGCGCGCCCCCCGCGCCTGAAGTTTCAACCCGTCCTGTTCCACATCGGGCAACTCGCTCAGTTCGGCCAAAAAAGGCCACGCATACGAGCCATTGATGAACGCGCGGTAGAACTGGGCAAAGCGATAGCGCCGTGCGCCAAAGCGCACCTCACAAACGGCCAATTTGTCCACGACCCGGCGCAATGCTCGCCACTCTGACCCCGAAAACAAGTGTGACTCGGTGAGGTATCGGCGCAAGATCGTGGCTTCGTGCGGCGTCAGTTCTGGTTTGGGAATCACGACTGTTTTGATCATCGCCTCATCACTTTCTGCTCTATTGTCTGACCACGCCTGTCGTCTCGTAGCCCGCCGCCGACTCGGCCACCCGGCCCCAGCCCTGCTGGGCCACGCGGTAGCGCACCTGGGCGATGACCTCTTCGCGCGGGAGCCGGCGGGCCGGGTCCTGTATCCGGTGGAGGGCCGGCGCGCGCACGGCGTCGGTCACGATATAGAGCCAGTAATCGGCCCCCAACTGCTCGGCCTTGAGCCACTCGTTGGCCGATAGCTCGACCGCGCCCACGCCGGCCCGGCCCTTGACCTCGATGTAGCGCACCGCGTCGTCGGGGCCGTGGCTGAGCAGGTCATAGCCCCGGGCCTCCGCGCTCACGTCCGCCACAGTCCAATCCTGCGCCTGCTCGTGGGCGATGGCGTGGGCCATGGCCGCCGCCTCCACCTCGTCGGAGCGCCGCATGGGAGACCCTTCGCTGGCGCTCAGGGTGACAGGTGCGGAGACTGTACCCGGCACAATGGCCGCCACGCCCAGCACCGCCGGCGCACCCAGGGCCAGCATGGCTGCCCGCTCGGTTTCGGCCAGGCGACTCGTCTGCCGGCGGCGCAGGTCCTCCAGGTGCCGCCGCTCATCCTGGAGACTGAGACTCATATCGGTGCCTCGCAATGCCCGCTGCTCGTAGTCCATCAGCTTACCCTGGGACCGGGCGATGAGCACGTCAAAGGAGCGCCGCAAATAGTCGCGGACGATGTCCGTCTCCTGACGGCGCTGCTCCTGGAGCTGGGCCAGGTACGGCTCCAGCACGTGGTCAAGGCTCCAGTCGACAACGGCATCGGCGTCGCCCAACTGCTGCTGACAAGCCGCTGGCACGGACGGCGATCCGGCCGGCGGCTCCAGGTCCAGCAGACGCGCCGGGGAGACCGGCGACCACGCCCCCCCGTCCAGCGGCTGGAACAGGGCAAAGAGTCGTTTCCCGGCGACGCGCCCCAGCCCATCTTCCACGCTCCCCACCAGCAGCCAGAGCAGGCCCTCGGACGCGGCGGCCGGGTCACGGAACACGGCCCCGCACGCCAGGTCGGGACCATAGCGCGCCAGGACGTGGTGTACCACCGCCTCGAATAGCGGATGCCCAGGCCCGACAAAGGCCAGATGGGAATGCGCGTCCAGGTCGGCTTTGTCAAAGGTGAGGGCGGCATAGCTCTCGCCCGGGAGACCATGCCGCCGGCGGATCGTCTCCGGCACCTCGCGCAGGGCCGCGGGCACATAGGGGACGCGCCAGAACCCGTCGTCGCGGCGTTCCAGGCGGCCGGGAGCCAGGGCCTCCAACGCCTGGACAAAAAAGGCGCGGATGTAGGCCGGGACCAGTCGCTCCTCGGCGGCGCGCTGGCGGTCGGCCCGCAGGCGGGTCAGGTCCACATAGCGCGTCGCCAGCCCGGCCAGGGTCGCATCCTGCAAACGCTGCTCCTGGTCCTGGTCTAATCGCGCCAGCACCTGGTCGCGCACCTCCTCAAAGGTCAGGCGATTCGCCAGGGCGTCGCGGATCAGGCGTTCCAGCGGCACCCCTTCCAGG
>JAHJIN010000438.1 GCA_018823415.1 Chloroflexota bacterium | reverse complement strand
TGATTTCCGTCATTTCTGTCATTGCTGGCTCCTTTCATAGCCAGCATACAGCAATTCGCCAATTCAGGCAAGTACTTCGTCTCGGGAATCCGACTTGGCGGTTTGAGGCGAAGCTTCGTTAGTTCATGGAGGAGCGATGAGTATCGATTTCGACGCACTCGATCACGAACACTTTATGCGCGAGGCCCTGCACGAGGCCGAATTGTCCCTGGCGGAGGGCGAGCGGCCCATCGGCGCGGTGGTCGTACACGATGGTCAGGTGATCGGCCGGGGCCGGGCCCAGCACAAAACCCGCCAGAGCGAGATTGCCCATGCAGAGTTGAACGCGCTCCTGCAGGCCGAGCAATACATCTATGCCCATAGTCACGAGTGCGTGATCTATACCACCGTCGAACCGTGCGTCATGTGCCTGGGCGCCATCGTGATGAGCGACATCGACCACGTAGTATTCGCGCTGCCGGACCGATGGATCAATCCAGCCCGGATGCTCGAGATCGAGTATGTGCGCCGGCACATCAAGCACTATGTGGGTGGCGTGCTGGAGGCGGAGAGCATCGCGCTATGGGAACGGGCCGATCCGCGTGAGTTGAGGATGATGCTGAGTGGAAAGCAACCGGTGGTGGCAGCCGCGTGAAACGGATCCTGGTGTACGAGAATGTCTGTAGCGGTTGCCGGGCCTGCCAGGTGGCCTGCATGGCCCACCACGAACGGCGATTCGGCACCGCGACAGCACGCCTCCGAGTGACCAAGGTAGAGCACGAGGGTATAGACCGGCCCCACATCTGCCGCCAGTGCCAGCCTGCGCCCTGCGTGGACGCCTGCCCTTCCCAGGCGCTGTACCGGGACGACGTCACCGGGGCGATCCTCCTGTCCCCGGACGACTGCGTCGGTTGCGCAGTCTGCGTGGATGCCTGTCCTTTTGGCATGGTGGGCCTGCACCCGGAGACCGGCCTGGCCCTCATCTGTGACCTGTGCGGCGGCGACCCGGCCTGCGTGAAGCGGTGTGCCACCGGCGCCATCGTCTACAGGGAGAGGGCATGATGGATAGCTATGGCGGCACCGTCCTGCGCGTCAACCTGACCGATGGCACCATCCATCGCCACCCCACCCCGCAGCACCTGGCCCGGGCCTTTCTGGGCGGGCGAGGGCTCAACGTGAAACGCCTCTGGGACGAGTTGCCGGCCCATACCGACGGGCTCGCGCCGGAGAATCTGCTGGTCTGGGGCGCCGGTCCCCTCGTGGGCACGATTTTCCCCGGCGGCGCGCGCTTCAACGTCACGGCCATGTCCCCGCAGACCGGCATCCTGGGCGACTCGAACGCCGGTGGCTTTTTCGGCCCGGAGCTCAAGTTCGCCGGCTATGACCAGGTCATTGTCCAGGGCCGAGCCAGGCACCCGGTCATCCTCTGGATCCAGGACGACGTGGTGGAACTGCGCGACGCCCGGCACCTGTGGGGCCGGGATGTGTGGGACACCACAGCGGCCATCCGGCAAGAGTTGGGCGATGACGACGTCCAGGTGGCGACCATTGGCCCGGGGGCGGAGAATGGCGTGCGTTTCGCCGGGGTGTTTGTCAACCTCAATCGCGCGGCGGCCCGCACCGGCATGGGCACAGTCATGGCCGCCAAGAACCTCAAGGCCGTGGTCGTGCGCGGCACCGGGAGCCTGGCTGTGGCCGACATGGCCCGCCTTCTCGAGATCATCGAGCGGCTGGACGAGGCCATCTACAATCACCCGGAATACCAGATCCGTTGTCGGTTGGGCACCACCAAGCTCGTCAAGGCCCTGGATGCCATCGGGTGCCTGCCCACGCGCCACTTTCAGCGTGGCTGCTTTGAGGCAGTCGATGCAGTGAGCGGCGAGGCTATCGAGGGACTATACAAGGTCAAGAGCAAGGCCTGCTTTGCCTGTACCATTCCCTGTAGCCGCTTTCTGGTGGTGGACGATGGGCGATTCCCCGGCCTGCGCCTGGAAGGGCCGGAATACGAGCCGCTGGCCGGCTTTACCGCCCGGGTGGGCAATGGTGACCTGGCCCTGGCCTTAAAATGCGTCGACCTGGCCAACCGCTACGGGCTGGACGCCATCGCCCTCAGCGAGGTCATCTCGTGGGCCATGGAGTGCCACGAGCGCGGCCTGCTCTCGCGCCAGGAGGCCGATGGACTGGACCTGACCTGGGGCGACGGCGAGACCATCCTGGCCCTGATCCACAAAATAGCCCACCGCGAAGGCTTGGGCGACTTGTTGGCCGATGGGGTCCGGCAGGCGGCCGCACGTCTGGGCCGGGGTTCGGACGAGATCGCCATGCACGGCAAGGGCCTGGAACTATTTCAGGCAGACGTGCGGGGCATCAAGGCCTATGGCCTAGGCAATGCCGTGGCCAGCCGGGGGGCCGACCACCTGCGCTCGGAGCCGTGGTTCGAGTTCTCCAACGACGCGGCGGAGGGCATTCGCCGCTATGGCATCCCCGAGACGGCTTTTCGCCTGGAGTACAAGGGCAAGGGCCAGGTGGTCAAGCACTTTGAGGAGATGGCCGCCATCGCCGATGCTCTGGGCGTATGCAAGAACACCTACAACAACATGGAGGTGCTGGATTGGGAGTGGACGGCCGAACTGCTGCAAGCCGCCACCGGCTGGGACATCACCGGCGCGGAGGTGCAGCGCATCGGCGAGCGCATCGTGAACCTGGAACGGCTGTTCATCGCCCGCGAGGGGGTCACGCGCCGGGACGACACGCTGCCCCGCCGTTTCCTGGCTGAGCCCTTACCGGAGGGCAGCGGTCCCAGCACCGGGTCGGTGCTAGAGCTGGAACCGATGCTGGACGAGTACTATCGCGCCCGGGGCTGGGACGTGCAGACCGGGTTGCCGACAAGGGAAAAGCTGACCGAGCTGGGCCTGGACGGCTAGAGCCTAACCAGTGAAATTCTTGTACGGCGAGCAAGAATTTCCCCAAGCATCAACCTGGTGGGCTCTGGTTTATCTAGGTTAGGGGGGTGCCCGATGTACGAATTGAAGATCACGGTCGCCCGGGTGCTGGGAACCTGCACTGCCGATCCGCCCATGCAGGTAGGCGACTATTTCACCGTGCGCGATGGGAACATCACGATTCCAGAGGGCGGCTATGTCTGCCTGTGGGCCTTGCAGAGCATCCTGCCGCTCATCACACCCAAGGAGCGCGAGATCATCGAGGATAAGGATGAAGATTGGATGTGGCGCGTGCATCACGCTCAATGCCCGGATCCCCAGGGCCGGGTGATGTTCAAGATCGAGCGGGTGGGCAAGGTGGCAAGGGATGCCAGCGAGTCGCCGGCCGGTCGGCCGACCGGTCCGCCGGACCCCGCCGCAGAGGGCACCGGCGGCGAGGGCAGCCTGCGCAACCTGCGGGTAGTGGTCGAGGCGGTCCGGGGCAAATGCACGTCGGGGATGCGGCCGGGAGACACTTTTTCCCTGCGTAGTGGGCGGCTGTACATCCCGGCCCAGCGCCATTTTTGCCTCTATGCCCTGCACGCCGTTCTCCCGCTCCTGCCGGCCAAACAGCGGGCGCTGGCAGACGACGACTGGCTCAAGGACGACGCGCACGTCATCTGCCCCGATCCGACGGGCAACGTGATCATGCGCATCGAAGAGTGTCAGTAGGCGCTAAAAGGCTACGAATCGGGTTCAACGTCATGCTACCAAACACAAAGGAGTGTATCATGGATGGAACAAGCAGTTCAACTCAGTCGACAAGCCTGCGCGACCGCATCCTGGGCATAGACCAACTCGTCCCCCTGCTGGACGGCCGCCGCGTCCCCTACGTCAACCTGGACAATGCCGCCAGCACACCGCCGCTGGTGGACGTGATGGAAGCCGTCGTCCGCTTTATGCCCTTTTACTCCAGCGTCCACCGGGGCACCGGGTTCAAGTCGCGCCTCAGCACCGTGGCCTATGACCAGGCGCACGAGGTTATAGGTCACTTTGTGGGCGCAGACCTGAGCACCAACACGGTCATTTTCGGCAAGAACACCACGGAGGCCATCAACAAGCTGTCCTATCGCCTGGACCTGGCCCCGGACGCGGTGGTCATCACCACGCAGATGGAGCATCACTCCAACGACCTGCCGTGGCGGGACCGGGCCAACCTGGTGTACGTGCGGGCCACGCCGGAGGGCCGGCTCGACGAGGCGGATTTCGACCGGCAACTGGCCCGGCACGCCGACCGGATCAAGCTGGTGACGGTCACCGGCGCGTCCAACGTGACCGGCTTTTTGCAGCCCATCTACCGCCTGGCTCGCAAGGCGCACGAGGCCGGGGCCAAGATCCTGGTGGACGCGGCCCAGCTCGCCGCCCATCGCCCCATTGACATGAAACCCGACGATGACCCGGAGCACCTGGATTTCGTGACCATCTCGGCCCACAAGATGTACGCGCCGTTCGGCACTGGCGCCCTGGTCGGCCCCGAGGAAGTGTTCATGCGCTGCGGGCCGGAGTACAGCGGCGGCGGCACGGTGAACGTGGTGACACTGGACGAGGTGTATTGGGCCGGCGAGCCGGACCGCGACGAGGCCGGCAGTCCCAACGTGGTGGGCGCTGTCGCCATGGCCGCCGCCGCGCAGGCGCTCATGCGGGTGGGCATGGACCGCATCGCCGCCCACGAGGAAGAGCTGGTGGTCTATGGCCTGGAGCGGTTGCGTGCCATCCCCGGCGTCCGCATCTACGGCGAGGCAGACCAGGCCCGGTCCCATGAGCGCGTCGGCGTCATCCCCTTTGCCCTGGAAGGCGTGTCCCACTTTCTCGTGGCGGCCATCCTGGGTTACGAGGGCGGCATCGGCGTGCGGAGCGGCTGCTTTTGCGCCCACCCCTACGTGGTGCACCTGCTGGGGTTGAGCGGCGACGAGACCGCCACCTGGCGCACCCAGCTCCTGGCCGGCGACAAGTCCAACATGCCCGGCCTGGTGCGCGCCAGCTTTGGCTGCTACAATGACACGTCCGACGTGGACCGGCTGGCCGAGATGCTGGAGCGCATCGCCCGGGGTGACTACCAGGGCGAGTACCGGCTGGAGCCCAGCACCGGCGAGTATCTGCCGGTGGGTTACGAGGAGCCGTTGGCGGACTATTTTCTGTTGGACCATTGCCGATGAAACCCTGTTTTTCGGACAAGAGATTTCACCCACGGACTAGTTCAGCGGATTGAGCGAATCAAGCGGATTTGTTTATCCGCTACATCTGCTCGCTTTGCGTCTGCTGACACATCTTTGGTCTGGCTTGGTAGCGGAAGCAGCCTTGTTCAGGTCTGGAGGATAGTTATGAATCTAGCCATGCGCGTGTACCAAACCGAAGACGACTACTGGCGGATCCGGGCGTTTCTGCGGAAGGTATTCCTGATCAACGGCCGGCGCGAGCTGAGCTGGCAGGCGGCCCGGTTCGATTACTGGCGCTGGCACGGCATCGAGAACCTGGGAGATGGCCGGCTGGAGGAGGACGTGTTCCTGTGGGAGTTGGCCGACGGGCAAATCGCTGCCGTGCTGAACCGGGAAGGCCCTGGCGACGCGTTTCTGCAAATGCACCCTGACCATCGCACGCCCGAGCTGGAAGAAGAGATGCTCATCGTCGCCGAGGGGCGCCTGGCTGTTCCGGGTGACGACGGCCGGCGCCGGCTGCACGTGTGGGCCAACGAGCACGACGACGCGCGGCACAACATCCTGATGCGCCGGGGCTACGCCAAGGGCGAGTGGCCGGACGCTCAAGAGCGCCAGCGGCAGCGGTCGCTGGACCGCCCGATCCCGGAGGCCCCGCCGGCGCCGGGCTATACGGTGCGCTCGCTGGGCGACGTGGACGAGCTGCCGGCGCGGAGTTGGCTGTCGTGGCGGGCGTTCCATCCGGATGCGCCGGACGAGGACTATGACGGGGGGGACTGGTATCGCAACATCCAGCGGGCACCGCTCTACCGCCGGGACCTGGACATCGTGGCTGTGGCCCCGAACGGCGAGTTGGCCGCGTTCTGCACTATCTGGTACGACGACGTGACCCGCACCGGGTATTTCGAGCCGGTGGGCACCGAGCCGACGCACCAGCAGCGGGGCCTGGGCAAGACCGTGATGTGCGAGGCCATGCGCCGGCTCCAGCGGCTGGGGGGCACGCTGGCGACGGTGGGTGGGGGCTCCCCGGCGGCGAACGCCCTGTACGGCTCGGTGGTGTCCCCCGAGTACGAGTTGTTCGAGCCGTGGGTCCGAGTGCTGAGCTGATGTGGAGCTTGCGGACGACAGCCGACTGCTGCCTGTCCTGAGCAGAGTTCAAGAGACCGCGGCAGAACATGGCGGTCGGCGGTCTGTGGTCGGCCGTCGCCGGACCAGTACGACGAGCTTGCCTGGAGATAACCCGTGTTACGCAACGACTATGTGCTGCGGCTGGCGGCCCAGTTCACCCAGGCGCTGGCTCACATCCTGGGCCTGAATCGCCGGCGCGACTATCCGGCCGCCCTGGTCGCCATTGACGAGGCACTGGACCAACTGCTGGGCCTGCGCCTGGACGCGGCATTGGACCTCTCCGAAGCCCAATTGCTCGCCGTCCTGACTCTGGGCGGGACCGCCGCCGGGGAAGGCCAGGCCAGGGCTGCGTTCCTGGCGGCGCTGCTCAGGGAAGCCGGGACCATCCATGCCGCTCAGGACCGGCCCATCGAGAGCTACGAGTGCCGGCTCAAGGCGCTGCATTTGCTACTGATGTCCTCGCTTTATGGCGACGGCGACGCCGCCATGCCCAGCTATGCCCCCTCGGTCGCGGGCCTGGTGGCCGATCTGGACGGCTATATCTTGCCGGCTGGAACGAACCTGCTGCTATCGCGCTATTACGAAGGGACCGGCGAATACGCCCGGGCCGAAGACGCCCTGTTCGAGGCGCTGGAAGCCGAGCCGGGGAACGCGGATGCCCTGGCGGCCGGGCAGGCGTTCTATGATCGCCTGCAACAGCACAGCGACGAGGCCCTGGCCGCCGGGAACCTGCCTCGCGACGAGGTGGCGGCTGGCCGGGCCGAACTGGGCCACTATCGACAAGAGGAGACAGACTGATATGCGAGAATCTCGTGCGTTTATCCTGGATATGGACGGCACCATCGTCGACAACATCCCGTTTCACCTCCAGTCCTGGCTGGCGCTGCTCACCGAGCTGGGCGTGTCCATCAGCGAGGACGAATTCATGCGTCGCATGATCGGCAAGACCAACGCAGAGACCCTGCACGAGATGGTCGATCCGGCCATGCCAGCCGGCCAGCTCGCCGAGTATGCCGAGCGCAAAGAGGCGCTCTATCGCGAGTTGTTCCGGCCGCACCTGCGCCTGGTGCCCGGCCTGGACGAGTTCCTGCGCGCTGCCCGCGACTTGGGCGTGCCCATGGCTGTGGCGACCTCGGCGCCGCCGCCCAACATCAGCTTTGTGCTGGAGGGGCTGGACATCGCCGGCTATTTTCAGGCCGTGATCGGCGCGGACCGGGTGCCGCGCGGCAAACCGCACCCTGACATGTTCCTGGCTGCAGCCGAGGCGCTGAGCGCGGCCCCGGCGCGCTGCCTGGTGTTTGAAGATGCGCTCATGGGCCTGGAAGCGGCGCGCCGGGCCGGGATGCCGTCCGTCGCCGTCGCCACCACCCTCGACGCGCGGGAACTGGCCGACGTGCCGGGCGTCGTGCAGGTGATCGGGGACTTCACCGGCCTGAGCCCGGCCGCGGCATTGGCGTGGCTGGACAGCCCGGTCAAGGTGTAACCATGAGCATCTTTGAGATCGTCATGCTGCTGTGTTTTGGCGCGAGTTGGCCCATTTCCATCGCCAAGGCGCTGCGCACCAAGCTGGTGGCCGGCAAGAGCCCGGTCTTTATGGGCCTGATCATCACCGGCTACGTGTGCGGTATCATCCACAAGATCCTGTACAGCCCCGACTGGGTCACGCTGCTCTACGCCGTCAATGCCTGCATGGTGGCCGTGGACATGTACCTCTATTTCCGGTATTCGGCGGAAAAGAGGCCGCTGTTCGACGACCTGCAGAGGAGGGTGTCGTGAAAGCGATGCTCTTGCGCGCGACTGCGCCCGTGCAGGACCGGCCGCTAGAGTGGACGGATCTGCCCGTGCCCCAGCCCGGCCCCGGCGAGATCCGCCTTCAGGTACACGCCTGCGGCATCTGCCACACCGACCTGCACACCGTGGAGGGCGACCTGAAACTACCCCAATTGCCGCTCGTGCCCGGCCACCAGGTGGTGGGCGTGGTGGAGGCCCGGGGGCCGGGCGCGATCCGCTACGAGCCGGGCCAGCGGGTGGGTGTACCCTGGCTGTACTGGTCCTGCGGCGAATGCGAGTTCTGCCGGCGCGGGCTGGAGAACCTGTGCCACCAGGCCCGGTTCACCGGCCTTCACGCAGACGGCGGCTATGCGGAAGCGATGGTGGTGCCCCAGGACTTTGTCTACCCCATCCCGGCCGGATTTTCCGACGTCGAGGCTGCGCCGCTGCTGTGCGCCGGCATCATCGGCTACCGGGCGCTGCGCCTCAGCGAGGTACAGCCCGGCCAGCGATTGGGCCTCTATGGCTTTGGGGCCTCGGCGCACGTGACCATCCAGGTGGCGCGTCATTGGGGCTGCCAGGTGTACGTGTTCACCCGGAGCGCCGGACATCGCCAACTGGCTCGGGAGCTGGGGGCTGTCTGGGCCGGCAGCGCAGAGGATGACCCGCCGGCCTTCATGCACAGCAGCATCATCTTTGCCCCGGCCGGCCGGCTCGTCCCCGAGGCCCTGCGGGTGCTGGATCGCGGCGGCACGCTGGCCCTGGCCGGCGTCACCATGACTTCCATCCCGGAGCTGAGCTACGACGATCTGCTCTACTGGGAGCGGACAGTGCGCAGCGTGGCGAATTTCACGCCACAGGACGCCCGGGACCTGCTGCAAGCCGCCGCCGAGATTCCCATCCGCACCACCGTGCAGGCGTTCCCACTGGATCAGGCCAACGAAGCGCTGCTGGCCCTCAAGAGCAGCAAGATCGACGGGGCCGGGGTGCTGATCGTGCACGACGGCTGACCGCCGACCGCCGCAAACCGATGCGATGGCGGTCGGCGGTCGTGGCGCAAAACTTGGAGGAACATGGCGATGACAGATGTGATGCAACAGCGTCTCTTGCTCATCGGCGCCGGCAACGTGGGCCGGCGATTCCTGGAGTTGCTGGTTCGCAAGGGCGACGTGCTGCGCGACCGGCTGGGGCTAGAGTTGGTCGTGGTGGGCGTGTCCGACACGTCCGGCGTGGCCGTCGCCGCGGGCTGCGGTGCCGACGGCCTGGACCCGGCGCGGCTCGTGCGGCTCAAGACAGAAGGCCGGGGCGTGGCGAGTTACCCCGGCTGGGGGCAACCAGGCGTCGCCGCGCTGGAGATGGTGCAGACCGTCGAGGCCGACCTGCTGCTGGAGGCATCGCCGGTCAACCTGGCGGACGGCCAGCCGGCGCTGGCCTGCATCGAGGTGGCGCTGGCCCGGGGGATGCATGTGGTCACGGCCAACAAGGCCCCGCTGGTGCTGGCCTATCCCCGGCTGCTGGCGCTGGCTGAGGCCAATGGCGTGCTGCTCCGCTTTGACGCCACGGTGGCCGGCGGGCTCCCGGCCGTCAACCTGGGCCAGCGTGACCTGGCCGCCGCCGAGATTCAGCAGCTGGAAGGCGTCCTCAATCTCACCACCAACTATATCCTCACGCGCATGGCCGACGACGGGCTGAGCTACGACGAGGCTCTGGCCCAGGCGCAGGCCGCCGGCCACGCCGAGGCCAACCCCAGCCTGGACGTGGAGGGCTGGGACGCCGCCAGCAAGCTGGTCATCCTGGCGAACAGCGTACTGGGTGTTCCGGCACGGCTGGACGACGTGGACATCGAGGGGATCACCGGTATCACTGCCGAGATGTTGCATCGGGCCGCTGCCGAGGGCCGGCACGTCAAGCTCGTGGCGACGGCGCAGCGAGAGGACGATGGCTATCGCCTCAGCGTGCGTCCCACGTGGCTGGACGCCGGCCACCCCCTGGCCCAGCTTGGTCCCAAGCAGATGGGCATTGTCTATCATACCGACATCTGCGGCGTCCTCTCGGCGGCCATCGTGGAAGAGACGCCGGTGCCCACCGCCGCTGCCATGCTGCGCGACGTCATCGACGCGTCGTCGAGACGTCATCGACATCGCTCATAGTCGGTAAAAGACCGCGACGGCAGCCATCAAACCAAAAGAGGCGTCCATAAGGACGCCTCTGGCACGTGCAGACAGAACCCGGGGGCATGACCCCACTGGTTCGACAAATCGACAAGCGGCGTTACTTGGCTTCCGCCGGCTTGTCCTCGCTATTATTCTTGGGCGCTGGTTCGTCCAACCCCTGGGTGGTGCGCCGGAACTCGCGGATACCCTGCCCCAACGCGCTGCCCAGTTCGGGCAATTTGCCCACACCAAAGATAATGATCACGATGAGCAAAACCAGAATCAACTCGAATGGCCCGATGTTGAAAGGCATCTCCATGCCCTCCTTTCTGCTGCGGTTCAAACAGGCAGCGAAAGTATAGCATCATGCCCCCTGTCTGTCAAGCATGTGGAGCCGGGTGAAGGAGAACGGGGCGGCCCCCGTATATCCTGATGACACGATGGCCGGCCCGGTGTGAATTGGGTCATAGACAAAACCGGTCAGATCGTGTATCCTATTGCCTGCTTTACGAGCAACTGTTAATCATCTTGAAAAGGAGAAAAACCATGCACATCAGACTGCCAGGCACCATAATCGGATTTGTCGTACTCTTGATGCTGGCCGCGGTGATTGGCGCCGGGTGCGTGTCACCCACGCCGGCCCCCACGGCCCCACTCGGCCCCACAACCACGCCCTGGGTGGTGGTGGTCACGGCCACCCCCACCGCCCCGGTGGCCCCGACCGAGGGACCATCCCCCACCCCAGCGCCGCCGCAGCCCACGGCCACGACCGCGCCGTTGCCCACGCCCACTGAGGCGCCGCCGGAACCCAACCCCCCGGTGATCCAGATCAGCGCCCCGGGCAACGGGTCGCAGTATAACCTGGGCCAGACCATCACCGTCCAGTTTACCGCTGGCGACCAGTCGGGCATTTCCCAGGTGTTGCTCTATGTGGGCCAATCCAAGGTGGCTGAACGTGCCTATCCCCAGCTTCCCACCGAGATCGGTAGCGATAACCTGACCTGGAAGCCCACGGCGGCTGGCAATTTCACCATTCGCGCCGTCGCCTATGACCGGTTCGGCACGCCCAGCACGCCGGACCAACGCAATGTGGTGGTGAATCGCCAGATCACCCAGCCCGTGGTCCACCTGGACTATCCTACGCAGCGCACGGTCATCCAGGCCAATCATCCCATCCAGATCCAGGCGACCATCAACGACCAGGTGGGCATTCAGGGTGTGGAACTAGTGCAAGACAAGAACGGCCAGCAAACCGTGCTGACGACGGACGGCAACTATCACGATGCCCCATACACGTGGCAAGTCTCGTACCAATGGCCCGACTCGGACCTGGGCGACCACACCGTGTTCGTTCGGGCGCGGAATGTCAACGGCGGCCAGGGCCAGTCGAACGGGGTGGATATTGCCGTCGCCGACGACAACCCGCCGCAGGTGCAGGCCAGTTACAGCGCCACGTCATTGTCTCCGGGCAGTGACCTGACGGTACACGTCGAGGCTGTGGACAGCAAGGGCGTCACCCAACTCCAGTTGTTCATCGACGGGAACGTGGTGGATACGTGGGCCGCGCCGGACCCGTCAGTGGGCAAGAACCACGTGAGTCATGACCTGTACTGGCACAATGTATCCTCGGGCCAACACACGGCCTGGGTGTGGGCCAGCGATAGCACGGGCAAGACGGCTCAAACGCCCAACCAGGGCATCCAGGTGGCGCCGTCTCCGCCCCCGGTCAACATCGTGGGCACCTGGAACGATACCCAGGGCAACGGCTTTACGTTCAACATTACCGAAGTCCACCCTTCGGGCCGGGTCATCGGCACGTTGGTGCGGCCTGGCGGGTCCAGCGATTTTACCAAAGACAGCCACTTTGACGGGCACAACCTGTCCATCAAAGCCACAGTCGATGGTAGCACGTATGTCTTTACGCTCATGCTCACCGACGATGGCAGTCAGTTGGTGGGTAACTGGATCGTGACCGACATGGGGGTTCCCACGCCGGTGACGTTTATTCGCGGATGACGCTGAAAACCAGTTGTGACTTTTAACTTTTAGCTGCACCAGGCTAGACTTTTACTTGCAGTAGCGAGCCTTTGCGCTGCATTGGCCAGTTCTGCTTCAGAGGCCTGATCTACAACCCGCTGCAAAACATCACCAAAACCCGTGAGCAACGATGCCAGGGCCAGTGAGTATGTCTCACTGGCCCTTTTCGTCGTTCCCAAACGTGGAACTCGGTCTATTGAAACGAGTCGGGGACTGAAGGTGGATGGGCGGGTGGGGACATCCGTCGGCAACTCGGAGCGCAGCGGATGATTGCACCCTGAAGGGTACAATCATCCACTATCTACAACTAGATCGCTCGCGCATAGTGCACCTCCGCTGGGGTGCGATAGCCCAAGCTCTGACCAAGTCGCTCGTGATTGTACAGTGGCAAGTAATCGCGTAGGCCCGCCTCCAGGGCCGGGACCGTGGTATAGCCTTTGGGGTAGATGTCCTCGTGTTTGGCCGTGCGCCACAGCCGTTCGACACGGCGCGGTCACCGTTAGAGTGCCGGTCTTGAGATCGTGCAGCCACTGCGAGGTGATTTCGTACACGCCCGGGTCCAGCCAAATCTCCACCTTGGCGTGAAAACCCCATCCTGGAGACGGATCGTCCGGGCCGTTGGTGTGCCACTGAGCCTCGGTCCGTTCCACGTGCCTGGTGCCAAGCTTCCGCCCATTGACGACGATGGGCAGCCACGTATCATCTACCGCGGCGTACGCCTCTTCCTGGGTGGGCCACCGGCCAACCCCATACGCATCAAGCTAAGCCGTACTGTGCATGGCAAGTAGTTTCTGACAAGTGGTAATGTGTTTCTGGCGTTTCTCCTTCTGCCCAAATCGGAGCATTTTGGTCACGATACCATCGAGCGTA
>JAHJIN010000437.1 GCA_018823415.1 Chloroflexota bacterium | reverse complement strand
CTGGCTCTGGGTGTGGTTTGGCTCCATAGGACCTGGGGCATTCGGTGAGTGCTGGCGGCGTGTGGTCGTTGCCCGGGCGCTGATGTTGTTGGGCGCCGTGAAATGGATTTTACCCTCGCTGCTGGGCATTTTTGAGCAGGTCCATGGTCGATACCTTTTTATCATCACTACCTTTTTCTCACGGTGAGATAAGGTATTTAAGGGGGGTACTCATTTTTCGACGTGAGAAATAGCCTTTTCTCACGCTCCGGTGAGAACGAGGTGATCTACGTTTGTTGCAATCACCGCCGCTCGCCCCGGGTCCGAATGGCCTCTACCAGGTCCTCGGCGCGCTGGAACGGCGCTTCCAGGCTGGGCCAGATCGCGGTCAGACGTTGGCCGCGCCTATGACATCGTGGCCCCGACAACAATGTCATGCGCATGGCAGGCACTCGGCTAGCGGGCCAGCGGGGTCCGAACTCGCCCTAACGCATCTGGAGCACCAACCTGGTGGGGCTGGGGGCCTTGCCACCGGATGCGTTGTGGAAGTGGCGCAATCGGTAGCAAGTTGTGCTATCTGTGGGCTAGATACGGTCCACGGACCTGGAAATTGACCATAGACCCTATTTGATACGTCGTTGGTTAAATTGGCAGTCCACGGGCTAAAAATACAGTCCACGGACCTGGAAATTAACCTTAGACTCGATCCGTCCTTAACAGAGTCTGTGGCAACCGGATTGATTTTTTCGTTCCGGTGCAGCCGTGGTGTGCAAGAGGATGGCGTTGACTGTCACTATCAAAAATGTTACAATACGTCGGCAGTTATCAACAAGTGCCGACCTTTGGTAACACCATGACAGAACCCGACGAAAAGACGCCGGCCCAACAAATCCTGGACCTTGTGGCACAAGCGGGCGTGCTGCGACCACGCGACCTGGATGCACATGGCATACCACGCGAGCAACTGCGCCGGCTGCACGAGCGGGGCCTGGTCCAGCGCGTGGGCCGGGGCCTGTACATGCTGCCCGATGCCGACGTGACCGAGCATCACGCGCTGGCCGAGGCGTGCAAACGGGTGCCGCAGGGGGTCGTGTGCCTGCTCTCGGCTCTGCAGTTTCACGGCCTGACCACCCAGGCCCCGTTCGAGGTCTGGCTGGCCGTCGAAAGAAAGGCCCGGCTGCCCCGGGTGGATTACCCGCCGCTGCGCTTTGCGCGTTACTCTGCGCCGGCGCTGGCCGCCGGCGTTGAACAGCATCACATTGACGGCGTGCTGGTCAAGGTTTACAGCCCGGCCAAGACCGTGGCCGACTGCTTCAAGTACCGGAACAAGATTGGTCGCGACGTGGCCATCGAGGCGTTGAACGATTGCCTGCGTCAGTCCCAGTGTACCGTAGATGAGCTGTGGCGATACGCCCAGGTCTGCCGCGTGACCAACGTGATCAAGCCCTATCTGGAAGCGCTGCTGTGAGCAAGGCCGATCCGGCCAATGTCGCGGCCTCGGTTCGGCAGCGGCTGCTGAATCTGAGCCGGGCGCGCGGCGAGGAGTTCAATCTCGTCCTCACGCGGTACGCCACCGAGCGGCTCCTGTATCGGCTGGCGCAGTCCCCCTATGCCGATCGATTTGTGCTCAAAGGTGCGTTGTTGTTTGCCCTGTGGATGGAACGGCCGCACCGCCCCACCCGCGATCTCGACCTGCTTGGTTACGGGGACAGTTCCCGCGAGGCGTTGTTGGGGCTGTTTCGGGAGGTCTGTGGTACTGCGGTAGAGGCCGATGGTCTGGTCTTTGATCTGGATACGATTCGGGTGAGCGAGATCCGGGCGCATCAGGAGTACGGCGGCCAGCGTGTGGAGCTGATCGCGTGGCTGGGTAAGGCGCGGATCGCGGTGCAGATCGACGTCGGCTTTGGCGATGCCGTGACGCCGGCGGCGGAGGAGATGGACTATCCAACGCTGTTGGCCATGCCGGCTCCCCGGCTGCGCGTCTACCCCAAAGAGACCGTCATCGCCGAGAAACTCCAGGCGATGGTCGCGCTGGGTATCCTGAACAGTCGTATGAAAGACTTTTACGACGTGTGGATGATGTGCCGGGCCTTTGCCTTTGATGGCCGGGTACTGGTGCAGGCGGTCCGGTCTACCTTTGAGCGCCGGCGCACTGCGCTCCCGGCAACGCCGCCCGTTGCTCTGACCACGGCCTTGGCGCAGGAGCCGGACAAGAATGTCCAGTGGCAGGCGTTTCTCAGCCGCAACCGGCTGGACCGTGACGGAGCCGAGTTCGGCCAGGTCATCGCCGAGCTGGCCGTCTTTCTACTGCCGGTGCTGGCCGCGGCCGCCCGGTGGGAGGCGTTTGACTATACGTGGCCGGCCGGGGGACACTGGCAGCCCTATCCGTGAGTCGGGCATTGAATTTGCCCAGGATATGGGCCGTAGGCCGGCTCTCTGTCTGAGTAGCGCGCTGGCTGGCGCAGCGAGGCCTTCTGGTAGCCAACCGGCAAGCCCCATCGAACATCGACGGGGCTTTTCAGTGAACACGTGTTCACTGAAAAGCCCTCTGGGGTATCTTGCTAAGCATTGGTGGGGCCCTTCAGTATCCCCGCGCGGATACTGAAGGGCCCCACCGTGTACGCGCCTTGCCGAGCAGGGGATTCGACTCGGCTACTCCTGTCCGGCGGTGGGGGGAGCTGCTTTCGCGGAAAACGTTTTCCGCGAGGTGTGGCCTTTCCCCATGTGCAGCGGCTGGCGGGTGGATTCAGCGAAACCGGTTTCGCTGGAATATGGCGACCGGGGGATAGCAGTTCGTGCTAAAGGCGGTGGTTGCCACTTGAGAAGGAACCTATAAACTGATCATGATCAGTTTATAGCTCGCGCTGGCGCTTTACTCAGGTAGCGGCACATTGAAATCCTTTGATTGGTCGAAGAGACCTGTTCCGAGAAAGGGCCGGACTATTTTCGTGAAAACCGGTTTCGCTGAAAAGCGACGAACTGGCCAAGTAGCCGCCAGTGCTAAAAAGAGGTAGCAGCCGCTGCTACTTTGAGCGTTCCAGGGGGGTTGGTGTGGTTGTGGTTGGGCTTTTGGTGACGAACGTTCGTCGCGAAATGCGCAAAAGTAGCAGCCAGTGCTAAAAAGAAGTAGCAGCCGCTGCTACTTTGGGCGTCCCAGGGGGTTGGTGTGGTTGTGGTTGGGCTTTTGGTGACGAACGTTCGTCGCGAAATGCGCAAAAGTAGCGGCCGGTGCTAAAAAGAGGTAGCAGTGGCTGTTACTTTGGGCTCTCCAGAGGGTTGGTGTGGTTGTGGTTGGGCTTTTGGTGACGAACGTTCGTCGCGAAATGCGTAAAAATAGCCGCCAGTGCTAAAAAGAGGTAGCAGTGGGTGCTACTTTGGGAAGGAAGCTATAAACTGATCATCCACAGGACACTGCGTGTGATCAGTTTATAGCAAGGCGACACCAAGGCGTTTTCTCTCTGCGCTAATCAGTGGCGGCCGGCCTGGTGGCCGGTCTTGAAACTGGCCTTTAGCCAGCACGGAGGGCTAAAGCCACGGTGCTGGCTTTAGGGGTTGGTAGATAGGGTGGCTTTAGGGTACTAGGGCGGTGCTGGCCTAAAGCCACCCGCGGTACCAAGATACCAGCGCCAAGTCTGGTAAATAGCCGCTAAAACCCGGCCAACCCGGGGCTGACCACGTACCAGCCCGACCGGTCCAGCGCGAGCGGCGTGGTGATACGCCTCCGGCCCCTGGCCCGAGTGCTCCAGGTTTCCAGGCGGGGGCACGCTAGTCTGCGAATACCACTTTCAGATGTCTATACCGCGCCTTGTTGGTGGCCACGGTTGCTCTTCTAGCTGTGGGGAATGTTTCTTGACCCGACTTTGTTCGATTGCTGATCCCGTGAACTGTACTTGGGCCAGTTCGTTCGGGCAGCAGCCGCTGTATTCAAGTGGCCACGGCAAAGGCCGTGCGCTGGCCGGCTTCCTTGCTGCCGGTGTGCTATCCCTCACGTGGTCTATAAACTTGGCATGACAACTCCGTAGACTTGTAGGACGAATTGGCAGCTATCTACAGGCTGCCCCTCGGCGTAGTCCTCGTGTCATAGCCATGGTTGGTATCTCGTTATTGGTCAGGTCCTGGATCATCAAGGTCGCCCGGGGGCAAACCCGGGCGACCTGTGTCGGACAGTGAAGCTATAAACCTATCATGTCAGGTTTATGCAGTGTCTTGCAGATGGAACGCCTCGCTACCGTCGGGGCACATAGGCATACGTTTCGCGGGCGCGCTTGTGTCCCAGTTGGCGCGCCACAGACTGGCGAGCCTGCTGGTCGGTCTGGCCGTTGGCGCAGAGGTCCTCGTAGCTTTCCTCGGCATGGAGCCCCCGAAAGCCGTGGCAAGGCGCGGCCTGGGTCTTGATGTTCAGCTCTTTGCGAACCCTGTTGATGTCTGCCTGGACATTGCGGATCATCCGTGGCGTGGGGTCAAAAACAAAGCGGCCCGCGGCGGTATCGTGTAGCTCGCTCAGCAATTCCTGGTCTTGGCACTTGGCCCATCTGACCCGGCCACCTTTCCCTTTCACTTGTACACGTCGGCCGGCTACGTCAATGTCCTCGCGGCGGAGTTGCACGGCCTCACGGACCCGCAGGCCGGCCTGGTGCATCAGGCGCACGATCTGGCCGTGGCGTACATCTTTGGTGGTGGCCACCAGGTGCTCGATGATGGTCTCGGCCTCGTCGGAGCTGTATCCGAAGCGATGCTCGCCTGGACCGGGCGCATGTAGGCCCTCGGTGAGCAGGCCGGGCGCCGGCTTCCAGTTCTGACTGGCCATAGCCGTCTCTAGTTTGCGGAGGCTGCCGAGGGTGTTAGCGATGTACTTGTTCGATAACCCTCGTTCGATCATGTCTGCAATGTAGGCCGTGACCATCGCGGGTGTCAGTTCGCGCAGTTCTTTGATGCCATAGTGCTCGTGGCACCATTTGACCATCGGGATAACCCGATCCCGGTGAGCCTCTAAGCTTCGCCACGAGTGGATCTTGTCAGCAGCCGTGCCCTTGTTCTTGTCCTGGTGCCGGCTTTCGCCGATGGCCAGGATGCCTTTGAGCGCGTAATCGACTTGCCCTATAAGTGACGTCATGTTGTTACCCTCCTTGTGGGTTTGGTATTTTATGGATCGCGAGATCCAGTGGTAGTCGGTCTTTTGGTTGCCGGTTTCGCTGTGGTTTGGTCTGCGATTGGCCCTTGTTTTACCCCGGTCTGTGCCGGGGCGTGCCAAGTTAGCCCCAGCACGCCGCCGGGGGCTTTCTCATTGACTCTCAGCGCGGTAAATTGGGTTGTTTTCTCAGACGACGTGCCAGGGCATCGTAAGGTTATTCCCGGTCGCCATCGCCAGAGGCGGTGGCGACCGTAGGGGGAAGTGTGGCCGGCTCAGCCACTTGGGGCTTCTTGCTCGGCCCTGTCTTCCCGGGGGGCGTTGGACCAACCCCCAAAAAGAAACAGCCCCCGGCTGGAGAACGCCGGAGGCTGGAAACGCAAAACGCGGCCGAGCCTGACGGCGCTGCATAGCAGCCGGTAAGGGTGTCAGGTTCGCCCGCGCAAATGTCAGAGTGGTATTGGTGTCAGGTTAGTGGCGTGAAGACCGCCGGTCAAGCCGACGGATCTTCAATCTGCCGATAGACCAATATTCACCATCGCAGGTGCTCCCGACGGGTTCCGCGTCTACGATGATTGCCCTGGTCTACGATTCCCTCGCCGCCAATTGCGGAATGGCGAGGCATCCACAGATACTTACGATTGGGCTAT
>JAHJIN010000436.1 GCA_018823415.1 Chloroflexota bacterium | reverse complement strand
GCCGACCACAATGAGCACGGCGTGGTCCGGGGTATAGTAAGCTTGATAGTAGGCCAGTAGCGCCGCCCGGTCCAGGCTCTCCAGGGAAGCATCCTCGCCCACGATGCGCAAGCCCAGCGTCGAGTCGGGGAACAAGGCCCGGCGCACCTCCCGGTCCACCTCGTAGCCAAAGCCCAGGGCATCCAGGGTGTTGATCAGCCAGCCATAGTGGCCCCAGCGCTCCTGAAAGATGACCTCGCGCTCCTTGTCCACCTTGTCCGGCGGGAACGTGGGACAAAAGACCACCTGGGCCAGCCAGTCCAGGGCCACGTCCAGGTCGGCGGCCGCCAGTTGGGCCAGGTAGGTAGTGCGCTCCGGGCCGGTCAGCCCGTTCCAGCGCCCGCCCCGGCGCGCGATGACCTCTTTGATCTCTTCTTCGGTCCAGCGCTCGGTGCCGGTAAAGAGCAGGTGCTCCACGAAATGCGAGATGCCATTGTCGGCCGGCGTCTCGTGGCGCGACCCGACCGGGATGACCAGCAGCGCCGCCACCGAGGTGCTGGCGGGGCGATACTGGCACCACACGCGGAGGCCGTTGGCCAACGTGGTGCGCTGCAGGGGCCAGGGGTCGCTGTCATAGGCCACCGGGAGCGGCGCTGCCCGAGCGGGCAGGCTCGCACAGGTGACCAGCAAGGACCACAAGCAGAAATAGGTCGTCAGCTTCATGTCGTGCCTCCCTTGGTATGACCTTGTGTTGCCCCTTCAATGCTGCGCCGGCGTTGCGGATGCGCAGAGCCGGGTTGGTATGGGCTGGCCCTGATCAGTTGATAGCCGCCGCCCGGCCCAAGGCCTGTTCCGGTTCGCCGCTGGGCCCAGCGCCCGGTCACCGAATAATGGGCGAGGCGTCCCGGTCAAAGGGGTTGGTGCGCACCGCCAGGGAGAACAGGTACGGGTACTCGACCTGCAGGTAGCGCATGTATTCCAGCCATTGACCGGCCAGCCCCGCATAGACGCGCGTGATGTCGGCGGCGAGATGGTCCTGGTCCGGCGCGGGCAACTCAGCAAAGGACCGGCCCGCCAGCCGGTCCACGCGCCACAGCAACTCCTGCCGCAGGTGCGCGATGGCCCGCAGCAGATCGGTGAAGGCCTCGTGCTCCAGCAGGTAAGGGCTGGCCAGCAGGTTCAGCAACAGCGTGTCCTGCTGCCGCAGGAACGTGCTCAGGTGGGCCAGCGGCTCGGGCTGCACCGCGACGGTGTACGAGCGCCCTGCCACCGGCGCCCGCGCCCGGGCAAAGTCCGCCGCCGTCCAGGCCGGGGTAACGAGCACCTGCTGGCGCCACTCGTCCAGGTGGGGGTCCAGGGCGCAGCAAGCGGCCAGCAGCGGCGTGCCCAGCTCGCTGAAGAAGAGGCTGATGACCACGTTGAGCTTTTGTGTGCGGGCCCGGACCTCACGCCGGCTGAGCAGCCAGTCGGTGGCGTTGGCAATGACGCCCAGAAAGGTGCCCACGCCGGCCACGATGAGGCCGATGGCGAACAGTCGCCCGGCCGGGGTGGTGGGGTGGATGTCGCCATAGCCCACGGTGGCGATGGTGATGACGACGAAATAGACGGCGTCGGTCCAGGACGCGCCTTCGAGGGCCATAAAGCCCAGCGTGCCCAGGATGATGACGCCGGCCAGGACGATCAAAAAGACGCGCAGTCGGAATTCAACACTATTCATCACTGCCTTGCATACCTCATCGGTATCGGTATCTGCCCGGCCTGCGAGAGGGAGGCCGGTTACAAAATGGACTTGATCAGTTTATGGCTGGTGGTCTGAGGCTTGGCGAGAGCGCCGGGGCCTCAGCCGCGCAGCACGAGGGGCAGGTAGAGGCGATGGGCATAGTGTACCACGGTCAGCGTGACCGGCACCACCACCGGGCTGCCCAGCGCCCCGGCCGCGGCCGTGATGGTGATGGTCGTCTGGTATGTGCCGGTGACAAGGCCAGTCAGGTCCACGCTCACCTGTATCGTATCGCCGACTGGCTGCACCTGGAGCCAGGGCGCCGGCGCGGTCACATCCCAGACGAACGGACCGCAGCTCTGCCCCACGGTCAGGGTTTGCATCGCCGGCGGCTCGCCGCGGCCGATATCGACTGTCCAGCCCAATGCCGCCGGCGAGACGGACAGGCGGGGCAGGTTGAGCACCGCGTCGGTGACAGCCGAAAAATCGCCAGCGCCGTCAGTGTAGCGCAACCAGATGCCGCCGCCCCGATAGTTGCCGCCGGGCACCAGCCAGGTCAGCGGCGATGCGATGGCCTGGGGCGCGGTAAAGATGCTCATGCCGTCCACGTACACGTCGGCCGAGCCGCTGCGCCAAAAGTTCAGGAGCAAAAAGACGTCGTCGGGGTTGGTGGGGAACGTAAAGGGGATGGGGAATTCCTGGTAGACGTTGGGCGCGGCAAAATCGGTGCCCTTGAGGCTGAGCGGGCCATACTCGGTGCCCCCGCCGGTGACCGAGATGCGGGCTACCTCGGCCGCCGCAGTGTTGTCGTTGACCTTGAGCCGAAAGTAGGCGACCAAAGGCGTGTCGTGAAAGAACTCGGTGGTATAGACCCAGGCAAAGGACTCGCCGTCGCCCGGGCACAGGCGAAAAGCCGTGCCGCCCTGAGCCGTGGCATCGTTCACCCGCTCGCCGTTGCCCCACCACAGGTGAAAGGTATCAAACGTGTCGTCGGCGAACCAGTTCTGGCTGAACTGGACGTAGGGCCGGCCGCCGCCGGCCAGGTCATAGACCGTGACCCGGTCCGTGGTGCTGGCGGCCTGGGCCAGGCCCAGCTCGGCCAGCGGCACGTTGGCGCCCAGATAGATGGTGTCGCTGACCACGGTGGTCCGGCCCACGGCGTCGCGCGTCTGGACGTACACGGTGCGCCAGCCGGTGCCCGGCGCCAGGGTCCAGGTCCGGTGGGCGGCATACGGCTCCCAGGCGGCGCCGGTCAAGCACGGATCGTTGGACACCTTCATCTCCGTGGCCGGCCCCAGCCCGGCGAACCCCCCGCCGCCGGAGCGGTCATAGATATAGAGGTTGACTGTGGAATTGGTGGTGGTGAGGGCCTCGTATGCGATGATCACCGGCGGGAACACCGGGTCCTGGCCAAAGTCCTGGGTCACATAGCCGCGCCCATCGCTGGCGCGGCGATAGGTACCCAGGCCCACCTCGCGCGAGTTGGGGTCCAGCAGGTTGGCCCGGTGCCCGGCGCTGTTCAGCCAGCCCTGGATGGCGTCTTCGGGGGTGACATAGCCGCAGAAACAGTTCTCGGCGCCGCAATAGCCCCGGTAGCCAAAGGCCGGCACCCGGGTGGACGGCCAGCGACCCAGCGTGTCCTGGTGACCGCAGTAACCATCAGGCTGGTTTTCCACCGAGTCCCAGGAAAACCAGCGGGCGGCGTCGGTCATTTGGGCGTTCCAGCGCAGGGGCGGCACGCCGTTGTCGCGCCGGGCCAGGTTGCCTAAATAGACGGTGCACGCTTCGTGGTAGACGAGGTCCGCGGATTGGGATAACGTGTCTGCCCCGTGCATTTGCCCGGGCTGGCTGCCCGACAAACAGAGCACCAGGACGATCAGCAGCATGGACAGCGCCCGCAGTCTGTACATGGCTTTCTCCCCTCCAAGGCTCCGGCCGCTCCGCCAGAGCTACACGTCTACTGGCTCGCCGGCCCGCTCCTTCAAGTGCGCCTCTTCCAACCGCGCGATCAGCGCGCGGGTCTCCTCAATATCCTGCTGCATACCCAGTCGCTCATACGCTGCCAACGCTTCGTGCGCCAGGGTACAGGCAGACTGGTATTCCTGTCGAGATTCCATCAAGAGCGCCAGGTTGCGTTGAACGTTTGTCTTGAGATCAATCCACTGCGCTGCTTCAGCGCCAGCCAAGCTTTCTTGAAACAGTCTGAAGGCCTCTTCCATGTGGCCAATTTTCAGGGCCACCATACCCAGATGGTAGCTCAAACCGTAATTGAGTCCGGGATTGTCCCCGGTGATTTTGGAAACCTTCAAACTGCGCTCATAGTAGTCTTGTGCCTCGCGGTAGTCGCCTCGGCAGTAGGCCACGGTCCCAAGAGACCGGAGCGTGTAAGCCGCACCAACAGCACCATAACGACAATGACACCAAGTAATCGAACCATCGTAAACGATGGCATCATTGGCAGATATAGCCATCATGTCCTCGAAGATAGCCAGCGCGTGATTCAAGAGACGTTCAGCCTCATCATAGTCGCCTCGCTCACAGAAAACATCGGACAGGTATCTTTCGGCGATAGCAACCCACCACGGATCGTTCAGTTCCTCAAAGATCCCGAGCCCCTTGCGCAGCCAAAATTCAGCCTCGTCCAGAGCATTCTGTTGGCAATATGTCCACCCCAGTACCCAAACGGCCCATTCAGCGACCAAATGATATTGTCCCAGTCGTTGGGCAGCCACAGTCTGCACAAGACCTAACTTGATCCGCTCATCAAAGTGCCCACAAGTCATCAAGAAGGGATCTATTGCCTTCACGAGGTCCACAAATTCGGCCAGTAGACCAGCCTGATATGACCGTTCCGCAACTGCTGCTATGTTGGGCCATTCTGTCTGCAGAAGCCGAATAGGTTCTTGCTGTTGCAGGGCTACAGGGTTTGTTCGCACAAACTGGATGAAGTATTGCACAGTCCGGTCTCTCGCTTCTTGCGCCAGGCCAGGCATCATCTGCAATCGCGCCAAGGCAAACGCCCGCGTCAGGGGGTGGATGCTGTATCGCCGCCGGGCCTCTTCCAACTCGTCGCTGGCGTCCACCAGGGACATCTGCACTAACTGGCCCAGGGCATCGTCCAGCACAAAATGGTGCACGTCGCTGCCCGCCTCGATAGCGGCGCGGGACGCCGACGAGGCAAAGATGGGCATGACCAGCAGCACGTGCCGGGCGTCCTCGGTCAGCAGGGACCAGGCGCAGCCGAACATGTACGCAAAGACGTTCTCGCCCCGGGCTTCATGGAGGGCGGCCAGCACGGCGTCCAGGGACTGGCCCTGCTGCTTGATCTGTCCCACGGCCCATTTGAGGGCCAGCGGTGCGCCGCCGGTAGCCTCGTAGAGAGGCCGGAGCACCCGGTCATCGGCCTGTACCACAGACATTAGCTCTAGCGATTGCCCCTCGCTGCGGATGAGCTGCAATGCTTCGGCTTCTTCCAGCCCGCGCAGCGAGACCGCGGCTGCCTGGCGCAACTTTTGCTCCCGGCTGGTGACCAGGGCCTTGGACGGCTCGGGCAAGTCCAGCAGGAAATCGCGCACCGCGTCGTCCGTCACCGTCTCAAAATTGTCCACCACCAGCAGATAAGGTTGACCCTGCAGGAGCCGCCGCACCGAGTCCCGCTTCTCTGCTAGCGGCTGCTGGGCCACGCCGGGATAGTCCAGCGTGCGAGCTACCGTATCCAGCACGTCGCCCAGGGCCAGGTCGCGGTCCTTGGCGCTGGTCCAGATCACGCCGGCATAGACACCCTCCTGCAGGCCGGCGTGGGCCACCTCCAGAGCCAGCGCGGTCTTGCCGATCCCGCCGATGCCGTCGATGCAGACCAGGGGCCAGCGCGAGGCCAGCGCCTCCCGCACCCGGGCCATTTCCTGCTCGCGCCCGATGAACTCGGAACGCGAGGGCAGGTTACTGGGAATGACCGGCGTCGCCGGCAGCCGGCCGGGCCTCTCTGGCGGCTGGTGCACGATGATGACCCGCTCGGCCCGCTCGATGTGCGCGCCGCCGTACTGCTTTTCGATGGTGGCCTCACCGATGGCCGCATCGCCGCCGGCCTGGGCGTGCAGGCTATGGTCGTCGCGGGTGCTGGCGTCGAGAGTCGTCGGCAGGGTGGCGGGAGGCAGTGCCGCCGACTGAGGCCGGCTTTGTTCGCGCCGCTTCTGTAGATAGTCCAGCACCTGGACGATGCCGGCCACAATACCCACGAGTGTCGCAATGGCAATGACTGCGCCTACGATCAATCCCCAGATGTCCATATGCTCTCACCTCATCGAGTGCGCCCCGGGAATCTGATGGTCTGGCAGTTCTTCGCCATCTGAACCTCCGGCTCATCCTCGACGGCCTGACCCGCCACCCGGTCAGCGCCACGGGAAGCCACCACCTGGTCAGCCGGTCAACCGGCAGATGGGACATGGTGCGCGTGGCGGAGCAGGTCTCGCCGTTGGTGGCCTACTGCGGCGCGACAGACCATAGATAATCGAGACCGTGTTCCCGATGTGCCCGGCTCACGATGATCCCCTGGGCAGAAAAAGCGCTTGCCTGGCGTTCATGGGCCAAAGTATGAGCGCGTTCGCTCAATCTCACGTGCCATTATACCATTCCCTACCCACAAAAGACAATGGCTGGCGGGCGCGTCTACTTGCTATAAACTGTTCAGGTCCAGTTTTTAGCTGTCGGTTCGGCGGCTCGTCTGGGATGCCCGGTGCCGTCCCAATCACAGTCGGTGCGACAACACACCTGCCGCTGCCCGCAGACAGGTGCGCCGCTGCTATTCAAGCAGCGGCGCGCTCAACTCGTATGCTCGATGCTTCAGGCCAACCCCAGATAGGCCAGGCAACCGGCCCACTCGCCCAGAGCTTGACTCACCCGGCCCAGAAACTCGGCCAGTTCCAGATCCACGTCGACGTCGTCCTCCCGGTCCGGATCGTCCCACTGGCGTGGCAACTCGATCCCCTGCCACGCCGTCAGCTCGACCCCGGTCAACAGCAGCCGGCCACCCGGCTCACACTGCACGCGGGCGTGCGGCTGGCCCCGCGATGAACGCACGAGCAGGCCGCGCGCGTCCTGATCGCTTGCAAGGCAGTGAAGGCTGGCGAGATCGTAGAACCCGCTAGCCTTCACCCAGCAGCTGGGCAGAATATTCAACGCGATTTACGGGGGCATGGGTGCATCCAAGATCTGGGAAGTTAGGCGGCGCGGTCTAGGTGCACCCGCCGCTGCACGAGTGGCTGCCACTCCCGGCTCAGGTGGGCCGCGCGGGCCTTGGCGACCTTACGGGCACCGGCCAAGCTCCAGCGGGCGCCGGGGACTTTGAGGCGTTGGGTGCCGATTTGTTTGCAGCCGCTCTCGACGGTGCCCGAACCGATCTGGTAGCCGCGCGCCCGATAGGTCGGGTAGTCCATGCGCTGCTGGTTGTTGGTGAAATAGGTGACCGCTTGCTGCGCGGGGTCGTTTTGATCGCCCGTGGTCACCAAGTCGGCACAGGCGGCAATGACCGCCGTCAGCCGGCCGTGCCACAAATCGTCGCGCGCCTTTTTGCGCCAGGCGGCGCACTCCTCGGCGGTGCTACTGGCGAGGGCGGCCACTGGGGTCAGGTGTGCGCTGGCATGGAACCAGTCTACGATCTGCACGGCCTGGGGATAATGCTCCTGGACCAGGTTCCAGATCCACGGGGCCCCATCCGCGACAAAGACCAATTCCGCGGCGCGGGGCGCCCGGCGCTGAAAGCCGGTGGCCCATAGCAAGTCGCCAAAGTCGGCGGCCTCTTGAATGTCGCAGAAATAGGTGATGTCCCGGGCCTGGATGTCCCAGGCGTCGTCGTCTGGCTGGGCTGGCGGCTGGGCGTCCGTCTCGAACCAGGCCCCGACCTTGAGGTCCCGCCAGCCCGAGGCGGCCGGATCACTGGGCTCTACGATATGTACCTTGGTGGCATCCAGGGTGCCATAGAGCCGGGCCACGGGGGGCGTTTCCCGTTCCTGATCCAGCAGGGCGGTGGCATCTTGGCTGGTGGCGATCCACTCCGTTTCCACCGCCTGCCGTTCCGCCCCCACGGCCTGGGTGGCGGTATCCATGCTCTGGGGGCTGAGGCGCACTAGGGTCAGTTGGGCAAACAGGTCACTACCTTGGCCGAAGGGCAATTGCACCCCAGTCTGGGCCGCCAAGTCTTCCAGGGCGGCGCTCATTTGCCCCGGGCGCAAACCCAGGCGGTGGTCCAGGGGATAGGTGCCCTCCTGACAGGTGGCACAGAGATAGTAGGCCCGGCGATACGCGATCCGCCCCAGGAGGGTGATGAGCACGCCGGGGCGCATCTCGCGATACTGGGCCGTGGCCCCGCACCGACAGGGGATCGTCGGGTCGGGGTAGCGCTGGTTCTGCAACGCCAGCCAGGTGCTCAAGAGGAAATTACCCAGTTTGAGCAGGGTCTCGCGGACCCCGTGCTCCATAGCGCTCAAACTGGCTGGGGACACGGTATCCGTCAGCAGATCGGCGATGATCTGGTACACTTGTTGCCCAAACTCCAGACCGAGGTGCGATAATTCTGATGGCATAGTACTCCTCCGATGGTGTGAGATGTCGGGCTTAGCCTATTTTCCGCACCTTAAAAACGAGATAAGAGAGCCGGAGCGTCTTGGACCAGGCGGTAGATCAGGGTCTACCGCTGGTTCAGGGCTGGCCGGGGCCAGAAACCAGGCTCATGTACCTGATGGAGCCTGGGTACGCGT
>JAHJIN010000435.1 GCA_018823415.1 Chloroflexota bacterium | reverse complement strand
GCTGGAATAACCATGAGTGCCCAAACAGACGCTGTGCTGCCCCTGCCCCTGGCGCCACTCCCGCTGGCCTACACCGCCCTGGTGCTCCAGGGCATCTGGGCCCTGACCCTGCTCCCGTCCGCGGCGAGCCTGACCATCCGGGCCGCGGCCCTGGACGGCCTGGCCCGCCGTGTCGAGGGCGAGGCCCAGGCCCTGGGTCCCCTCACCCGCTTTGACGATTAGGGCCGGCGCATGGTTTACCTATCCGGCGCCGACCGCCCGGCCTTCGTCGCGGCGGTCACCGAGACGGCTGGCTTGCCTCACTTGGCAGACGAGCTTGCCCAACAAGACGCGGCCCTCTACCGGGCCAGCCACCGCAACCCCCCGGTGCGCGACCTGACCGGGGAGGAACTCACACGCGCCCGCGCTGCCCGCACGGACTTGGCCCCCGGCGGCATCGGGCTGCTGGCCGCCTACGGCCTGTGGCGCGCCCGCTTTCCCCGTCACGGGGTGCTCCTGCGCTTCGACAGCGAGGCCTACCGCGCCCGGCGGGGCACCTTCCGCCGGCGTTTCGCCGCCTGCTGCGCCGCCATCGACGAGCACCGGCCGGACTCGTACGCCGCCTGGGACTATATCCCCGGCACCAGCCTGGCGGAGGCGGACCTGGACTGGCTGCCCAACAAGACGCGGGGCGAGTACGTCCATCTTGTTGGGCACGCCATCCCACCCGGGGTGGCCTATGCCCTCACAGACCTGGGCCTGGCTGCGCTGGAAGACCGGGGCTACGCGCCCATCCCGGTCTGGCAGGTGCGCGGCTACGACCGCCACGTCGCCCCGGAGACCAACGCCGCCGTCCATGCCCAGGACCCCACCCTGCGCCGCCTGTGCGCCGCCTACCCCACCGTGGCCATCGGGGGCCTGGTGCGCGGCCCGGTGCCCCTGTCCCACCGGATGGCCGGCGTCGAGCCGGACCCGGCCAACGGGGGCCTGCGCCGCCGCTGCAGCCCCATCCGGGGCCGCTACCTGGTGGCCCTGATGCAGTCCTTCCCCGGCGTACGCTTCTGGCTCATGGGTCAAGGCAACGACCTGGTCCTCAACGAGCTCGCCCGGCACCCGGCCATCATGGAACGGGTCGAGGTCGACACCACCCGCTGGCTCCACGCCGCCGTCTGCTCGGACCTGATCCTGGTCCACGACGGCCAGCTGGTCACCCTCTTCACCCGCAAGCTGCGCCGCCCGGACCAGCGGCGCCAGGGGCCCTGGCAGCACTTTTTTCCCCGCGCGGAGCTGATGCGCTGCAACATCCGCACCTACGGCGCCTGGGCCCGGGGTGCCCTGTTCCGCCCGGACCCGCCGCCCATTCCCCGGGACCCGGCGCAGCTGCGCCTGGCCCTGGTGTGACATGGACGCACCCCACATCGCCCCGGACGGGGCGGTCCACCTGCCGCTGGGCTGGTGGGGCACCGGGCCGGACGCCGGCGCCCCTTTTCAGCTCCCCCTGGCCCGGGTTCGCACCCTGGGCCTGGTGGGCTGTTCCAAGCGCAAGCAGCGCGCAGACGACCCGCTCCCGGCCGCGGAACTGTACACCGGCGCCCTCTTCCGCCGCGCCACCCGCTACAGTCAGGCCCATCACGACCTGACCTTTATCCTCTCCGGACGCTGGGGGCTGGTGGCGCCGGCCACGCTACTGCTCCCTTACGACTATGTCCTGCCCCAGCGCCAGGCCCTCGCCCGGGCCTGGGCCGGCTACGTGGCCGGACAGCTGGGCGCGGTCTGCGCCGCCCTGGGCCCGGTGGAAGCCGTATACTGCTATGCCGGCAAACGCTACGTCCAGCCCCTGCTGGGCATGGTAGACCAGCGCGGGCTGTTATCTGGCGTGGCTCTCCACTGGCCGGTCCAGGGGCTGGCCCGCCACGAGCAGATGTGCTGGTTTGACACCCAGCACATCCCCCACGACGACCCGGCTGCCACACCCTGATTGGAGGTCCATCATGGTCAAAACATTGCGCGTGCCGCACGAAACGCGCTTCGTCCAGGCGTTGGCGCTGGCCGTCGAGCCGGCCGACGCCCTGAGCCTGCTGCTGGAGATCGGCGCCCTGCGTGACCGGGACCTGGGCCCAGTGCGGCGGATCCGCGCGGCGCTGGAGTCGGCCTACGAGCAGGCGGCCGCAGCCCAGGACTGGGACCTGGCCCATGCGGCGTCGGTCCTGCGGCACGCCCTGGGCGAACCCGACCACCAGGCCTACCGTTCGACGAGCTCACGACGAGGCCTGGCTCACCAGGTGCGCCAGCACGAACTGACGCCGGCGCCCCTCGTCGAGGCGCTCGCCGCCATCGGCTGCGGGTCTGAGGACCGCCAGCGACCCTGGCATGTGAGCGACTGGTCCAGCTTTGGCCTGGACCGATGGCGCGAACGGGTGCGCCGGCTGTTCCAGTCATCATGCCGGCTCAGCCTGCCGGCGCCCGGCGCGTCGCCACCGCCTGAATCCCCGGTCTACACCATCGAGGCCACCGCGCGTCTGATGGACTGACCGTGGCTGGCCCGGCGACGCCTGGTCGGTGGCGTCCCGGGCCAATAAACCCTTGAAAACACCTTGAGCACTGGAGGAAACACCATGCACTGGACTGAGCGAACCCGGGCCGTAGCCCGCATCGGCGAGGAGTTGCAGCGCCGGGGCTGGGAGCTTTACGGCTACACGCCGGACCGCAGCGAGCCCCTGACCGACTATTACAGCCCGGCCAGTTGGCGTGGCGTCGCGGTCAAAGACAGCGTCGTGGTGGGTGTGGACGTGGGCCGCTACGACGCCGGGTGGTCAGGCAAGGACGAGTACCAGGCCAAGATGGTACCGGACGTCGCCTGCGCGCGTTGCGGTGGCACCGGCATCTGGTCCGGCGGCCTCAACTACGAGGAGGCCACCGCGGATCCGGCCGGACAGCACGCCCTCGTCTATGCCCGCGAGCGCGGGGCCGTGGTCGTCGGCCCGGATGTGGTCAATCCACTCCATTACCACGGCGTGGGGGCGGTGGCTGAAGAGTTCATCAACCCCCAGGCCCCCTATGGGGCGCCGATCTGCCTGTACTGCGCGGGTTTGGGCTATACCCGCCAGCAGGAACAGGAATACGTACGCACCTGGCCCCGGTTTCGGGCCACCCCCAAAGGTAAAACGTGGCACGTGGAGCGCGCCGGCCGCATCGTGGCCAGCGGCACGGGGCTGCAAGCCTGCGCCCACTGGGACCCGGCCAAAACCGTTGACGCGGTCCGGGCCCTGTGCGACCGCATCGAGGCCGCCGCCGGCCTCCCGGCCCGGGTCACGCTCCAGCCGACGGCCCGCGAGCGGGTCTCCATTGCCGCCGGCCTCGTGGAAGGTGATGTCCCCTTCACGGTCTACGAAGAGGGTGACTGGACCTGGCTCGCCTTTGGTTGCAAGCCCTCGGCCGAACTGCGCGACCGTCTGAAACGCGCCGGCGCCCGCTGGGGCCAACGGCGGGGGGCCTGGTGT
>JAHJIN010000434.1 GCA_018823415.1 Chloroflexota bacterium | reverse complement strand
TTATGTTGATTTGCAAGGATACCCCAGGGGGGTATGCTCGGGCGTGGGCGTGGGTTCGCTAGACAACCTAGCCGACCTAGACAACCTCGCCTATATATACCCCCTACCCCCCCTTGTGTTATCAGCCTATAGGGGGGGGTAGGGCATAAATATACAGAAGGTTTACTAGGTCGGCTAGGTTGACTAATCAAGGCTCACCTTCCGGCAGGCCAACACGCCCGCCACGGCCCGCTCTTGGCGCCCGTTAATCGTTTGTCGCCCAACTTCCACCCCCAGGCCGCGCAACATGGCGGCGATCGCCATAGAATCGGCTCTTGGGCTATTCAATCGCCAGCCGCTTTGATTCAGAGTGTCTCTAATGTCAGCGGTCGCTACAACGTGCCGCGGGTCGCCTGTGATTTCGTAGTTTCTCAAGAAAAGGTCTTGTAGCGGGTCCTGGATTTCGTAACGCTCGTTAGCTACCCTTGCCCGTTCGGCCTCTTCCCTGGTCAACTCCCAGGGCTCGCCGGCAGCATACAGCGCCCGCGCTTGCGCCCACAAATCGGCCGCGGCCAGGTTCCGAGAGTAAGCCCAATCGATTGACTCCAGGTGTACCGACATGAAGCGCCTGTAGCCGGTCGGGTCATCCAGAAAGCCCCCCGTGTTATTGACGGTTCCAATGAAAGACGCCAGCGCCGGCTTAACCAGGTCGTAGCGCCCGTATGGCTTTCGGACCGTTACTTGCTGTAGGCTCAAGAAATATTTCAGCGCCTCACGGTCCGCCCGCCTGGTCGTGCTCCCAAGTTCACAAACTTCGGCATGGTTCCCTATTCTGTGATACATGATAGAGATATTTGTGGTGCGGACAGGCCAACAGCGGCAAAGAAATCCGCCGCACCCAAGTCGTCCAGATCAATTCTGGCTCGCTGCATCGCACTGGTGCCTTGATGGGAACCACGGGTCTTGACATCGAAGTTCTCCATCAAGGCAACGCCAGCGAAAAACGACTGGCAACGGCTGGGAACAGAGAAGAACTTGGCAATGCGACTGAATGGTTTCAGAATGCTGTTTTTGCTCTCCAACGAGTTCGTGGTCGTCGGCGTTCCCTGTTCGACGGCGAGTTGAAGCAAAAGGTTGATGGCATCACCATGTTTCTTGATAAACCGCTGCAACCGTCGAGCCAGCATTTGGACACTGGCCGTCTGGATAATATAGGTTGGGTCTTGCAGTTGAGTGACGACTCCTTCGAGGATCAAGACACAGACGCTCTCGTAGCCAGGCGAGAAGGCTTTGAAGACCAGTGCCAACAGAGGCCGAAGGCGCTTGCGCAACAGACGACGTTTGAGTTTGCGCTGTTTCTTGCGTTCCTGGATAGACAACCCTTTCGGGACATCGAGCGTGACATCGCGGACCGCTTCATCAAACAGGCGTACGATCTGCCGGATCAGATGGACCACGTCTCGCAGATGGGTCAGTCTCAGGCCGGCTTGCGTCATGTACTTGTTGAACGAGACGTCCAAGTCAGTCAAGAAGTAGCGCGGGCGATATTGGGTGCTGACGACATCACGCAGTTGAGCCGGCGCATCTTTCGCCTTGCGTGTGATGCAGCGCACACTGCGAATCAACCCATGCTCACAGATGGCAACTCCCAGGCTGTAAGCGCGTTTCTGCAGCTTCGGATACGTCTCATCATACAGCAGGAAGCGAGCGACCGCTTGCCGGCATTCGCCCAACTGAGCAAGGGTCTCTTCCGCACGAGCGCCAACACGCAGGGTCAGCCGCTCGATGTGCCCGATCGAGACTTGTCGTGCATAGACGAACCGGATCAGTGTCTGCGTCTTGCGTACCGACAAGCCCAACTTGAAACGACTCAGACCGACCAAGCGGTTGACCTGGTCCCACCATGCGCGCCGTGCCTCGGCCTGTCGCGCTCGCTCTGGCGAGACGAGTTCTTGTCCACACGCCTTGCATCGCCAGCGCTGAATCAGGACCTGTTGCACCCCCAACCAGCCCATGGTCAACATCAGCAACCAGTTCAACACCCAATACGTCCCATTCTTGGTGACCTTGCCGCCGCACTCTGGACAAGCAGCAGGCCTTTCTTCGAACGGAGAAGCTCCCTTCGTTTCTTCTGCCAGCTTCGGCTGCGGCTTGGGGCCGGGTGTACGGTTGCTCAATACTTCCGGCAGGGCCGCTTCTACCTTGTTCAGATCATAGCTCAACGTGCTGGCCGGCACGCCCGCTTCGCGGGCTACCGCCTCCACGTTTATCCGACTCAGAGCCAGTCTCACCGGTTTGACTTTTTCCTCAATCTCGCGTATCCTGTTAGCCATGAAGGTCGCCTTTTGATAGGGTTTGTGCTTGGTACACAAAGCTTCTATCAGAGGCGGCCTTTTGTCAACTTTCAACCCACAAATATCTCGCTGGTATCACAGTGTAGGGAACCATCCCTGTTTTCCCCATTCGCTGTACTCTTTTGTACAAATCGCGCGATCCGTTCCTGCCAGTCCTCCACCTCCCAGGCGTTTTCGCCCTCGGCCAGCAGGCCCAGGTGGCGGGCCTTGGCGTGGGCCACGGCGCACAGGTATTCCACCGGCGTGTCCAGCGTGCCATGCTCCATCCACGACTTGGCCGGGCACTGGTCGCACAGGCCCTTGAGGAAACAGCGGGCGCAGCGGGCCAGGTAGTCGGGGTTGGTGGCCCGCATCTGGCGCATCTTGGGGAAGAACTCGGTCAGGGCCTCCCGTAGGCCAAGAAACCCGGTTTCTTGGAGAAACCGGGTTTCTGTTTCTGGGCGCAAATCG
>JAHJIN010000433.1 GCA_018823415.1 Chloroflexota bacterium | reverse complement strand
GAAACCACCCCTGGACGAGTTTCGCCAGCAGGCGCTCCAGGCGTCTGTCGTGGTGGCCGACGATCCGGCCCTGGGCGTGCAGTTGGTGCGCTCGTCCACCGTGCCCTTTGCGGAATTCCGTGGCACGCTGGCCGAGTTCCTGGACTACCAGGACACGAGGATCGCCCACGTGGTAGCCGAGTCCGCGCAAACTGCCCAAAACCTGAGCGCGTTGATCGTGGCCTTGGCGTTCCTGATCACTCTGGGCGCGGCCCTGGTCACGACGCAGATCGGCGCGCGCTTGATTGCGCAGCCTATCCGGTCCATCACCGCAGTCATGCACCGCCTGGCAACCGGCGATCTGACCGTGGAGACCGACGGGCTGGACCAGCAGGACGAGATCGGCGCGATGGCCCGGGCGGTGGAGGTGTTCCGGCAAAATGCCATCGAGAAAGCACAACTGGACGGGGAATTGCGCGTGAGCGAAGAGCGCTACCGGCTGCTCTTTCAGCATTCGCCAGCCGGGGTTTTCCAATACGATACCGAGTTGCGAATTACCGACTGCAACGAACGGCTGGCGGCGATCCTGCAATCCACGTTCCAGCTTCTGGTGGGCCTGGACTTGAACACGCTGTCAGACCAGAGCGTGCTGCCGGCCCTGCGCCAGGCGCTGGCCGGGGAAGAAGGATCCTACGAGGGCCGGTACCGCGCCACGACCGGCCCGGCGCGGGTGTGGGTTTCTCTCCATACCACTCCTCTGTTTGACCTGCAAGGCCGGGTCACGGGCGGCATTGCGCTGGTGGAAGACATCTCGGCGCGCAAGCAGGCGGAACAAGCGCGCGAGCGGCTCATTGGTGAGCTGCAGGAGGCCCTGGCCCAGGTCAAGACCCTGGGGGGCCTGCTGCCCATCTGCGCGTCCTGCAAAAAGATCCGCGATGACCAGGGCTACTGGAACCAGATCGAGGCGTACATCGAAGCGCACAGCGAGGCCGAGTTCACCCACGGCATCTGCCCCGAGTGTGCCCGGCGGCTGTATCCAGAATCGTTCCCGCCATCCACGACGCCCGGGGCTGACCGGCCCGCGTAGAGGAGCACTGGTGGATGAACGCCAGCAAGGCGGGTGATCAGGCAATGGGTATGAACCAGAGTGAGAGGCAGGAGGGATTACCATGACTCCCCAGGCTGACGAACGAAACGACAGCACCACCCCGGCACCTGGTGCCGAACCGGCCCCCGCGGCCACCCTGCGCCAGCGCGCGGAGGAACAAGCCCGAGCCCGGGGGGCTGAGGATTTGGAGTCCCTCTCGCCGGAGGAGACTCACCGCCTGCTCCACGAGCTGCGCGTCCACCAGATCGAGCTGGAGCTGCAGAACGAGGAGCTGCGCCGGGCGCAAGAGGAACTCGCAGCGTCACGGGCGCGCTACTTTGACCTGTACGACCTGGCCCCGGTGGGCTATCTCACCCTCAGCGAATCGGGGCTGATCCGGGAGGCCAACCTCACCGCCGCGACCCTGCTGGGCGTGGCCCGGGGCGACCTGGTCCAGCAGCCGTTGACCCGCTTTATCCTGCCCGCGGACCAAGACATCTATTACCGGCACCGCCAACAGCTCTTTGCCACCGGCGAGCCGCAAGTCTGCGAGATGAGAATGCTGAGAAAAGACAGCGACCCCTTCTGGGCGCGAGTGGAGGCGAGCGCTGGGCCAGACGCCGCTGGCGCGCTGGTGTGCCGCGCCGTGCTGAGCGACATCACCGCGCGCCAGCAGGCCGAAGAAACGCTGCGGGAGAGCGAAGAGCGTTACCGGGATCTGGTTCAACACAGTCATGATCTGATCTGTACCCATGATCTGGACGGCAACTTGCTTTCGGTGAACCCGGCGGCGACTGAGATCAGTGGGTACACCGAGGCCGAGCTTTTGACCATGAACATGCGGGATTTGCTGGCGCCAGAAGCGCGCGACCTATTCGAGGCGTACCGGACTGCAATTCAAACGCACGGCCGGGCGCAGGGAGTATTGCTGGCGCAGACCAAGAATGGCGCCCGCCGCATTCTAGAATATGACAACTCGCTGCGCACGGCTGGCGTCGCCGTGCCCATCGTGCGCGGCACGGCCCGCGACATTACCGCACGCCAGCAGGCGGCGGCCCGGGAGCGGCTGGCGCGCGAGGTGCTGGAGATGCTAAACCAGCCAGAGGGGCCGCTGGACACGGTTCGCGGCATCCTGTTGTTGGTCAAGCAGATCCTGGACGTGGACGCCGTGGCCATTCGCCTGCACGAGGGCGATGACTATCCCTACTACCAGACCAATGGCTTGCCCGAGGCGTTCGTGCAGGCCGAGCGGTTCCTGTGCGCGCGCGATGAGGCTGGGCAGATCGTGCGTGACAGCCAGGGGAACCCGGTGCTGGAGTGCATGTGCGGCAGCGTCCTCTGTGGCCGGACCAACGCCGCGCTGCCATTCTTCACCGAAAACGGTAGTTTCTGGACCAACAGCACGACCCAACTGCTGGCCTCGACTACAGAGCAGGAGCGCCAGGCACAGACCCGCAATCGCTGCCACGGCGAGGGCTACGAATCCGTGGCGCTCATCCCGTTGCGGTCGGATCATGCGACTCTCGGTCTCCTACAGCTCAACGACCGCCGGTCCCACCGATTCACGCCCGAACTGATCCGCTTTTTGGAGGGGCTGGGCGCCAGCATCGGCGTGGCACTCTTCCGCAAACGGACGACGGCGGAGATGGCCCGGGTGGCACGGGAATGGCAAACCACCTTCGACGCCACGAACGATGCCGTCTGGACTCTAGACTCCGACCAGCGCGTGGTGCGGTCGAACCAGACTGCGACGCGTTTCTTTCAGCGCCCCGGCGAAGAGTTGATCGGCCAGCACTGCTGGAAGATCGTGCACGGCACGACCCAGCCGATCCCAGAATGCCCTCTCCTCCAGGCGCAACAGACCCGGCGCCGCGAAACCGCGACATTGCAGATTGGCGCGGGCTGGTTTCAAGTCACCGTGGATCCCATCTGGGATGCAGCCGGCCAGTATGCCGGCGCGGTTCACATCGTGCGTGACATCACCGCGCGCCAGCTGGCGGAAGAGGCCCAGCGCGCGCAGTTTGAGCGTGCTGCAGCCCACGACCGGGCCCTGGTCTACCTGGCGACCCAGGGTGTGCCGGCGGCGCCGGACTTTCGCGCCGCCGCCCAGGCCATCACCCAGGCCGCTGCTGAAGCCACCGGTGTGGCCCGCGTCAGTGTGTGGCTACTGCATGACGATGGCGGTCAGTTGTCGTGCGTGGATCTGTATGAATTGGGGCCGGGCCGGCATTCAGACGGCACAACCCTGGACGCCGCCCGGTATCCCCGCTACTTTGCGGCCCTGGCGGCGAGTCGGGTGATAGATGCCGCTGAGGCCCGGCATGACCCACGCACGAGCGAATTCCGCGCTGACTATCTTTTGTCATGGGGCATCACCGCCATGCTGGATGCTACTATCCGCGAGGCCGGTCAAGTAGTGGGGGTGGTCTGCTTCGAACACGTGGGGGAGCATGGGCGGACCTGGCACCCTGACGAGTTAGCCTTTGCCCGGGAAGTGGCGGACCAGGCGGTCCAGGCCCTGTCCAACGCCGAACGCCAGCGGGCCGAGGCGGCGCTGCGGCACAGTGAGGCCCAATATCGCCAGATCGTCGAGACCGCCAACGAGGGCATCTGGCTGATTGACCAGGACAGCCGTACCAGTTTCGTCAACCAGAAAATGGCCGACATGCTGGGCTATACCGTCGCGGAGATGCTGGGCCAAGCGTTGTTCGATTTCATGGACGACGAGGGCCGGGTGATCGCCGAGGCGAACGTGGAACGGCGCAAGCGCGGGATCGCGGAGCAACACGATTTCAAGTTCCAGCGCCAGGATGGGACCGCGATGTGGGCGATCCTCGGTACCAGCCCCATCTTCGACGCGGATGGCCACTATGCCGGGGCCTTGGCCATGGTCAGCGACATCACCGCGCGCAAGCAGGCGGAGGAGCAACTCCAACAGCAGACGGCAGACCTGTCCCTGATCAATGCCCTGAATCACGCCGCCAACCAGGGGGCCAGCCGGCCAGACATCCTCGACCTGTTATCCAGGGAAACAAAAAAGATGTTCGCTTGCCACGGGGCGACAGTATATCTGCTCACTGAGGACCAAGAATACCTGGTGGTGCAGAATCTCAACCTGCCGCCGGCGCTGGTGCGCCGCATCGAAAAGTTGATCGGCATGAGGATTCCGGCGCTGCGGATTCGTATGAACCACGATAGCCTATACCGCGCGGCGCTGCAAGCGGGTACCCCGCAGATTATCAGCGATCCGACGCTGATCCAGGGCATGATGGCGGAACTAACCGAGAACGAGCTGCTGAAAAAGCTGGTTCCACGTATCAGCAGGCTGCTGGGTATCGGATCCGTCATGCACGTGCCCCTCATGGTGGCGGGCGAGGCCATCGGCTTGTTGGATATCTCCCGCCAGGACCCCTTTACGGCATCAGACCTGCGGCGGTTTGAGGCCCTGGCCAGACAGACGACCGCCATCCTCCAGCGTCAGCGGGCGGAGGCGCGGCTGGAACACCTCAACGCCGTGTTGCGGGCCACCCGCAATGTCAACCAACTCATCGTCCGGGAAAAAGGCCGCGAGCAACTGCTGCAAGGCGCTTGTGCCGCCCTCGTTGAGGCCCGGGGCTACTACAATGCCTGGATTGCCTTGTTCGATGAGGCCCGCCAGTTGGTCGCGAGCGCGGCCGCCGGGGAGACGGCGGGATCGGGGCCCCTGGTCGAGCACCTACAGCGCGGCCAGGTGACCCGGTGCGGGCGCCAGGCATTAGCGCAGCCGGGTATCGTGGTCGTCGCTGACCCACTCTCCACCTGTGGCGATTGTCCCCTGGCTGGTGGGTATGGCCAGCGCGGCGCAATGACCGTGCGGTTGGAACACGCGGGCCGGGTCTATGGGGTGTTGACGGTTGCCCTCCCCACCGTCCTCAGCGCCGACCAGGAAGAACAGGCCTTGTTCATACAGGTGGCCGGAGACGTCGCCCTGGGCCTGTACAGCATGGACATGGAGCAAGAACGCCAGCAGGCGCAGGAGCGACTCCGGCGCCTCAAAGAGTTCCACGAAGGCATCGTCCAGAGCATGGCCGAGGGCATCGTCCTCGAGGATGCCCGGGGCACGATCACCTTTGTCAACCCCGCGGCGGCGGCCCTGCT
>JAHJIN010000432.1 GCA_018823415.1 Chloroflexota bacterium | reverse complement strand
CAGCACAAATACGACCAACAATCCCAGGTTTAGCACCGTCGACCAAAAGAGGCGCCGCAGCAAGACCCACCAGTGCCGGTGCCAGACCAGGCCGCCGCGAGCGGTTTTGACCGGGTTGATGGGCAGCCACTTTTGGAAGCGAGTGGACGGTTCCGCCTCCAGGTCAATGGGCACCGGCCGGCCCAGCAGCGCAAAGATGTGGCTTTGAACCCCGCGCGGGTCCTTGACCGGGCCAAAGGCGATCATGCCCTCCTGGCCGGCCGTGTCGACGAATATGCGCCCCACATTCAGCCATCGATACAGGCTATTGGGGATGTTAATGCCCACATTCTGGACCTTGGGTAGAGGGGCAGCCTGGGAACTGTGGGAAAAGACATATTGCTGTTCATAATGGATAATCGATTCACGGTTAATGGCTAAATAGTCGTTTTGCCAGTCATAATAGATCACAAAAGACAGTCCAACCGTGAACAACGATACGGCCAATAGCGCCAACCCCACGGGCACTCCCCACGGCATCCCCGAACCGGTCACAAATGCGACCAGGGTTCCCACCCACAACAAGATCGTGCCGCCAGCCGGCAGCGCCACGCGCAGGACCAGGGCAATCCAGTGCCGTTGGATGTGGTCGTATGATCGGGGGGGTTCGGCTTTTGGCGATTCGCTCATCGCTGCTGCTCCTGCTAAGAAACTTGAGGGCCGTGTTGAACTGTCACAGTGCATACCCAGAGTTTCTTGTCGAAAAAACTGTCCGACGCGACAGTGTCGGGCTACTTTAAGACTGGCGCAGTCATTGTACCACAAACTGGCGCATTGTAAAAGAGGTTTGCCGGTTGGCGAAACCAATGTTATAATCGACCATCAGGAGGAGAAACAACCATGCAAGTATTGGAATCTGGCATCGGCGAGTTGATCCAGCTGCCAGACATGAACGCATTTCGCGAATGGAACCGGCAAAAGTCCAAGGCGCTGGTGGACAAGGTGATGACCGAGCAAGAGGCCATCAGCCGCTTTGTGCAGGACGGCGATTACGTGGGCATCGAGTTGTACGGCACCGTGCGTTGCCCCATGTCTTTGACGCGCGAACTGGTGCGCCAGGGTCAGAAGCACTTGCGACTGGCCGGCCAGGGCGTGCTGGAGGCGGACCTGCTCCTGGCGGCCGGCCTGGTGGAGGCCATTGACCTGACGTACATTGGCCTGGAGGTCTATGGCGTGAGCCACGCGCTGCGCCGGGCCGTGGAAAGCGGCCAGGTCAAGCGGGTGGTGGAGTGGAGCAATGGGGCCATCACCTGGCGTTTCAAGGCTGCGGCCATGGGTATACCGTTCATTCCCACCCGCTCCATGCTCGGCACCAACACGCTCAAGTACAGCGCAGCCAAGGTGGTGGAATGTCCCTTTACCGGCGAAAAGGTCTGCCTGCTGCCGGCGCTCATCCTGGACGTGGGCCTCATCCATGTCCACAAGGCCGACCAATACGGTAACGCCCAGGTGGAAGGAATCAGCGGGTTCGCCTTTGAGATGGCCCGGGCCTGCAAGCGCCTCATCATCAGCGCCGAGCAAATCGTGCCTACCGAAGAGATTCGCCAGTACCCGGACCGCACCACCATCCCGTATTTCCTGGTGGACGCCGTGGTAGAAGCCCCGTTTGGGTCGCATCCCGGCGAGATGGTCTATGTTCACGAGCGAGACGAGCCTGGCATCAAGGAATGGATCGAGGCGTCAAAAGACCCAGACACCACTCAGGCGTACCTGGACAAATACGTGTATGGCGTGCGCAACCACCAGGAGTATCTGGACCTGGTTGGCGAGGATCGGCTGCACGCGACCCGTGACGACGTGAAGGGGAGATAAACGATGTCAAGGGCCCGCTATAATCCCAACGAATTGTTGATCTGCATTGCCTCTCGCCTGATGGAAGATGGGACTACGGCCTTTATCGGCACGGGCATCCCCATGCTGGCGGCGTCACTGGCGCAGAAATTGCACGCGCCCAACCTGATCCCCGTGTTCGAGTTTGGTGGGACCGGAGGCAGCCTGGAAGACCTGCCAGTGGCCGTAGGCGGGGCGCGCACGTTCTATCGGGCTGTCTCTGCCTCCGGTATCTGCGACATCGTGGAAACCGCTCAGCGTGGGTTTATCGAGTATGGCTTTTTGGGCGGCGCGCAAATCGACCCCTACGGCAATCTGAACAGCACCGTGATCGGCGAGCACGATCATCCCAAGGCTCGGCTGCCCGGCTCGGGCGGCGGCAACGACGTGGGCTCGCACTGCTGGCGCACCATCGCCATCATGCGCCACGATCAGCGGCGCTTTGTGCCCCGGGTAGATTTCCTCACCACGCCGGGTTATCTCACTGGCCCCGGCGCCCGCGAGGCTGCCGGCCTGCCGCCCAACACCGGTCCTTACCGCGTGGTCACCAATCTGTGCGTGATGGGCTTTGACCTGGACACCAGGCGCATGATGCTTCTGGCGCTCAACCCGGGCATTACCGTGGCGCAGGTGATAGAGAATACCGGTTTTGAGCTGATCATCCCCGCCGAGATTGGCGACAATCCGGCTCCCACAGATGAGGAACTGCGCGTGCTGCGCCTGGACGTGGACCCGAATCGGTTATACATCTAGCTGCGCGTTGACAAGCCAGTCTCGCCGGTGTACAATTGTGTCGAGGACAATGATGTCCATATCCCCTATCTGTAATTTCGCCCAACTGGTCGCTACCGCCCAAGAGCTGGGACCGCGCACCGCCGTTATCGCCGGGGCCCAGGAACGCGAGGCGCTGCTGGCCGCTGCCGAAGCCGTCCAACAGGGTATCGCCAACTGCATCCTGGTGGGCGACGAACCGGCTATACGGCAGGCGGCCGCTGCCATTCGCGTGGACCTGGCTCCCATGCCGCTGGTGCATGTGGCGGATCCGACTCGCGTGGCTCTGGAAGCCATGTGCATCGCCGGCCGCGGCGAGGCGGACATGGTGGTCAAAGGTCACGTCAAGACCGACGAGTTCTTGCGTGCTGCTCTGTCGCGCGAGGCCCGTCTGCGGCGGCGGCTTCTCACACACGTGGGACCCTATCAGATCCCCGGCATCGACCGCCTCGTCTTTATCAGCGATGGCGGCGTAGTCCTGTATCCCACAGCTCCCCAAAAGGTGCAAATCATCCAGAACGCCATTCGCGTGGCCCGGCTGCTGGGCATCGAGAACCCCAAGGTGGCTCTGGTGGCGGCGTCAGAACGGGTGAACCCGGCCGTGCCTTCAACCATGGAGGCCACGTCGCTGGTGGTGATGGCCCGGCAGGGCCAGATTGTCGGCGGGGTGGTGGACGGCCCGTTTACACTGGATGCGGCCATGTCAGCCGAGGTGGCCGCCGAGTTGCGGATTGAGAGCCCAGTGGCCGGTCACGCCGACGTGATCATCGCCCACCACGTAGAGGCCGGCAACATCATGGGCAAGGGCATCACCTATTTTGCCGGAGGCCGCATGGCCGGCATTGTGGTGGGGGCCAAAGTGCCCCTGGTGGTGGGGTCGCGCGCCGACGACCACGCCACGCGCCTGGCTTCACTGGCCCTGGGCGTGGTCATGACCGCACGAGGGTACAAGGAACTCTGGGGGTGACGATTTGCCGAACGAGAAATTCGCCAATTGACCAATACGAGGTGAGCAACCGCAGACCAGACGCGAGAACTGCCATTGTCTGATTCTTGGCTGATTCACGGGAGGAGTATATGGAACACATCAAGACTTTTATTCAACTCATCGAGGCTGCCAAACAGGTTGGTCCCAGGACCATCGGGATCGCGGCAGCCAATGAAAAAGAGATCCTGCACGCGGCGGCCGACGCCCAGGCCCAGGGTATCGCGACGTTTATCCTGGTGGGCAATCAACCGCTGATCCGCGAGCTGGCGAGCGCCGACAACATCAACATCACCGGCATGATCGTGGTTCACGAGCCAGACGCGCGCAAGGCAGCCCGGCGCGTGATCGAGCTGGTCAACCTGGGGCACGTGGATTTTCCCATGAAGGGGCGCGTGGAAACCAGCGAGTTCTTGCGGGCCGTGCTGGACCGGGACCACGGCCTGCGCAAGGGCGAGTTGTTGACCCACGTAGCCGTGCTCGAAATCCCCGGCTTTGACCGACTGCTGTTCATTTCAGACGCCGGCGTGGTGGTGGCCCCGACGATGGAGCAAAAGATTGCCATTGTCCAGAATGCCATCGACGTGGCGCGTGCCCTGGGTATAGATGAACCCAAGGTCGCCGTGCTGGCCGCCACCGAGATGGTCCACACCAAGATCCCCACCACCATGGACGCGGCCAACCTGAGCAAAATGGCCGAGCGCGGCCAGATTCGCGGCGGCATTGTCGATGGGCCGCTGGCGTTGGACAATGCCAT
>JAHJIN010000431.1 GCA_018823415.1 Chloroflexota bacterium | reverse complement strand
CTGCCACGCCCACGCGCCCGCCAACGGCCACCTCCACCCGTGCCCCTACGGCCACACCTACCACCGGGTCAGCCGCCACCGCCACGCCGGCGCCCACGCGGTCGCCTACCGAGCCACCGGCCCCTACCAACACGCCCGCGCCCACAGAGGCCCCCACCAGCACCGTTGCGCCCTATCCCTTTGCGCCGGATGGCGGGGTGACAACCGAATACCCCAACTGCGCGCCGGCCGTGGTCTGGCTGCGGGGCCAGGTGCGCGACGCCACGCCGGAGCAACTCGAGTTCGTGACCATCGAAGCACGCTACCCGGACGGCCGGGTGATGACCGAGCCGGTCCAGCCCAACGGCAGCTATGAGATCCGGCTCTACTCGCAAGGCCCGTGCCCGGTGGCGCTGCTCGACAGCCGCGACGGGACCCAGCTTTCTTTCACTGTCAACGTCGAATACGGCGATACGTGCAACGGCTCGGCGTTTACCCTCTATTGGAAGCGCGTCGCGCCCTAGCTGCCAATTGCTCGCGAAACCACTGGCCCTCTGGTTGACACCGGGGGGCTCTTTGTGTATAATCGTACTTGCAAACTGTTGCAATTGCATAGAAAGGCGATATGGGTGCGCCCATATTTGCCTCTCACAGGAAAGGAGCATACGCGCATGTTGGCACACGCCCTGTTCGCACCTCCGTATATGCACATTCCAGACGGGTTTCTGTCCCTGCTGGTATCCGTGGTTCTATGGCTACTAGCCATCATCCTGGTGAGTATTGCGTTGTGGCAGGCTGAAAAAGAACTGGGGCCGATGCAGGTGCCGCTGATGGGCGTGCTGGCCGCGGTGATCTTTGCCGGGCAGATGTTGAACTTTCAGGTGGCCGGGGGCACCTCGGGGCACCTGATGGGCGCGGCGCTGGCGACCATCTTTTTGGGGCCGTGGTCGGCCATCCTGGTGATGACGGCCGTGGTGGCGACGCAGGCCTTGCTCTTTCAGGATGGCGGCCTGCTGGCCCTGGGCGCGAATATATTCAACATGGGCATCGTCGGCGTGGCGGTGAGCTATGCCGTGTATTGGAGCGTGATGAAACTGGCGCGGGGCCGGTCGTGGGGTGTCTTTGTCAGCGCGGCATTGGGCGCCTGGTTGAGCATTGTGGTGGCGTCGCTGGCCTGCGCCATCCAGTTGTCGCTGAGCGGCACGTCGCCGGCCAACGTGTCTATCCCAACCATGGGTGGCATTCACATGATCATTGGCCTGGGCGAGGCGCTTATCACGGTGGGCGCGGTAGCCTTTGTGTACGCGGTGCGCCGCGATCTGCTGCACCTGGGGCAGGCGCAACCGGTCGGGGGCCGGGTGGTGCTGGTTGGGGGCCTGATCATTGCCGGGTTGCTGGTGCTGCTGTCGCCGCTGGCCTCGGCGTATCCCGATGGGCTGGAATGGGTGGCCGAAACCACGCAGCCGGCCTTTATCGGACAAGCCGCCGACGCGCCGTATAGTATCATCCCGGACTATGTGTTCCCCGGCATCCCCAACGAGGCCCTGGCCACCGTCGCGGCCGGTCTGATGGGTGTGATCATCGTGTTCACGGTCGCCGTCGCCCTGGCTTATGTCCGCCGGTCGCGCCGCTTGCCCGTTTCGCGTGACGCCTGACGTATGCACTTTCACTTCCTGGACCCCTACCATCGCGGCGCCAGTGTGCTACACCAGGCTGACCCTCGGGTCAAGCTGGTGTTGACGCTGGCGTTCATTCTGTCCGTATCGGCCACGCCCATAGGCGCGTGGCCGATTTACGTGTTGTTCCTGACCCTGGCGGTGGCGGCTGCGGTGGCGTCGGAATTGGGCGTGGCCTTTGCCATGCGCCGGGGCCTGGTGGCCGTGCCTTTTGCCCTGGCCGCGGTGCCGCTGCTGTTCACGGCCAAAGGACCGCCGCTGTTTGACCTGGCGGTGGGCCCCTGGACAGTGGTGGTGACGACCACCGGCGCCGAGCGCTTGTTGAGCATCGTGTTCAAGTCGTGGGTGTCGGTGCAGGCCGCAATTCTGCTCGTGGCGACGACGGATTTCCCCGACTTGCTGGCGGCCATGCGTGCCTTGCGCATTCCGCGCTTGCTGGTGGCGATTGTGGCGTTGATGTGGCGCTATCTGGCGGTGCTGGCCGACGAGGCAGGCCGGCTGAACCGGGCCCGGGCCGCGCGTAGTGGCAGCCTTAGCGGGCGGGGCGGCGGCAGCCTGGTCTGGCGGGCCCAAGTTACCGGCTATATGGTGGGGAATCTGTTCGTGCGGGGTTATGAGCGGGGCGAGCGTATTTACGCGGCCATGTTGGCCCGGGGTTATGATGGCGAGATGCGGTCGCTGCCGCGCCCGCCGCTGGCACTGGTACACTGGTTGACAGTGGGACTGGGGCTGGCGCTGCTATCTAGCTTGGTGATCCTTGGCTATCTGGTGTAGTAGGACAAATTGGCAATTTGTCCTACCGCTATTGGTGAGAAGATGACGAACAACAATCTGGCGGTCGAGATCTGCGATCTGAGCTTTCAATACCCCGATGGACAGGTGGCCCTGCGGGACGTGAACCTGTGCATCGCGCCGGGCGAGCGGGTGGCTCTGGTGGGACCGAATGGTGCTGGCAAGTCTACGCTGATGCTGCATCTGAACGGTACGTTGCGCGCGGCCGATGGCAGTATGGTGCAGGTGCAGGGGATGGATGTGCGCGAGCCACACCTGAAACGCATTCGGGCCTGGGTGGGACTGGTGTTCCAGGACCCGGACGACCAGCTCTTTTCGCCGCGGGTTCGGGATGACGTGGCCTTTGGGCCATTGTATATGGGCCTGTCCGCCGCCGAGATCCATCAGCGAGTGGAGGCGGCGCTGGACCAGGTGGGCATGAGCGCGTATATCGATCGGGCCTCGCATCACCTGAGCATTGGCGAGAAAAAGCGCGTCGCCATCGCCACGGTTCTGTCGATGGAGCCGGCGCTGCTGGTCCTGGACGAACCCACGGCTGGGCTGGACCCGCGCGCCAGGCGACAACTTATTCAACTGTTGCAGACCATGCCCCAGACCCTCATCGCTAGCACTCACGATATGCGGCTGGTCAAGGAGCTATGTTCCCGCATGGTGATCCTGGACCGGGGCCAGGTGATGGCAGATGGCCCCACCATAGACCTGATGGCCGACGAGGCGTTGCTTCTGGCGCACGGCCTGGAGGCACCCTGAACCGAAAAATGCCCGTCACCTGAAAGGTGTGGCGGGCACCTGGCATTTAGACCCCAGCCAGCCGGGTGCTCTCGCGCAGTAAGGCTTCTACCATGTCAGGGGACCGGGCCTCGGCATAGAGACGCAATACCGGTTCGGTGCCCGAAGGCCGGATCAGCAGCCAGCTATCGTCGGCCAGGATGTACTTGACCCCGTCGCGACTGTTGATGTGCACGACGCTCTGGCCGGCCAGTGTGGTCGGGGGTTGGTTCAGGAGATGCTCCACCAACTTGAGCTTGGGCACGCCGTTGCTGGGCGCATCGTGGCGGCGATAGTAAAAGCGCCCCACCTCATTGGCGATTTGGTCCAGCAGTTCAGACAAGGACACGCCGGCCGAGGCCAGGGCTTCAAGGAGCAGCAGGCCGGCCAAGAGTCCGTCGCCCTCGGGGATATGCCCCTTGATGCTCATGCCCCCGCTTTCTTCTCCCCCAATGAGCACGTCCTCCGTGAGCATCAACTGACAGATGTGATCAAAGCCCACGGGTGTTTCGTGCAGGGCCAGACCATAGCGCTGCGCTAGCACGTTGAGCCGGGCCGTGGTGCTGATGGTCTTGACCACGGCGCCACACTGATGCCTGGTTTCCACCAGGTGCCGCAGCAGGATGGTGAGGATGCTGTGCGGGTCTACAAACTGGCCCTGGCTATCCATTGCGCCAATGCGATCGGCGTCACCGTCGGTGGCCAGGCCCACGTCATAGTGGGTTTGCTGGATGGCATCGCGCAGGGCGTTCAGGTGCCGGCCGATGGGTTCGGGGTGCAGGCCGCCAAAGCCGGGGTTCAAATCGCCGTGGATTTCGAGCACCGGACAACCTACGTCGGTGAGAAAGCGGCGCAAATAGCCGCGCCCGGCGCCATACATGGGGTCAATGAGCACGCGCAGTCCCGATTGGCCGATGCTGTTCAGGTTGACCAGGGATTGGATGTGCGCCAGATACAAAGGCAGCGGGTCAAAGCGCTGGATGCCGGCCTCGTCGGGGGCCAGGCGTGGCTCACGGCCGGTGCGCTCGTTGTGGGCCAGTTGCTGTTCGACACGCAGGATATAGTCGCGCGGCGCCGAGCCGCCATGATGGGCCTTGAGCTTGATGCCATTGTAGCGCGGCGGGTTATGGCTGGCCGTGATCATGACGCCGCCGGCCGCGCCCTGGTCGCGGACCGCAAATGACAGGGCCGGCGTTGGGCAGTCGGACTTGGCCAGTCGAACGGGGATGCCATTGCCGGCCAGCACCCGGGCCACGGTCATGGCATAGCGGTCCGAGAGAAAGCGCGTGTCATAGCCGATCACCACACCCTGATCGGCCAGCCCGTCTGCCAGGACGCAGTCGGCCAAGGCCTGGGCCACCAGGCGCACGTTCGCAAATGTAAACTCGTCACTGATGACAGCGCGCCAGCCATCAGTGCCAAAATGAATGGACATGAGAGCACTCCTGTGTTTGGATAGCGGTTCACCGGAGGAAAAAAGCCGGGCAAAGAGCAGCACTGCCCGGCTTGCATGATTCGGTGGTGATTATAGCACAGTTGGGGCGCGTCGACAAGGCAGAGTTTGATGAGCGCGCGGGCTTGGTTGTCAGTGTAGGCCCCGGTGTGGTATAATACCAGCCATGTCTGATGCTGGAACTCGGCGAGTCAATATGCTATCGAACCTGATGGGCCAATTGCGCGAGTTATTCCATTACCGCGAGTTGGTACGCAACCTGGTGACGCGCGATCTCAAGGTACGCTACCGCAACTCGGTATTGGGGTTTTTATGGTCGCTGGTGAACCCCCTGCTCATGATGGCGGTGTTCACGGTGGTCTTTACCGTGCTGGCCGGCGATGCCAACATCCCCAACTATCCCCTGTTTATCCTGTGCGCCCTGTTACCGTGGAACTTTTTTTCCGGCTCGGCTATGGGCAGCGTGGGGAGCATTGTGGGCAACTCGCACCTGATCAACAAGATCTATTTTCCCCGCGAGATATTGCCACTGTCTACGGTGTTGGCGAATCTGGTCAATTTTCTGCTGGCGCTGATCCCTTTATTTGCTCTCATGGTCCTGTTTCAAGGCCCGATAACCGGTTATTTGTTGCTGCTGCCGGTGGTGATGGCCGTCCAGTTGGCGTTTACCCTGGGCGTGGCGTTCTTTCTGGCCTGTCTCAACGTGTTCTTTCGCGATACCGGCGTGATCATGGATGTGGTGTTGTTTGCCTGGTTTTTCCTCACACCGGTGTTCTATCCCATGCAACGCCTGCCCCAGTCGTATATATTCATGGGCATGGCGTTCGATATCCAGCGGGTCATGTACATCGTCAATCCGATGGCGTCCATCATTGCCACATATCGCAGTTTGCTGTACTATGGGGTACCCCCGGGGCTGGACTTTTTCTCACGGACGACCGTGACCGCGCTGGTGGTGTTGGTGCTGGGCTATCTATTCTTTATCCGTTATGCGTCGGCGTTTGGCGAAGAGGTATGATCGACAATGCTGGTTGGGAAATACACATGCCATTCCTCCAGTTGAGTCCGACGGCGACACGTGAACCATGAACACCATGAAATCCGTCGTGCGCTGGCTGGCATGCCAGGAACTGTGGCTGATGCTACCTCTGGCGGTCTTGTTGATCCTGCCCAGCCGGTTCAGCCCGTGGGCCGTGGTGGGTGTGGTGGGACTGTGGCTGCTGCGGTGGGCCGGCCGGGGCCGGATCACCCTGCGCACACCGGTGGATCTGCCTATCTTGCTCTTGCTGCTCACCGTGCCGGTGGGCCTGTGGGCCTCGGCTGACCTGAGCGCAAGCTGGCCGGTGGTGTACCAGGTCGTGGCCCAGGTGGGTTTGTTCTATGCCCTGGTAAACACGGTAGATTCGGACCGCTGGTTTGTGTGGTTGGCCGCTGGCCTGGTGTTGCTGGGCGTGGCCGTGGCCGTGTTCAACCTGGCCGAGATGTTCTTGCTGGGCGAACGGCTCTTGTCCGAGCAAGCCTTGGCTGGCAAAGGGCCATTGGGCGTGCCCAAACGCAATATCATGGGCGGGGTCCTGGGATTGCTTCTACCCATACCCCTGGCGCTGACGCTCTTTGGACGACGGGCGTTGGGCCGGTGGCTGTGGGCCTTGTCGGCGCTGGGCACGCTGGTGGTGGGCGGCTCGCTCTTGCTGGCACAGACCAGGGGGGCCTGGGTGGGCGTGCTGGTGGCGGTCCTGGCCATGGCCGTGTGGTACAATCGCCGATTTGCCTGGCTGATCCCGGTGATCGTGGCGGTATTGGCGCTCGCGACCTGGTATGTGGGGCCAAGCCAGATGGCCGACATGGTGCTGGCCCTGGACGTTACCAACTCGGCCCAGGGGCGGTGGGAGATCTGGCAGCGCGGTGTGTACATGATCCAGGATTTTCCCTTTACCGGTGTGGGCCTGGGCATGTTCTCCATCGTGGGCGACCTGTTGTACCCCTTGTTCACCATCAGCTCGTATGAGCAGTTGCCGCACGTGCATAACGTCTATTTGCAGGCGGCTATCGATGGCGGCTTGCCGGGATTGGTGGCCTTTGTTGGCCTGTGGCTGCTGGCCCTGGTCGTGAGCGTGCAGGCCATGCGCCGAGCGCCCCAGGGTCTATGGCAGGCGTTGGCCGTTGGTTTTTTTGGCTCGGTCATCGTGTACCTGGTGCACGGGCTCACCGACAGCGTTTCGTCATTTGCCCGGGCCGGGATCGTGGTCTGGGGCGTGCTGGGCGCGCTCATGGCCCTGTGGCTGTTCCTGGTACGCCGCTCGCAGGCAACCGATGGTTGAGCAACTGCGTCGCTGGGCCTCGAACCGCTGGCTGCGTCAGGTGGTAGCCGCGCTGATCAGCGTGGGTGCCCTGGCGCTCGCCCTGCAAGGTGTGGATTGGGGCCAGGTACTGGTGGCTCTGGGGCGCATCCAGCCGGGATTGCTGTTGCTGTCGGCTGGCACCTATGTCCTGGTCTTGCTGGCTACGGCCGCGCGCTGGCGACGCATGTTTGCGCCACGCCCTACGCCGGGCGTATGGCGGTTCTTTTGGGCGCTCACAGCCAGCCAACTGGCCAATACGGTCTTTCCGGGCCGGATGGGACCGGTGGCGCGCATCTTACTAATCGGCGAGTCCATGGGCAAGACAGCGTCTCTCTGCACCGTGGTGTTGGAAAAAGCCCTGGAAGCCCTGACGCTGCTCGCCGCTTTTCTGCTCGCCGTGCCGGCCCTCCAATCATCCGACTGGTTGTGGCCGGAGGTATTGACCAGCGCGGCATTGTTTGCGCTGATCCTGGCGGCCGTGATCCTGGTGGCCGGCCAGCGGCAGCGCATCCTGCGGTGGGCAGATCGCTGGCGGTGGAGCCGGGCATTCATCGACCCTCTCTCCACGGCCCTGGAGACGCTGGATGTGGCCCGGCAGCCGCGCATGCTGCTGGAACTGGGGCTGTGGTCGGCGCTCATCTGGGTGCTCACCGTGCTCATGGATTACTGGCTGCTTCTGGCGATGGGGATTCACGTGCCGCTCACGGCAGCCTGGCTGCTCAACGTGTTTGTGCAGGTGGGGGTGCGGGTGCCGTCGTTGCCAGCCAGCATTGGCGTGTTTCACTATATGACTATCGTGGCCCTGGGCCTGTTTGGCGTGAACGAGAGCCTGGCGTTGAGCTATGCCCTGGTGTTGCATGTGCTCATCTTTTTCCCGCCCAGCATAGCCGCCGTTTTTTATCTGTGGCATCAAGGTTACGACTGGCGCGCCTGGCGCTGGGCCAAGGGCGATTCGGCATGATCCGAGTGCTAGAAGTGGTAGAAGCCACGGTCGGTGGTGTCAAGCAGCACCTGCTCTCGGTGCTGCCCCGGCTGGACCCGGCCCGGTTCCACGTGACGGTGGTGTGCCCGCCGGTCCGTGCCTGTGCTTATGGGGACACGTCGTTTGTAGACGAGGCGCGGCAGGCCGGCCTGACGGTGTACCCGGTCCCCATGACCCGTGAGCCAGCGCCAGGGGCCGATTGGCAGGCGATCAGGGCCGTACGGCGGCTCTTGCGTGACCAGTCTTTTGACCTGGTGCACGCGCACAGCTCCAAGGCCGGGCTGGTGGGCCGGGTTGCGGCGCGCTGGGCCGGCGTGCCGGCCATCTATTCGCCGCACGCATTTTTTTTCTTGGGCGATCATGCCCCGGCCAAACGCGGTTTTTACGTGGTGGTGGAATGGTGCCTGGGCCGGCTGGGCGGCACGCTGCTGTGTGTGTCCGAGGCCGAGCGTCAATCCGCCATCCGGTATCGGTTGGCCCCGGCCAGCCGGACCGTCGTGATCGAGAATGGCATCGAGCCGGGCGATTTCGCCACGCCGCCGGCCTCGCTGGACCTGGGTCTGCCGCCCGGGCCGCTGGTGGTCTTTGTGGGGCGACTGTGCGCCCAAAAGAACGTGGGCGATCTGTTGGACGCCTTGGCCATTGTGCGGACCAGCGTGCCCGACGCGCGCCTGCTGCTAGTGGGCGAAGGCGAGGAGCACGACGCGCTGGCGGATCGCGCGGCGCGCCTGGGATTGGGGCCGGCCGTCACGTTTCTGGGCTACCGCACGGATGCGCGGCAGATCATGGCCCAGGCCGATGTGTTGGTCTTGACGGCGCATTACGAGGCCGGCGTGCCCTATGTGGTGCTGGAGGCCCTGGCCTGGGGCCGGCCCGTGATGGCCTATGACCTGCCAGAGTTGCATGGCATCGCCGGGGTCAGCGAACTGGTGCCGCCGCAGCCGGCGGCCCTGGCGGGCGCGCTCGCGACCTTGCTTCAGGACCGCGCGCGCGCCCAGGCATTGGGCCAGGCCGGTCGCCAGCGGGTGTTCGAGCGGTTTTCGCTGGCCCAGCAGGTGCAGCGTGTCGAGTCGCTGTACGAAACCGCCGCTGGGAGCCGAGCATGAGCAGCCTGTATCCGCAGGTCAAGCGCGCCATAGACGTGGTCTGCGGGGGCCTGGGGGCACTGCTGCTGCCGGTCCTGTATGTCCCCCTGGCTATTGCCATCAAGCTGGATTCGCCGGGGCCGGTGATGTTTCGCCAGAACCGGGTGGGCCAGCATGGCCGCCTGTTCGAGGTCTTGAAGTTTCGCACCATGCACACAGATGCCGCGTCTTATGCGGCCAAGCCATTGACCAATCACGACGACCGCATCACGCGAGTGGGGCGCTGGTTGCGGCGCACCAGCCTGGACGAATGGCCGCAGTTTATCAACGTGCTCCGGGGCGAAATGAGCATGGTGGGGCCGCGACCAGAGCAGCCGTTTCTGGTGGAACGGTATCAAACCTGGCAGCGGCGGCGCCTGGCGGTCAAGCCGGGGCTTACCGGCTGGTGGCAGGTCAACGGTCGCCCTCAGCCCATGGCCGATCATATTGATTATGACATCTATTATGTGGAACACGGCTCGTTGCAACTAGATATGACGATCCTGGTGCGGACCATCGGTGCCGTCATCAGCGGCAGGGGGGCCATCTAACGCCATGTCAGCTCGGTCGATGCTGATCCTGCTTGCGTTTCTGGCCCTGGCGCTGCTGCGTGGCGTGTTGTACACGGCGGTCGTTCCGCCCTGGCAGACGCCAGACGAGCCCCGGCATCTTGAATACGCGCGCCTGATCGCCGACACGGGTCGGCTGACGCTCACGGGCAAGGACCTGTCGGTTTCCTTGCAGCAGCAGGTTATCGACTCGATGGTGCGCTTTCGATACTGGGACCTGGGATACTATTCTTATCCCTACGACCCGGCCAACCTGCCCCAAGCGTTCAACCAGGTCTGGGTAGAGGCCCACGAGATCCACCAGCAACCTTTGTACTATGCCCTGTGTGCGATGGTCATCTGGCCGTGGCGGGCTGATGACGTGCTCACCCAGATGTACGTGTTGCGTTTGCTGTCGGTGGTGCTGTTTGCCGGAACAGTGCTGGCGGCCTGGCTCACGGCTCGCGACCTGTTTCCGGCCAACCGGGGCCTGAGCATCGCCATCACGGCCGGCGTCTTGTGGCAGCCCATGTTCACGCACATCAGCGCATCGGTGAACAATGACGTGTTGGCCAATCTCTTGATGGCCTGGGTGGTCTGGCTGCTGGTGCGCTGGTACATGCGCGGATTTCGCGTATGGCAGGCCCTGGTGATCGTGGGGCTGCTGCTGGTGGGCATTGTCACCAAGCGAACAACCTTGTTCGTCTGGCCGCTTGTGATGGTGGCGGTGCCACTGTATCTGTGGGGACGCGGGCGGTGGGGCTGGCTCGTGGGAGTGGTGGGAATGGCTGCTGCTGGACTGGGCACAGTGGCGTTGGTGGTGGCGGCCCCCAGCCACCCGGTCCTGGCGCGGATCCTGTGGGACCTGGGCTTTGCCACCGATCTGTTCCAAAACCCGGATGCCTATCAACTGACGGACCCGGCCGTGTATGCGGCCTATGCCCAAAACCTGTTTATCACCTTTTGGGGCGCCTTTGGCTGGACCGCCGCCAGTCTGGAGATGGCCTGGTATTATCTGTTGACAGTGGTGGTTGCGGCGGCGGCCGGCGGGTGGGGCCTGTTGGCCTGGCGCGCCTGGCGCAAGCGGTCGCCGCTGGACCGGAACCAGGCCAAGGCCTTGCTGCTATTGGCCCTGGCGATGCTGCTGCAACTGGTCATCGTCGTCGTCAAGCAGCTTCGCATGCAGACTTTTCTGGCGGGCGGATTGCCGCAAGGCCGGTTTTTGTTTCCGGTGCTGGTGCCGGTGGTCATTCTGCTCGTCGTGGGGTTGTACCAATGGGTGCCGGTCCGCTGGCATCGGCCGGCGCTGCCACTGTTTCTGGGCGCCGTGATGCTGTTCGATGCCTTGTGCCTGTGGAATTACGCTGTACCGTTCTTTTACCTGTGATGAGGACCCGTTATCCCCGGGCTCTTGCCCAAGGGAGGCATGATGATGAACAAGAAAATCTCGATTGCGCAGCGCCGTGGCGCACGCAGCCCGGTGCCGGGGTTGACATTGATGGTGCTGGCACTGATGGTGGCCGGGGCGGTGCTGACCGGCCGACCTGGCCAATCGCAGGCGACTGCGCTTGCGCCTAATCAGTCACCAGTGGGCTCTGCCGCTGCGTACACCCTCTCTTTGCCGCTGATACACCGTTACTATGACGGCAGCGTGATGCACTATGGCGTGCAGATAATTGGCAGCCCGTTGAGCACGTCTGCCGACCGTGCACACCAGGCCGGGATACAGTGGACCCGGGTGCTGGTGCAGTGGCAGTATATCGAGCCGACAAACGTATCGCCGGCCGCGTACAACTGGTCGGCTTATGACAGCACGCTGCTCACGCTGGTCAACGCCGGCCTGCGGCCCATCATCACCATCTCGGGAAACCCCGGTTGGGCGGCCAGCACCACATGTGGCCCCATTTCACCTACTCACGTGGTAGATTTCCAAGAGTTCGTTGGCGCTCTGGTCGCCAGGTATAGCCAGTATCCTTATCGCGTGACCTATTGGGAGTTCTACAACGAGCCTGATAACACCGACCCGGTGAACTATGCGTGGCTGGCCGGGTGCTGGGGTGGTCACGGCGCCGAGTATGTTGCCATGCTCCAGGCCATGTACCCGGTGGTCAAGGCGGCCAATCCGCAAGCCCAAGTCACACTGGGTGGTCTGGCCTATGACAACTTTACCGAGACCGGCGGCCCCTTTGAGCGTCAATTCCTGGATACGGTGCTCGCGGCCGGGGGCGCCAATTATTTCGACGTGATGAACTTTCACTACTATCACGATTATGCCTATGTCTGGGAGGCCGAGCGCCCCGGCGAAAAAGGCATCATTGCCAAGGCCAACTATTTGCGGGCCCGGCTCGCCGGCTATGGCGTGACCAAGCCCTTTATCTGCACGGAGACCAGCATGCTGAGTGACGGCGTCGATGGCGAGATCTTTCAGAGTCGCTACGTGCCGCAGACATTCGCCCGGGGCCTGGCCGCTGACCTGGACGTGATTATCTGGTATTGTATGGCAGATTATGACACGCAGTATCTGTATGGCTTGTTGAACCAGGACCTGTCGCGCAAGCTGGCGTATCGCGCGTATCAGACCCTTACCACTGAAGTACACCATGCGCGTTTTGTGCGCAAGCTGTCCATCAGTGACACCGGCAACGACAACATCGAAGGCTATGAATTCGAGAACCCGGTCACCGGCAAGCGCCAGGGCGTGTTGTGGACCAATACCGTGCCAGATACCTCGTATCCCATGCGCTTTCCCGTAAGCGCGCCTGGGGGCGCCATCCGCTGGGTGCCCAAAATCGCCTACGATGTCAACGGGCAACCTACCGGCATCCAGCATATCGTCTACGACGGCGGTTCGGGCGACCTGGATGGCATGGTGAACAGCGAAGTGGTCATCTGGATTGGCCCAGAACCCATCTATGTCGCAGCGTATCCATAGAGATAAGGATCTACTCATGTTCCAGACTGTGCGTGTGTGGTGGACCCGGCAGCGGCATTGGATGGTGCCCCTGCTGCTGGGCGGGGTATATCTGCTGATCTGCGCGCTCATTGGATGGCGCCTGGTAGAGCACGCGCGCGCGCACCCCACCGGCCAGGTGCTCAACGATACCACCGCCGGCCCGCTCTATGGCCCCACCACCATGGGTCAGGTGTTTCAGTCCGAGTTCGCCGGCCTGTATCGCATCGACGTGACCATGGCTACCTATGCCCGGGTCAACACGCAGGATGTTGTTTTTACCCTGCGCGCCAGCCCCACCACCACCGTGGACCTGGCAACCGTGGTCGTCAATGCCCGGGACATTGCCGACAATAGCTGGCAGCGTTTCGAATTTGCGCCCATCTCAGATTCAGACCAGCGTACGTACTATTTTTTCCTGACCTCGCCCACGTCCACACCCGATGACGCTGTGACCGTGTACGGTCGCACCACAGACAATTACGCGGCCGGTCAGGCCTATCTGAACGACCAGCCGGCCGTGGGCGATTTGACGTTCCTGGTATATTATCAAGAGACGCCGCTGGCCCAGGGCAACACGATCATGAACCGGTTGACGCGGGACAAACCCGGCTGGCTCGGCGAGCGTTGGTTCTATGTGGTCCTGGGGGCCATTAACCTGATCCTGACCACGGCTTTGTTAATGGCCGTTGGTTATTGGACCCAGACCCGCGCGATGGCGAGTACCATATTGGAGGAGCAGGATGGAGCCAGTCATTCGACTTGATCAAGTCTCCAAGCGCTTTATCCTGCATGCCGGCGGCCCCCGCTCGTTCCAGGATACCTTTGTGGGCCTATTTCGGGGGCGGCGCTATCGGGCGCAAGATTTCTGGGCCTTGCGCGATGTGAGTTTCGAGGTGCAGGCTGGCGAGGCACTGGGTTTCATTGGGGCCAATGGCTCGGGCAAGAGCACCGTGCTCAAGCTGGTCAGTCGCATCCTGGTGCCCACCACCGGCCAGGTTCATATCCACGGTCAGGTCTCGTCACTGCTCGAGCTGGGGGCCGGCTTTCACCCGGATCTGACCGGCCGCGAGAACATTTATCTCAACGGCTCGGTGCTGGGCCTCACTCGCCGCCAGATCAACGAGCGTCTGGGCGACATTATCGACTTTGCCGAGTTGGGGCCATTTATCGATGCGCCGGTCAAGCACTACTCGTCGGGTATGTACATGCGCCTGGGCTTTGCGGTGGCGGTCCACGTAGATCCCAACATCCTACTAGTTGACGAGGTGCTGGCGGTGGGCGACCAGCGCTTTCAGTTCAAATGCTATGACCGCATCGCCAATCTGCGTGCCCAGGGTGTCACCATCCTCTTTGTCTCGCACGACCTGGAACACGTGCGGCGCCTGTGCGGGCGGGCTGTCTGGCTGGAAGGCGGTCAGGTACACGCCCAGGGCGACACCGGCCACGTGATTGCGCAATACTTGGACCAGGTCATGGCCCAGGAAGAAGAGCGCCTGTTCCAGCAGGGGGCGCAAGAGATGGACGAACACCGCTGGGGCCAGGGCCAGGTGCGCATCACCGGGGTTCGCTTTTACGACCGCGCCGGCCAGGAGCGGCACGTCTTTGACGCCGGTGAGTGGATGCAGGCGCGCATTCAATACACCGCGTCGGGCCAGGTAGAGCGCCCGGTGTTTGGCGTGGCGATTCACCGGACCGATGGCCTGCACGTTAACGGCCCCAACACGAAATTGAGCCACTATGACATCCCCGCCATCCAGGGCGAAGGTGAGGTTCACTGCACGTTCGAGATGCTGCCGCTACTGGAAGGCAGCTATCGCCTTTCTGCAGCCGTGTATGACGAAACCTGCACGCGGCCCTATGACCACCTGGACGGCGTGTTTCCCTTTCGCGTGCGCGCCGGCGACCTGGTCCCCGATCGATATGGCGCCTTTTACATTCCCTGCCAGTGGGAACACATCGGGGCAGAGTAAGGACCAAACATGTCCAGCCTGGATTACGAGTTTCTGCGCTTTATTGGCGTGCTGCCAGAGAACCAACGGCGCATCCAGGGCTTTTACGTGCCTTTTTTTGCCGGCTGCCAGCGGGTGGTAGACTTGGCTTGCGGCGACGGCGACTTTGTGGCGCTGTTGGGCGAGCAAGGCATCGACGCGCTGGGTATAGACCTGGACGAATCGTGCTGCGCAGCGGCCCAGGCCCGGGGTATCCCGGTGCGCTGCCAGGACGTGTTTGACTATTTGCGCGAATGCGAGCCCGACAGCCTGGACGGTATCTTTAGCGCGCACCTGATGGAACATCTGCATTACCAGGCCGTGGCAGAATTGCTGCAACTGGCCTGTGCGGCATTGCGACCCGGCGGCCGGATCCTGCTGGTCACGCCCAACGTCCGCAGCTTGTACGCGCACCTGGACAGTTTTTACCTGCACTTTGGGCACGTATCGTTCTACCACCCGGAGCTATTGCGCTTTTTCTTGCTGCACGCCGGCCTGACCGACGTGCAGACCGGCACCAACCCCGAAACGGCCATGCCCTTGTGGCGCGACCGGCCGCCGCTGGGTGTGACCAAAGGGGCCTTTGTGCCCCTGGACATCGAGTTCGAGCTGCCGGCCCGGCACGATACCGCCTGGCGCCGCCTGACCCGGCGCTGCAAGATGTACCTGGCGCAAACTCTGGTCTGGCCTTATTTGCACCAGATCGTCCCGCAGATCAATGCCCAACTGACCCATCAGATGAATGTTCGACTGTCCGAACTGGACCGGCAACTGGTCCAGATCGACGGCATGTTTCGCCAGCTGGATGCACCCGTAGAGTGCTATGCCCTGGCTATCAAGCCCCCGGTGGGGGGCGCAATCAACACATAGGAGGACTCATGATTCAGGATGTTCAGGTAATCCCCTTGACGGCACACATGGACGACCGCGGCTATCTCGTCGAGATCGTCCGCCAGGCCGGTGGCGAAGAACCCCACGCCGTGGTACATCGCTTTGGTCAGGTGTACCTGGTGGGCGACATGGTGCGCGGCATCATTCGCGCGTTCCACAAGCACCACGAGCTGTGGGACTGGTTTTTTATCAGCCACGGCAGCGCCAAGTTTGTGCTGCGCGATGACCGTGCGGACAGTCCCACCTATGGCGAGATGATGACCATTATCGCCGGCGAACGCAATCCGCGTCTCATCGTGGTGCCGCCGGGCGTCTATCATGGCTGGATGTCGCTGGAAGACGATACCCAGATGATCAGCACCGCCAGCCACTCTTACAACCGCGCCAATCCAGACGAAGTGCGGATCCCGCCGGATGCCTTTGGCGATGTGTGGACCGTGAAGGGAAAATAAGCCATGCGCAAGGTATTGCTGGTAGGTGGGGCTGGCTATGTGGGTGCCATTCTGGCCGAAGAGCTCCTGGAACGCGGCTATGCCGTCAAGGTGCTGGATCGCCTGTACTATGGCGAGGAGGGCCTGCGCGACATCCGCGACCGGGTAGAGCTCATTGTGGCCGACATGCGCGTGCCCCCGGCCGGCGTCATGCAAGACGTGGATGCAGTGTTCAACATCGGCGGCCTGTCCAACGACCCCACTGCCGAATACAACCCCAAGGCCAATTACGAGATGAACACCATTGCCACGCAGCGCCTGGCCGAGATCTGCAAGCGCGAGGGTGTGCGGCGCTATATCTTTGCCTCATCGTGCTCGATCTATGACCAGGGCGTGGGCAACGAAGAAAAGGACGTGCTGCTGGACGAAGAATCCGTGGTCCAGCCGCGCGCGGCGTATGCCAGCTCCAAGTACGAGGCCGAGCGCATCTTGTTGCAGATGAACAACGACGACTTTTGCCCGGTGATCCTGCGTAAAGGAACCATCTATGGCTTTTCGCCGCGCATGCGTTATGACCTGGTTGTGAACACCTTTGTCAAGAGCGCCTTTACCCAGGGCACGCTGACCCTGCACCTGGGCGGCGAGATGTGGCGCCCGCTGGTTGATGTGCGTGACGTGGCCCGGGCCTATATCGCCTGCCTGGAAGCCCCGGAAGACAAGGTCAAGGGCCAGATATTCAACGTGTCCTATCGCAATATGCGCATCTCGGAGTTGGCCCTGCGCGTGCAAAGCGCCCTGGCCGACGTGGGCGTGCCCGTGCAGATTCAGCCAGATTTCGGCTATCGCGGCGTGCGTAGCTATCGTGTCAGCACCGCCAAGATCACCCGTGTCTTGGGGTTCCGGCCGGTGGTATCGGTTCAGGAATCGGTAGAAGACCTGGTGGAAAAAATACGGCGCTATGGGTACACCGATTTCGACAACCCGCGCTATTACAACATCCGCTGGATGCGCTTGCTCGAAGAGGCCCAGCAAATCATTGGCATCACCGGCTCGGTGTTCGAGGCCGGGCCATCGGAGGCACGAGCATGAAGATTGCCGTCATTGGCGCCACTGGCCAACTGGGCCATGACCTGGTCAAGGCCCTGACCGATGAGCAAGTGATACCCCTCGCCCACGCCGACGTCGAGATCTGCGAGGCCGAGTCGGTCCAGGCCATGATGGCGCAGCACCGGCCCCAGGCAGTGATCAACCTGGCGGCCTATCACAAGGTAGACGAGTGCGAAGGCAACCCCGACCGGTCTTTTGCCGTCAATGCCCTGGGCGTGCGAAGCGTGGCCCTGGCCTGTCGCGAGCACGGGGCCACGCTCGTGCACCTGAGCACCGATTACGTATTTGACGGGCACAAGGGCCGGCCGTACACCGAGGACGACGCGCCGCACCCCATCAACGTGTATGGCGTATCCAAGCTGGCCGGCGAATACCTGGTCCGCTATCTGTGCCCGCAGCATTTTGTGGTCCGCAGCTCGGGGCTGTACGGCGTGGCCGGGAGCAGCGGCAAGGGCGGCAACTTTGTGGAGCTGATGCTGCGCCTGGCGCGCGAGGGCAAGGACATTCGCGTGGTGGACGACCAGGTGCTCACCCCCACCTATACCGTGGACCTGGCCCGGGCCATCGCCCGGCTCATCCAGACCGAGCACTATGGGCTCTATCACATCACCAGCGCCGGGGCCTGCTCCTGGTTCCAGTTCGCCGGGCAGATATTCGAACTGGCCGGCGTCTCGCCCAACCTGTCGCCCACCACCACCGGGGCCTTTGGCGCCGCCGCCACCCGGCCCCCGCATTCGGTGCTGGAAAACGCTGCCCTGGCGCGCATCGGCCTGGACGACATGCGCCCCTGGCAAGAGGCGCTGGCCGCCTACCTGGCCGAACGCCAGGCCCGCTGAACAACCATCCACCAATCTACCAATACCGGTGTATTCATGAGAAAAGACAGCGACCACGAACTACCGTCGGTCAGCGTGATCGTGCTCAACTATAACGGGCTGGAGCACCTGGAACCATGCTTTCGGTCCCTGCGCGAGTTGAACTACCCGGCGGACCGGCTGGAGCTGATGCTCATGGACAATGCCTCCACCGACGGGTCCGTCGAGTTCGTGCGTGCCCAGTTCCCCGAGGTCCACGTTGTCCAGGCCGAATGCAACTATGGCTTTAGCAAGGGCAACAACCTGGCAGCGGCGCAGGCCAGCGGCGAATGCGTGGCCTTTTTGAACAATGACATGCGTGTGCACCCGCGCTGGATCATCGAGCTGGTGCGGCCGTTGCTGGATGACCCGATGGTGGTCGGTTCCGGCAGCAAGATCCTCACCTGGGACGGTCAGGCCATCGATTTTGCCGGCGGCGGCATGAACTTTTATGGCTTTGGCTATCAGTTGGGCTGGCTCAGCGACAAGGTGGACGAGTTTGACGCAGTGCAGCCGCTGCTGTTCGTCTGCGGCGGGGCCATGCTGGTGCGCCGCCAGGAGTTCCTGGACGCCGGCGGCTTTGACGAGGACTTTTTCGCGTATTACGAGGACCTGGACCTGGGTTGGCGGCTGTGGGTGTTGGGCCACCGGCTCGTGCTGGCGCCGCGCTCCATCACCTACCACCGGCACCACGGCTACTGGGGCCAGGTCGCCAACGAGAAAAAGCGCGTGCTGTATGAGCGCAACGCCATGCTCACCATGATCAAGAACTATGAAGAGGCGTATCTCCAGCAGCTGCTGCCGGTGGCCTACCAGTTGCTCCTGGAGCGCGCCTATCTCAGCGCCGGGATCGACGAGCGGCTCTATCGGTCGTGCCCGGCGCCCGACCTGCCCCCGGATCTGGTCAGCCCCCCGGCCGAGGCCGCACCCGGCGCTCCGCCGGCCCCGCCGCGCTACGACGCGCGCTACTACCTGGGCCAGACCCTCGCCACCCTGCGCCGGGACGGCCCGGTGACCCTGGCGCGCAGGTCCCGCGATGAGGTGCGGCGCCGCACCGAGGGACGCTCGTGGCGGCGATTGTTCCGCGCTCCCCGCGCCCAGGCCCAAAAAGATGGCACCGTCAACGTCCCCGCCCAGGCCCTGGCCTATCTGGTGGCTGCTCACGACGTCGCCGTGCTGCAGGCACGCATGCTGGAGAAACGCGCCTGGATCCAGGCCCACCGGCGGCGGTCAGACCGAGAGCTGTTCCAGTTGTTTGGCCTGCCCCTGGAGGTGAGCTACTTTACGACCGAATATGCCGCCATGCAGCATTACCTGGTCCGATTGTTTGGCATCGATACCCTGTTCGAGCAGTCCGATGACCGACCCTAGCCGCGTCCTGGTAGTCAGCCATGACGTTGTCGGGCAGCGAATGGCCGGCCCGGCCATTCGCTGCTGGGAGTTTGCCCGCGCCCTGCAGCCCCACTGCCAGGTCACGCTCGCCGCCCCCAACCAGCCCGATGGCCCGCTGCCCGACGGCGTGGCATTTCGCAAATACGAGTACAGCGGCCCCGGCGTCCGCGAGGCGGCCGAAAACCAGGACGTGCTGGTGCTGTCGGGCCTCACCCTCAGCTCGTACCCGTTCCTGGCGACCATGAATATCCCCATCGTGCTGGATGTGTACGACCCGTTCAACCTGGAGAACCTGCAGTTCCTCAGCTACCGCGAGGCCGAGTCCCGGGGCGCCGACCACAACCATGTGCTGGCGCTGCTCACCCACCAGCTTTTGCACGCCGATTTTTTTCTGTGCGCCAGCGAAAAGCAGCGCGATTATTGGCTGGGCTTGCTGTCGGCCCTGAACCGCGTCAATCCCCTCACGTATGCCGACGACAGCACCTTGCGCCGGCTCATCGACGTGGTGCCTTTTGGCGTGCCCGACGCACCGCCCGTGCAGGCCCGGCCCGTGCTCAAGGGCGTGTACCCCGGCATCGGCCCCACGGACCGGGTGATCCTGTGGGGCGGCGGCGTCTATAACTGGTTCGACCCGCTCACGCTGATCCGGGCCATCGCCGAATTGGCCCCCACGCGCCCGGACGTCAAGCTATTCTTTATGGGCATTCGCCATCCCAACCCCTTTGTGCGTGGGTTCGAGATGATCGAGCAGGCCATTGCCCTGAGCCAGGACCTGCACGTGTACCAGCGGCAGGTGTTTTTCAACGATTGGGTGGCCTATGACGAGCGCGTGAACTATCTCCTGGAGGCCGATGTGGGCGTGAGCCTGCACATGGACCACCTGGAAACGCGCTTTTCGTTCCGCACCCGCATCCTGGATTATCTGTGGGCCGGCCTGCCCACCATCGCCACGCGGGGCGACGCTATGGCCGACCTCATCCATGAGCACGGGCTGGGGCAGGTGGTGGCGCCCGGGGACGTGGCCGCCGTGCGCGAGGCGTTGGTCGAGATGCTGGACCGCCCGGACCTCAAGGCTGACCTGCGGCCCCGGTTCCAGGCCGCCACCCGGCAGCTCACCTGGCCCATGGTGACGCGGCCTCTGCTGCGCTTTTGCCAGTCGTCCCGTCTGGCCGCCGACCGCTCGCCCCAGGGCGAGCCGATCTACCAGCCGCCGCTGGTTGCCCCGGGCCAGCCGCCGCCGGTGCGCCCGGCTACCTGGGGCCAACGCCTGGCCCGGGGCTGGCAGCTGGCGCGCCAGCAAGGCCCCGGCGCGCTGTGGACCGAGGTCAAGGGCTTTGTCCGCTGGCAGTTGTCCGGTTGATCCGGCCATTGCGAAACTCGCCCGGCGAGCGAGACCTCGCAGGGAAGGAGGATGCTTATCGGATACATGGTCTAGCAGCCTGTCGGAGAGGGGGCTTCCCTCCGCAGGCAATATGCGCTACAATGTGCGGGTATCGAGAACAGCCAAGACATCGGTAGTGAGGAGAACTGTTCATGGCCCGCAGGTTCAAGACGGTAGATTATGAGCGCTCGGGGCAGCAAACCCTGACGATCGACGAGTGTGTGCCCGCCGACCACCTGGCCCGCTTTGTGGTCGCGATCATCGCGCTGCTGGATTTGAGCGCCATCGAGGCGCAATACGCGCCGGTGGGCGGCGAGGCCTACGCGCCCGCGATGCTGTTGGCGTTGCTGCTCTACGGCTATGCAACGGGCACGTTCAGTTCGCGCCGGATCGAGAAAGCGACGTACGAGGTCATTCCCATGCGCTTCCTCGCGGGCGGCTGGCATCCAGATCATTCGACCATCGCCCAGTTTCGGAAGGACTTTCTGGCCGAGATCCAGGAGTTGTTCGTGCAGGTGTTGGTCGTGGCCCACGAGTTGGGCTATCTGCACCTGGGGCGCATTAGCCTGGACGGCAGCAAGATCCATGCCGATGCCTCCAAGAGCAAGGCCGTGAGCTATGGCTATCTGCCCAAACTGGAGCAACGCCTGCAGACGGAAGTCGCCGCGCTGTTGGCTTTGGGCGAGCAAGCGGACCAGCATGACCGGCCGGCCGGGTTGGATATTGAGGCGGAGCTGGCCTTCCGCCAGGAACGGCTGCTCAACCTGGCTCAGGCGCGCGCGGTCCTGGAAGCCCGAGCGCAGGAGCGGGATGAAGCGGAGCAAGCCGCGTATGAGGCCAAAGTGCGCGAGCGTGAGGAAAAAGCGCAGCGGACGGGACGTAAACCCGGCGGTCGCGCGCCGCAACCGCCGGAGCCCGGCCCGCGAGATAAAGATCAGTACAACTTTACCGACCCCGATTCGCGCATCATGAAGAACAGCACCAACGGGGGCTTTGATCAGCATTACAATGTCCAAGCGGCGGTGGATCAGGACAGCTTGTTCATCGCCCGCAAGGTCCCGGACGTTGTGGCCCACACCCTGTCGAACCATCCCGTGGACACGGCCGAAGCTCTGCCCACGGTGGACGCCATCCCCGCGGCCTTGGGTCGTCCCCCTGCGGCGGCCCTGGACCACGGCTATTTCAGCCCCACCAACATCCAGGGCTTGGAATCGCGCGGCATTGACCCTTATATTGCCACGGGGCGCGAACCGCACCAGCGCAACTGGACAGAGTTCTTTGCGGCCAGCCCCGAGCCTCCCGCCGCCGATGCCAGTCCGATAGTCAAGATGGCCTACAAGCTGCGCACGGACATCGGTAAAGCCATCTATCGGCTGCGCAAGTGCACCGTGGAACCGGTCATTGGCATTATCAAGGAGGTGTTGGGCTTTCGCCAGTTCTCGCTGCGGGGCCTGGTGGCCGCGGCGGGCGAGTGGGGCCTGGTGTGCCTGGCCTGGAACTTGAAGCGGCTCCACACGCTGATGGGGGCGTAGTGATCGGGGGATCACTGCGTCTACGAGCCGAAAGGAGCCCCGGAGCAGGGTGCAGCAAGCCCCATGCGGGCATAAAACCGCCAGCGTAGCCGCAGGCAGTGGTGATCCACGCCCCTCGCGGGCGTCCAAACCGGGTCGTGTCCGCCGATTTGCTAATTGACCTGGCGAGAACCAGGCACTACCGCATATCATTATTTTCACTCCGACAGGCTGCTAGCCTATATTTCCATTCAGTGCTGGCAGTTTTCAGGACAACTTGGGTAATCTGCTGTCTGTCATCAGGAGGTCGAGAATGAAAAAGCGCTTGGCTCTACTTGGTATTATGATCGTTGGTGTGTTGCTGACGAGTATTCCTGCTTCGCCGGCCACAGCCGCCCCTACTGCCACCATCACACTGCTAAATCCCCCACCATCTGGGCTTCTCGAATTGGCCGTGGGAGAATCGTACACCTTTGACATCCTCATCACGAGTGACGAACCCTTTGTCTTGGCTATGGCAATGCGCGATGCATATTATCCGGGGCGTGCGGTTTTTTGGCATGATAGTGACAGGGTAACCCAAGACACCTCGGCTCTGCTACACTTGACGATAACAGGCAAGAATCCAACCACCGACTTGGCAGCAGTGTGCGATTGGCCCGAGCCTGGAGCTTGCTGGCCTGAAGGTGTAGCGCCACTGTCGATAGTGGCAGGTGTGCGTTACAAGGGGGGGCAGGCTGCTGCGGAGACGTTTCCCTTTGCCGTCAAGGTACATTAGACTTTATCGGAAATAAGATTCGAGGTAAAATAGCTGCTCCTGGTACGAGATTGTCCCCTGGGAGTAGCGATGTTCACTTACGCCAAGGTCAAGAACAAGCCCCAGTTATTGCGCGCAATGACCAGCTTGGATCGCTCAGAGTTTGAGGAACTGGTGGACCCGTTTCGGGCCGCGTGGGCCGTCCAGGTACGTCAGACGGCCCTGCCCGAGGCCGACCGGCAACGCCAGTCGGGTGGCGGGCGCAAGCCTGTGTTACGCACGATTGAAGACAAGTTGCTGTTCATCTTGTACTATTTCAAGTGCTACCCCTTACAGGAGGTACTTGGGGCCGAGTTTGGCCTGAGCCAGCCGCGGGCCTGTGAATGGGTGCATCTTCTAGCTCCCGTGCTGAAAGCTACCCTGGCGACCCTGAACGTCTTGCCCGAGCGGGAGGCTGCGCGGCTGGCGGTGAAGCTCAGCGCGAGCGGCGAGACCAAGTTCGGAATTGACGGCGTCGAACGGCGGATCCAGCGCCCGCGCAATGTCACCAAGCAGATCGAGTATTACAGTGGCAAAAAGCGCACCCATACCGTCAAGAACAACGTGGTTGTTACCCTCAAAAGTCGGCAGGTCCAGTACTTGAGTCGGACTCACGAAGGCAAAAAGCACGACAAAAAGATCTGCGATGAGGAACAACCCACCTTTCCGCCCGGGTGCAGTCTCTACCAGGATACCGGATTCCAAGGCTATGCTCCAGCGGGCGTCACCACGTGGCAACCGAAAAAGAAGCCCCGGGGCCAAGCCTTGTCCGCGCAGGACAAACGCCGCAACCAGCGGATCTCGCGAGTGCGGATCATCGTGGAGCATGTGCTGGCTGGGGTCAAGCGCTGTCGGATTGTCAAAGACGTGTTGCGCAATACCACCGAGGGATTCGCGGACCGGGTGATGGAGATCGCCTGTGGGTTGCACAACTTCAGAACTGCCCGCCGTCGCGCCAAGCGTGCGAAGCAAAGAGCGGCTGAACCTTATTTCCGATAAAGTCTATTAGCACAGTGTCGCATAAATTCGGTCCTGTTTGAAGGACCAGGCCTGGTTTGAAGGACCAGGTCGCGGGGTTTGAATATGGGGACCAGGGGTTACAGCTTGCCTGGTCCTAAACCCCAATATCCCGGCACCTGGACCGCAGAGCAAAAGTGGCATGGTTCAGGCCCTGGCGGTTGACCCGGTGACGCCGACTATCCTCTATGCGGGGACACAGGGCAGCGGCGTATTTGCCATTCAGCAAGTGGAACTGCCATATCGGATTTACCTGCCGCTGGTCCTGCGCAACCCATAAGGCCTGGACCAAACGGCATACCAGGATCACACGCTCTGCCGCAAACGAGCATTCACAATGAGGGGCCGGACTAACCCACGATCAGGTGCGGCGCATAGCGAAGTAGAGCACCGCACCTGATGCACCCCCATTGGGCGGCGCGAAACATGAACATGCAGGTCGGATTGCTTTGCGCGCTGCGCGCCCTCGCAACACGTGCACCGCACGCACGTGCAGGTGTGACATTTACGAGGTAGGACATGAAACCCAGTTTGCTGGACATTCTCCTGTGCCCCAGTTGCGGACAGGAGCGACTGAATCTTCAAGATGCCCAGGTCGAGGTCCTGGACTATGGCGGCGTGCCCACCGAAGAGGTACGCGCCGGCCGCGTCGTCTGCGCTGACTGCGGCACCACCTTGCCCATTCAGGACTATGTGCTATCGTTCCTGGATGTGCTGCCGGCCGGCATTCACCGCGATGGCGAATACTGGGGCGACTATTTTCGTTGGTTTGTGGATCAGGGCTGTTATGGATTCCTGGACCTGCGCTGCGAATCTTGGCCCTTTTTGCCGCAAAAGGTGGTCGAGTCGATGCCCTTTGAGGGACCGGAACGCGGCGGCATCCACGCCACGCTGGCCGACCATCCCCTGATTCGCGACAGCCGCCGGGTGCTGGATATCGGCTGCGGCACCGGGTGGACGTCGCTGTACCTGGGCCGGCGCGGCTTTGACGTGGTGGCTATCGACCCCAGCCTGGGCTGCGTGCAGATGGCCAAGCGTCATGCGATTGAGCAGGGCGTGTTTGTGGAATATCTAGCCACGGCACCGGGGTACGTGCGGTTTCGCCCCGAGAGTTTCGACACCGTGTTTGCCTTTCACGCGCTACACCATGCTCCCGATATGCCGACCCGCATCCGCGAGATTCGCGAGTTGCTGCGCCCCGGCGGGTGCATCGCCATCGACGAGCACGTGCAGAGCCCGCGCCTGCCCGGCGAGTTCCGGGCCGCCCTCATGCGCTGGGTCGACGCCGAGGTACTTCCGGCCTACCAGGGGACGCTGCCGGCCGATTGCGAGCTACCGCCCGGCGCCTCGACGCACGAGGACCTGGGCCAGGGTGAGATCTTGCCGGCCATCCATCGCGCGTTCCACATCCGCCATATCCACTTTCGCTATGTGTTTCTGGACATTTTTGGCGATGTGTACTATTTAAAGTCCGGGCGCGACGCCGTGGCCGCCCAGCATGCCCGGGAAACCGTGGGCATTTTGCTCAACGCCTTGCAAGAGACGTGCCCGCAAGACGTGGAATACGTCACCCTCATCGGCCAAAAAGAGGCCGACCTGCCCGCCATCCCGCAACCCGGCCTGGAAGACGTGTACGCTCGCTACGGGTCGCTGTTCAACCCGCGCCCAGGCATCCCGCGTGAAGGCGCCTCGCACTGGACCGCACTACCCCGGCGCGCCCTGCACATCGTCTGGTACGACGGCCTGGGCGACCTGTTCACCGAGATACGCTCATACATCCGCTGGCGCACCCAGCGGATGCGGGCACGCTGACCCTCGACAGGGTCGTTGGTGCCAGGTGAGGAACCGCCGAACATGTACGCCGATGCCGAGACATACTCGCCGCCGCCGTTCAAGCTGGAACGCTACCTGGCCCAGCACGAGTTCCAGGCGCGCTATTTCCTCAGCGCCTCGGACTGCGAGAGCCTGACCCTGCGCGAGTTGCTGGCTTTGGCCGACCCGGCCAGCCGCGCCGGGTGGGAAGACCTGGGCCTGGGCTACACCGAATCGGCCGGCCATCCGGCGCTGCGCGCTGCCGTGGCCGGGCTGTACGAGACGCGCCGGGCGGACGATGTGCTGATCTTGGCGCCGGCCGAAGGCATCTGGATCGCCATGCACGCCCTGCTGTCGCCGGGCGACCACGTGGTGGCCCTGTTTCCGGCGTACCAGTCTCTCTACGAGGTGGCGCGATTCCTGGGCTGCCCGGTGACGCAGTGGTCGCTGACGCCCACGCCCACCGGCTGGCACCTGGACCTGGACCAACTGGCCCGTCACCTGACGCCCCAGACCCGCCTGCTGGTGCTCAACTTTCCCCACAACCCCACCGGCTACCAGCCCACGCCCGCGGAATGGACCGCCATCCTGGACCTGGCGCGCCAGCACGAGTTGTACGTTTTCTCTGACGAGATGTACCGCCTGCTCGAGTACGACCCGGCCGACCGGCTCCCGGCCGCCTGTGACGTGTACGAGCGGGGCATCTCGCTCAGCGGGCTCTCCAAGTCCTTTGGCCTGCCGGGCCTGCGCATCGGCTGGCTGGTCACGCCGGACCGGGCGGTGCTGACCCGGTGCGCGGCCTTGAAGGACTATACCACCATTTGCAACAGTGCGCCCAGCGAGGCGCTGGCGGTGATGGCGCTGCGGGCCGGCGACACGATCCTGGCCCGCAACCGGGCCATCATCCAGGTCAACCTGGCGACAGCGGCGCGGTTCTTTGCCGAGCACGCGGCCCAGTTCACCTGGCGGCCGCCGCGGGCCGGCTCGGTGGCGTTCCCCGAGTGGACCGGCGGCGGGTCTGTGGCGGCATTCTGCCAGATGACACTGGACGAGCAGGGCGTGCTGATGGTGCCGGGTCATCTGTTCGACCTGCCAGGGGAGCATTTTCGATTGGGACTGGGCCGGCGGAATCTGGCGGCGGCCCTGGATCGCATGGGGCAGATATTGAGAAAAGAGGGAGCATGATCAAGCTTGTTGACTTTACGTTGTTGATGACGATGCTGGCGCTGTTCGTGAGTGGGTGCAGCACGCCGGTCGATACCCCCACGCCCACAGCGCCCGTTCTGCCCACGGCTACCATTGCACCGACGAATACGCCGGTGCCCACCCCCACACCCACGCCGCAGCAGGTCCGGGCCGGCAAGGTCAATTTTGTCGCCGAGGATGGCGTGAAGCTGGCCGGCACCGTGTTCATCGGCGAGGGCGAAAAGGACATCGGTGTGGTGTTGGCGCACATGGGCGCGCATGGGGCGAATCAAAGCAGTTGGACTAGTTTTGCCAAATATATCGCCCAGCGCGGGTTTGGTGCCCTGGCCTTTGATTTTCGCGCCGAAGAGAGTCTGCTGGACCGGGATGTGCGCGCGGCGGTCGGGTTTATGCACGACATGGGTTACAAGCGCATCGTCTGCATGGGCGCCAGCATGGGGGGGACGGCCAGTCTCGTAGTGGCCACAGACACGGAACTGGCAGGGGTCGTGGTGATCTCGAGCCCTCGGGTGACCGGGGGCGGGCTGAGTGTGAGCCGCGAGGATGTCGCCCGGCTTGCCATCCCCAAGCTCTTTGTCACCACCGAGAACGACGAGTATACCGGCATCGCCGCGGCCGTCAAAGACCTGTATCGGATCTCGCTGGAGCCCAAGCAACTCCAGGTGTTCCCCGGCACGGCTCACGGCACCGACATCTTTTTCACGGCTCAGGGAGACGAGTTTCGGGACCTGCTGGTGAGCTTTTTGGAAGAACTCGGCTAGCCGGCGACCCCAGCCGCCCGGTCGTCCAAGGCTCGCCGCACGGCTGCTGCCAGCCTGCTGCTCGCTGGCGCTCTTGTCATAGCCGGTGACGACCAGGGCCGGCAGGGTGAGGACCGATTCCGGCGTCATTGACAGCCGCGCTGGCCTGCGTCATACTCGGCAAGTCGAGTAGGTATTCTCATTATCACGGAGTATCATGGCTATCAAGCGCAGATACGTGGTTTTCATTGCCCTGGTGGCGATGCTGTTGCTGGGGTGCGTGGTTGTCGCCGGCGTCTACTGGGGCACCGGCCCCTCGCTACAGTGCGTGGTGCCGGCTCACGGTCCGGTCCAACCGGGCTGGTCGGCCCGGACCGTGGTCTCGGGCGGCAGCCAGCGCTGCTACCACCTCTACGTCCCACCCGGCTATGATCCGGCCCACCCGGTCCCGCTGGTGGTCAGCTTGCACGGCTTTTTGTCCAACCCCGACAGCCAGGCCTGGGTTAGCGGCTGGCACGAACTCGCCGCGCGGGAGGGGTTCTTGGTCGCCTACCCCCAGGGCACCTCGTGGCCCCAGCGCTGGAACGCGGGTGCGACCTGGAATGCCGGCGTGGATGACGTGCAGTTCTTTCGCGATCTGCTGGACGATGTGGCCGGCATAGCCGCGGTGGACCGCTCGCGGGTGTACGTCAACGGCTTTTCCAACGGCGGCGGCATGACGGTCCGCATCGCCTGCGAGGCCGCCGACCAGGTGGCCGCCATCGGCACGGTGGCCGCCGCCGTCGTCGACCTCCAGGACTGTGCCCCTGCCCGCCCGGTGCCGGTAATAGCTTTTCACGGCACCGCTGACCCCATCGTGCCCTACGAGGGTGGCGACATGCAGGGCCGCCCGCTGCGCCAGGGGGCTGATCTGACCCTGGCGCCGACCTACTTTGTCGGCGCGGAAGCGTGGACCACCCACTGGGCCGCGGGCAACGGCTGCAACCCCACAGCGCAGCCCATCCTGCCACAAGGTGACGTGAAGGGCGTGCGCTACTCCGGCTGTGACCAGGGCGCCGACGTGATCCTGTACACCATCGAGGGCGGCGGACACACCTGGCCCGGCGGCGCGCCGATCCCGGGCGTGGGCAAGACCAGCCGCGACATTGACGCTACGGCAGAGATGTGGCGTTTCTTCCAGATGTACACCCTTGATACTGGTCCTGTTCATTGATCGGAGAGCAAGGTTGGCTCGATCATGCAACAGCCCTGGGGTTGAGGCCCCGGGGCTGTCGTCGTTCCGTCGACGCGGCTATTCTGCGCTGCCTTTTAGCTTTCGTTCGATCATGCGCCCAATGACAGCGTACCGAAAATCGTCCCCCTCCAGCGTGCGCCAGGCCCCGTACAGACCATAGAGCACGAATGCACCGCTGACCAGGAACATCACCGGCAGCGGGCAGATGCTGGGGCAGATGAATATCGCCGGCGGGGCGCTCTCGATGAGTTGCTCGTCCACCAGCAGGATCATGGGGGCAAAGACCGCGCACAGGTAGCAGGCCAGCCCGATGCCGCTCACCACCAGCATCACCGACTGGTAGACGATGGCCTGGAGAGACTGGAAGGCCACGTACTCGGATTTTTCCTTCTGGGTCAGCCAGACCAGCGCCGCGCCGATAAAGCCTCCCAGCCCGTTGGTGAACAGGCCCAGCAGGACGCTGCCGTGGGCCAGGGCCGCGGCTACCCGCTCGTCCTGGGTGTATTGAAGATTTTCGCTCATGTTACTCCTCCTTTTGCGTCGTTGGTGGAGCGGGTATGAGCCCGCCCTGGGGCTGCGCCAGGGCCGCCATGCCCATCATCCCGCCCAGGTTCATGGTGTCCACGGCGCTGGACGGCACGATGACCAGCGCGCCTCTTTCCTTGAGCCCCTCGAAGAGCATGTTCATGGCCCGCAAGTGCAGGGCCGTGGGGTTGTCCCGATAGGCCAACGAGGCCTTGCGAAAGCTATCGGCGATCTGCTCCTCGCTCTCGCCCAGGATGACCCGGGCCTGGCGTTCGCGCTCGGCCTGGGCCTGGCGGCTCATGGCGTCCTCCAGCCCGGCCGGGATCACGATGTCCCGGATCTCGACAGATTGCACCGAAACTCCCCAGGGCTCCGTTCGCTCGTCGATGATCACTTGCAGGGCCTGGTCCATCTTGTCCCGACCCACCAGGATGTCTGCCAGCTGCATCTTGCCGATGAGGTCGCGCAGGGCCGTCTGCGCCGCCCAGGCGATGGCCGTGCGATAGTCTTCCACCTCCAGGGCGGCTTTTTCCGCGTCCCACACCAGCCAAAAGAGCACGGCGTCCACGTCCACCGGCACCGTGTCCTTGGTCAGTGTCTTTTCCGCGTTGAATGGCGTCACCATTACCCGGTGATCGATCCAGTCCGGGATCGCGTCCACGATGGGCACGATCCAGAACAAACCTGGCCCACGCAAGCCCCGGAACCGGCCGAACCGTAGCACGATGGCTTTCTCCCACTGATCGGCGATCTTGAGTGCGAAGAGCAGGTAGAGCGCCACCAGCGATCCCCCGATGATCGCTCCCACCAAAACCCACGGATCATCTACCCAGATGCTCAGACCCACTGCCAGCACGATCGTGATCGTCAGCACGATGGTGAACAGGGTCCAGGAAACCGGGTTTGTCATCTTGGCCTGTTGTTTGGCTTGCTGCTTGTCCTGCTGCTTGTCTTGCTGTTCCTCTGTATTGTCTCGCTTGCTACGCATGAATGCCATTTCCATCCCTCCCATCCCTACCTTGATGATACTTGCCGCCTGTCAGGCGGCATATCCATTATTTCGCTGCCAACTCTGGATCTCGACTTCGAATGTCTCGCGTACGGCGGCCTGGCTATACCCCAGGCTCAACGCCTCCAGCACCGCCGTCCGCATGATGGTGTTCAATCGATCCCGACGGACCCGGGCCAGATGCTTTTCGTCGGGCTGCTCGGCGATGTAGGTGCCCCGGCCCTGTTGGGTGTCCAGCACGCCGGCGTGTTCCAGTTCGGTGTAGGCCCGGGCCACCGTGCTGGGGTTGATCCGCAACTCTACCGCCAGATGCCGGATGGTGGGCAGTTGCTCACCGGGCATTAGCTTGCCGGTAGCTACCTGGTGCTTGATCTGCTCCACGATCTGGGCATAGATGGGCGCGCCGCCGGTGAATTCCAGGTGTAGGGGCATGCGGTACCTCGCTTTCTATCGCCATCGGGTCAATATCGTTTCGCGCCGAAAGAGCTTGGCGCCCAGGTATACCGTCGCCACATCCAGCACGGCCACTACCGCCAGCGCGATGAGGAACGTCTGCCAGTTCAACAAGACCACGCCCATCATGATGGCGATGCTCACTCCCACGAACGGGATTACGGTCATCCCGCCCAACTGTTCAGCCAGGCGGATGTCGTTTACCCGCGACGAGATGATGACCGCCAGGCTCACGGCAAAGAGGGTGATGAGCGGCACCAGCACCAGGATGGACAGCAGCCAGACGGGCGTGATCATTCGGCCGGCCAGGGCCGGGCTGGTGATGAGAAATGCCCCGACCACGCTGATGGCGTAGGCCAGCCAGGTGACGAGCACGGCCGGGATGGTAGCGGCCAGTACCTTGCCCACCAGCAACTCCCAGACCTGCACCGGCGTCGCCAGGAGCGGTTCCAGGCTCCGGGCCTGCTTTTCCCCGATGATGCTGTACGTGGCGATGAACATGGGCACGAACAGCGGGATCATTAAAAAGTAGACCAGGTATTGATCCAGGAGCAGCGTGACAAAGATCTCGCTCAGCGTCATCCCCTGGTATTCTGGCAGTTGGGTCAGGTACATCATGGTCTCCGGCGCGTCGTTCATCTCTTCAGCCGGGAGATTCTGCATCATCCAGATGGTGCCCAGCACCATCGCCACGAACAGCAGGGGCAGCAGGGCCATGGTTATGAGGATCAGCTTGTTGCGCAATACCTCGACCCACTCTTTTTCCACGATCGCCAATACCTTGTCCATACTAGTCCCCATTCACCAGGCTAAAGTATACTTCTTCCAGCGAGTGCTCTACCTCGCCCACGGCCATGACCTCGGCACCAGCCTGCACCAGTGCCCGCACCAGGGCCGGGGTTTGCGCGTCTGGGTCGGCCAGGTCCACCGTGAGCCGGCTATCGGTAGCCTCTACCGCCTGCACAAAGGGCAGCGTCCGCACCATTTCAGTCACAGCCAAGTCCGGGTCGCGCAGGCGCACGGCCACGCGCCGGCCAAAGAGCCGCGTTCGGAGATTCGCCGGTGTGTCCACGGCGATGAGCCGGGTGTTCAGCACGGCGATGCGGTCACACAGCCGCTCGGCCTCGTCCAGGTTGTGCGTGCACAGGATGATGGTGCGCCCCTCGCTGCGGAGGTCGGCGATAAAGTCGCGCACCAAGCGAGCCATCTCCGGGTCCAGCGCCGCCGTGGGCTCGTCCAAAAAGAGCACGCGCGGTTCGTGGATGAGGGCGCGAGCAATCGCCATCTTTTGTTTCATGCCCTTGGAAAAGCCGCCTACCAGCTCGTGACGCCGGTCCCACAGACCCAGCAATTCCAGGTAGCGGCGGACCTGCGCGTCACGTTGGGCAGCCGGCACCTCGTACAGTCGGGCAAAAAAGGCCAGGTTCCGCTCGGCAGAGAGCTTGTCGTACAGCCCCGGCGACTCGGTGAGAATGCCCAGGCGCCGGCGGATCGCCGTGTCTTGTTCTCCCACCGGCAGGCCGTCTACCCAGGCCCGGCCGGCCGTGGGTGCGATGAGGCAGGCCAGCATGCGCACCGTGGTGGTCTTGCCGGCGCCATTGGGTCCCAGCAGTCCGAATACCTCGCCTTCGCGGATCTCCAGGTCCAGCCGGTCCACCGCCACGATGGCCGGGTCGCGCTTGCGGGTGGCCGGGAATGTTCGTGAGAGTGCTTCGGTGCGGATCATGGTGCTCCTGTTCTTGTCGGAAAATTGTACCTTTTGTACCAACTCAATTCATACAATATGATACCATACAGAGCTGTTTTTGTCAAGAGCCGGTTGCTTTCCCAAACTGAACAACGACGGCCCCGGGATTCCGTCCCGGGGCCGTCGCGAGTCGGCGCGGTGATGCGCCTGTCTCTATTGGTTGTGGACCTTGATGCTCTCCAGTTCCAGGCCGCATTCCGCACACTGTTCTTGATACCACGTGAACGGCGTTTCACAGTGGGGACAGCACCACCTTGTTTCCTGATCCTGTACCCAGCAGGCCATGCCCTGGTCCCGGATCAGGGCCATGTCCGCATCCCGAAAGAAAACCCGGGTATGGGGCAGCACGTCGCCGATCCGGGCGATGGCCGCCACCCGGTTCTGAACGTGCGCGCAGGGGTATTCGGCGCATTCCACGCACGCCGCCACGCCTTTTTCCCCGGCGCATTGCCGTATCGAGCACCGCCGGCACCCGGCAAACAGCACGTCGGTCTTGCAGCCGGTGCACTGGACCTCGGCCCGGGAGAGGTGTTGCTGGAGCGGCTGCGGCAAATCCTCCCACCGGGCCGGCACGCCCGTTTCCAGGCTTTGACGATAGACGGTCATGATTTCGCAAGCGCCGCAGTACAACCCACAGTACGAGTCGGATCGAAAGTCAGTCATACATCCTCCTCAATTCCATCGAACACCAGTAACAACCTGCTATATATGCCTCTCCTCGTGGCTTATACTCTCGTTGGCCTCGTTCCAGGTCCGGTAAAGTTCACCTATAAGAATCATCTCCAGATCATTGGCTGATGCTTTGCCTGAATGCCTGATCTGCTCGTTGATGATGCGGCAGACAAAGACCATCATCGGCCATTCGCTGACCGGGTGCAGCGTTGTGCCGGCGTGCCGCGTAGCCAGGATGACATCGTTTATATTGTGCTCCCCTAACCCATAGGGTTGACCGACGATTGGTGGCTCGATTCGGATGCGAAGGTAATCGTCACGTTCTTCGATGGCAGCATGCCTTTCCTCAAAGAAGCATCTTCTTGGTGCAAGAGCCGGACTGGAGTCCGCCGAGGCCAGATAGAAGGTAACTTCTCGTTCCATGTGTGACATACCTCCATTCCATCGCACGACATCGGGCTATATCATCACCCACCGGTCCCCGGCCTCGTCATACGCCAGCGTGAACCGGTGACCATCGGCGGTGCGCACGTAAAAAACAGGCCCGCGCGGCTCGCGCCAGGCCCGTTCGATGGTTTCCACCTCGTGCCGCTGCCCCTGCCAGGCAAAGGCCCGGGGCTCCTGGGCATACGTGTGGCCCGAGTAGCACTCTACCTGCACCGGCTCGCTCATCGGTACCGGCGCCGCAGCTTGAGCACACCGGTGAACGCCTCGGTGATCTCGGCCGGCGTGACGTTGGAGACGCCGCGCCGCCGGTTCACAAACGTGGTGGGCACCTCGCCGATGCGGAACCCGGCCCGGTGCACCTGCACCAGCACCTCGCTGAGGACAATGTACCCGGTGGCCTGGATGGCGTCGAAATCCAGCGCCTCCAGCACCCGGCGATGGTAGAGCCGGTAGCCGTTGGTGTAATCGCGCACCGGGATGCCTAGCACCAACCGGGCATAGATGTTGGCGAGAAAGTGAAAGACGGTGCGGCGCCAGGGCCAGTTGACGATGCGGCTCCCCGGCAGGTCCCGCGAGCCGATGACCATGTCGTACTCGGCGGCGGCGTCCAGCAGGCGATACAGCTCGGCCGGGTCGTGGCTGAAATCGGCGTCCATCTCTACGAACAGGTCGGCATTGGTGGACAATGCCTCGCGAAAGCCGGCCAGCACCGCCGCGCCGCGGCCGCCCTTGCCGGCGCGGTGGATGACGTGGACCTCCGAGTGCTGCGCGGCGAGTTCGTCGGCGGCCGGGCCGGTGCCATCTGGCGAGTTGTCGTCCACGATAATCACGCGCAGGTCTCGGCCCAGCCCCAGCAGCGCCTCCACCAGCCGGCCGATATTATCGCGCTCGTTGTACGTCGGAACCACAATGGCGATGGTCATGTAGCTACCTTTCGTTGGAGAAACCAGGTTTTTGGGAAAAACCTGGTTTCTTGGCCTCAGCGTAGCGATTGCCGGATAAACTCGCTGATGCGCTCCACGATGGTATCCAGGTCGGCCCGGGTCAGGTCCTGGTGCACACCCACATAGAATCCCCGGTCGCCCACGGCCTCGGCGTGGGGAAAATCGCCCAGCCGGTGCCCCATGAACGCATAGGCCGGCTGCTGCGTGGGAATAGAGCCAAACATGGGGCGCGTGTCAATGTCGTGGTGCTCCAGGTATTGGGTGATCTGGCGCTTGGTAAACGGCGCGTCGGGCCGGATGACCAGGGGATAGACCAGCGGGCTGAGGCGCTCGTGCGGGGCCTCGGTCAAGAACTGGAAGAACTCGGCCCATTCGGCCAGTTGCTCGTTCAGGTAGAACAGGTTGGCGCGCCGGGCTTCTACGATGTCGTCCAGCCGGGCCATCTGCTCGATGCCCAGGGCCGCTTCCAGCTCGTTCATCTTTTCTGAATAGCCCAGCCGCTCGAAAAAGAACCGCGTGTCCACGTCGTCGCCGTACTGGAAGCGGAGCGGACAATAGGCCGACGAGACGTTGAGACGACAGACCTCGCACTTGCAGGCCCGGCCGTGGGCGCGCAGGCTGCGCAAAATGCCGGCCAGGTCCTCGTCGGTGGTGATCACGGCGCCGCCTTCGCCGGTGGTGATGATGTGGGCCGAGTAAAAGCTAAAGGCGCCCATCAGGCCCAGCGTGCCCACAATGCGCCCCCGGTAGCGCGCGCCGTGGGCCTCGGCGGCGTCTTCTACCACGGCCAGATCGTGTTGCGCGGCCAGGGCCACCAGTTCGTCCATGGGGGCCGGCTTGCCAAAGAGATGCACCGGCAGGATGGCCCGGGTGCGCCCGGTGATGACCGCTGCCACTTGCGCCGGGTCTATCTGCCAGGTCAGCGGGTCGGCGTCCACGAACCGGGGTACAAATCCGGCGTGGACCACGGCGTTGACGGTGGCGATGAACGTGAGCGCCGGCACGACGACCTCGTCGCCGCGCTGTGCGCCCCGGTCATACAGTGCGGCCAGGGCCAGCGTGTCGGCGGCTGTGCCGGTCCCGACGGCCACAGCGTGCGTCGTCGGGCCGTGATATGCCGCAAAAAGCCGCTCAAACCGCCGCACCAGCCGGCCCTGCGAGATGCGGTTCTTGTCCAACGCCTCGTTGATGAGTCGTTTTGCCTCTGGCCCCACGCTCACCGTGCCCACCCCGATCTTGCCCAAGGTCTTGCTCCTGTTTCCAAGGTCCTTCGCCGGGTGTATTTTAACACAGGGCCGGGGGTTTGGCAATCACCGCGCCCGCGCCGATAAACGGGACTTGTCAGCCCGGGCATCCGTAGTGTATAATGGGCGTGCGTCCAATGGATGGACACTATAACACTCGTGGAGGAGGTACGCAATGGAGATTCGCAAGGTGGGCGTGGTGGGTTGTGGCCTGATGGGGTCGGGCATTGTGGAAACGTGCGCCCGGGCCGGCTATGACGTCACCGTGCGCGAGATCAACCAGGAATTTCTGAACGGAGGCCTGGCGCGCATCCAAAAATCGATGGGCCGGGCGGTAGACAAGGGCAAGATGCCGGCCGAGGAGCGTGACGCTGCGTGGGCGCGCATCCACGGCACCACGGACATCAAGGACCTGGCCGGTTGTGACCTGGTCATCGAAGCCGCCATCGAGAACATGGACCTGAAAAAGCAAATCTTTGCCGAACTGGATGGGCTGCTGGCGCCCCATGCCATACTCGCGTCCAACACCTCGTCGCTGTGCGTCACCGAGATGGCCTCGGTCACGAAACGGGGTGACAAGATGCTGGGGATGCACTTTTTCAACCCGGTCCCGGTTATGCCCCTGCTCGAATTCGTGCGCACCATCCTCACCAGTGACGAGACGATGACCACCGCCCGCGAGTTCGGCGCGTCGCTGGGCAAGACCATGGTAACGGCCAAGGATACGCCGGGGTTTATCGTGAACTTGTTGCTCATCCCCTATATCCTGGACGCCGTGCGCATGGTAGAGAACGATTTGGCGACCAAAGAGGACATCGACACGGCCATCAAGCTGGGGCTAAATCATCCCATGGGACCGCTTACGCTGCTGGATTTTGTGGGGCTGGACACGACCCTGTTCATCGCTGATGCCATGTTCGACGAGTTCAAGGACCCCAAATTCGCCGCGCCGCCGTTGCTGCGCCGCATGGTGCTGGCCGGTTATTTGGGCCGCAAGAGCGGTCGCGGATTTTACGATTACGGCAAATAGCCATTTGCAATCTGTGGGACACAAGGAGGCATACATGAATCTGCAACTGACCGAAGAACAGAAAATGATCCAGAAGATGGCCCGGGACTTTGCGGTCAAGTACGTGGCACCCGTGGCAGCCGAGATGGACGAAAAGGGCGAGGTCCCGTTCGACAACATCCGGCGTATGGCCGAGTTGGGCTTTTTGGGACTGACTGCGCCAGAAGAATACGGCGGCGTGGGGGCTGACACGGTGAGCTATGTCATCGCCCTGGAAGAGATCTCCAGGGCCTGCGCGTCCACCGCCATAGTGATGGCCGTGCAAAACAGCCTGGTGAACTATGGCCCACAGAAATTCGGCACGGAAGAGCAGCGGCAAAAGTATCTGCCCCGCCTGACGTCTGGTGAGTGGATCGGGGCCTTTGCCCTGACCGAGCCCGGCGCCGGGTCCGATTCCGCCGCCCAGCGTACCGTGGCCGTTCGGGACGGCGACGACTATGTCATCACCGGCTCCAAACACTTTATCACCAGTGGCGGCTTTGCCGATGTGGTCATCTTGTTTGCCATGACCGACAAGGAAAAAGGTACCCGGGGGATCACCGCCTTTATTGTGGAAAAGGGCACGCCGGGCTTTTCGGTGGGCAAAGAAGAGCACAAGATGGGCATCCGGGCGTCAAACACCTGCGAGCTCATCTTTGAGGACTGCCGGGTGCCGGTAGCGAATCGCCTGGGCGAAGAAGGCCAGGGCTTCAAGATCGCCATGACTGTGCTGGACGCTGGGCGCATCGGTGTCGCGGCCCAGGCCGTCGGCATCGCGCAGGCGGCGCTGGATGCCTCCGTCGAATACGCCAAGACCCGCGAACAGTTTGGCAAGCCCATCGGCCAGTTCCAGGCCATCCAGTGGATGCTGGCGGACATGGCTACCCAGATCGAGGCGGCACGACTTCTCACCTACAGCGCGGCCCTCAAAAAGGACAGCGGCGAGCGCTACAGCAAGGAGGCCAGCATGGCCAAATTGTTCGCATCCGAGACGGCGGTGTGGGTGACGAACCGGGGCATCCAGATCCACGGTGGCTATGGCTATATGAAGGAATACCCGCTGGAGCGTTACTACCGCGACGCCAAGATCACCGAACTGTACGAAGGCACCAGCGAAGTGCAGCGCCTGGTCATCGCCGGGCAGTTGTTGCGATAAGCCCCTGTCAGTCGAATGCATACAACCCGGCGCCGCTGTGGCGCCGGGTTGTATGTGACCGCGAGGCTCCTGTCATGCGCGTCGTCATGCTCTCCAAAATGGTCGTCGTGGGCGCCTACCAGCGCAAGCTGGAAGAGATTGCCGCGCATCCCGACGTGGACCTCACCGTGATCGTGCCGCCATATTGGCAAGAAGAGGTGCGCCGGCTGGACCTGGAACGTAGCCACACCCAGGGCTATCGCCTGGACGTGCTGCCCATCGCCCGCAACGGGCACTTTCATACCTACTTTTATCGGGGCCTGGGCGCGCGCCTGCGGGCCTTACAGCCCGATGTGCTGCACATCGACGAAGAAGCGTACAACCTGGCGACCTGGCTGGCGCTGCGGGCCGGGCACCGCGTGGGCGCCCGGCCCCTCTTTGTCACCTGGCAGAACATTCACCGGGTCTACCCGGCGCCGTTTCGCTGGTTCGAGCAGGTCGTCTACCGCCAGGCGGCCTATGCCCTGGCCGCCAATGCCGAATCGGTCGAGGTGCTGCGCGCCAAGGGCTATGCCGGGCCGGTGGCCGTGTTTGCCCAGATGGGCGTGGACCCGGCCGTGTTCTGTCCAGGAGAAGAACCCCGTTTTCTCCGAGAAAACGGGGTTCTGATCGGCTTTTTTGGCCGGTTGGTGGAGCAAAAAGGGCTGCTGGTGCTGCTGGACGCGCTGGCCGGGCTGGAGGCACCCTGGCACCTGCACCTGGTGGGCGATGGGCCGCTGCGCCTCACGCTGGAGGCTCGCGTGGCCCAGGCCGGGTGGGCAGACCGGGTCACGTTCAATCGCGGCGTGCCCTCGGCGCAGATGCCGGTGTACCTGCGCCAGATGGACGTGGTGGTGCTGCCCAGCCTCACCCGGCCCAATTGGAAAGAGCAATTCGGGCGCATCCTCATCGAAGCCATGAGTTGCGGGGTGCCAGTGCTGGGCTCCGATTCCGGCGAGATCCCCCACGTCATCGGCGATGGCGGCCTCATCGCCCCTGAAGGAGACGCTAGTGCCTGGCGCGACCAGTTGGCGCGATTGGCCGCCGACCCGGCCTTGTGCGCTGCGTTGGGCCGAGCCGGTCGCCAGCGTGTGCTGGTCCACTATACCCAGGCCCGCGTGGCCGCCGCAACGGTGGACGTTTATCGCGCTATCGCCGGTGCGCCCGCCAACCCCTAGACAAAGCCGGCGAAATAGAGTAAGATTGAAATCGGTATACGGATCCGTCGGCGTGGTTGGCCCACGCCGGTCAGTCCTGGAGAAGCGTCATGGGCGAAGCCCCAGCCGACCACAATCCTGCTGCCCTCGGCCTTGCACCATCTCCGCCAGCCCCAGCCACGGGCGGCATCCTGCGGGCGATACGGCGCTCCTATCCCTGGCTGGCTACCACGTCACTGATCATCGCCGATGCGGTGCTCATCAACGTCGCCTTTGCTGTGGCCTATTATGCGCGTTACGAACTGCACCTCATCCGCGAGATGGCCGCCGAGAACTATATCCCCTTCAGTGCGTACCCGCTGCAAGAAGTATCCCTCACGGCCATCCTGCTCATCGTGTTTGGCCTGGAGGGCCTCTATGACCGCCGCCGGCCCAATTCGTGGTTTGAAGACGTGTACACCATCGCCAAAGGCACCTTTTTTGCCATTGCCGTGATGGTCATTGTGGTCTTTATGGCCCAACCCTTTTTCTACTCGCGGCTGATCTTTGTCTATACCGGCGTGCTCACGGTGATCTTATTGGCCGGAGCGCGTCTCATCGGCGCGGTGATTCGGGGCCAGCTCCGCCGGCGCGGCGTGGGCATGACGCGCACGCTGGTAGTGGGGGCCGGCGAAGTGGGCCGGGCCGTGATGCGCACCGCCATCGCCCGGCCAGACCTGGGCTACCAGGTCATTGGCTTTGTGGACGATGACCCGGAAAAGTTTACCACCGACCTGGGCCGGTTCCGTGCTCTGGGTTCCACCTATGATACCGCCCGCGTGGTGCAGGAGCAAGGCATTGACATGGTCATTGTCACGCTGCCCTGGATCTCGCACCGCAAGATCATGACCATCATGCAGGCGTGCGAACGCGAGCGCGTGCGCTTCAAGTTGGTGCCCGACATATTCCAGATGAGCCTGAGCCAGGTAGGGGTGGACGATATCGACGGCATCCCCCTGATCGCCGTCAAAGATGCGACCATTCCCTGGTGGGGTCTGGCGGTCAAGCGGTTGATCGACATCCTGGTATCCAGCCTGGGGCTGCTGCTGCTGTCGCCCATCCTGGTGACCATTGGCCTGCTCATCAAGATCGATTCGCCGGGGCCGGCCCTGTTTCGCCAGGTTCGCATCGGCAAAGACGGCCGGCCCTTTAACGTGTTCAAATATCGCACCATGCGCCAGGGCGCAGAGGCCGAACTCGCGCTGCTGACCGAACTCAACGAAGCCACCGGACCGTTGTTCAAGGTTCGCGATGACCCCCGCGTGACCCGGGTTGGCAGATGGGTCCGTCGATTCAGCATCGACGAAATCCCGCAGGTGATCAACGTGCTGCTGGGGCAGATGAGCCTGGTCGGTCCGCGACCCCCGCTGCCGCACGAGGTGGCCCAGTATGAAGAGTGGCACAAGAAGCGGCTCGAGGTATTGCCGGGGATGACCAGCCTGTGGGCCGTGAGCGGCCGCAGCGACGTCCCCTTTGACGAGATGGTGATGCTGGATATTTACTATATTGAGAACTGGTCATTGCGGTTGGACTTTACCATTATCCTGCGCACGCTGCCAGCCGTGCTTACCGCGGCCGGGGCGTATTAGGTCCGATGACAGAGGTAGCTTTAAGCAAAAGGAGGGTCCCATGTCTCAGGTCAAGGCTGTTGGCGAGGTATATCGCTGTGAGATTTGCGGTAATGTGGTTGTGGTTCAGGAGGTTGGCGGCGGCGAATTGGTGTGCTGCGGCGAGCCTATGGTGCTGGTTGCCGAGTGACCAGTGACGATGAGGGGTTGCGCATCAGCCCCTCTGTGTGGTATAATCAAGGCACGGGCGGGTAGCTCAGATGGTTAGAGCGCAGCGTTGACATCGCTGAGGTCGTAGGTTCGAGTCCTATCTCGCCCACCAATTACATCTCGAACAGCCTGGACGCGGACGAGTACCGGGTAAACGGCACCAGAGAGGCAGGGTCATCGGCTGCAAGCCCTGCTGGCCCCAACACCTGTGAAAACCACCGCCGAGCCGGTCGCCGGAACCCCACGGGGTAGTACCCACAGGGTAAGTATGGCGGCCCGGTAGACCCCGTTACCGGTCACCACGAGGGTTGGCAAGTTCGCCAACCAAAGCTGGGTGGAACCACGTGAGGCACGCCTCTCGTCCCAACGGACGGGAGGCGTTTTTGTTTCGACCGCTGACCACTGACGGCGGATCGCAGATCAATTTAGCGGTCGGCGGTCTGTCGTCGGCAGTTGCAAAGGAAGGAGGTGGTGCCCATGATGCTCGGAACCGATACCGAGGATGACACTACCCGAAGCTCAAAGCCCGATTTACCAATCCCCAACCTACTGAAAGTGAGGTGACATCATGAGCGAGGAATCATTGCACCGGATGCGACACTCGGCGTCGCACGTGATGGCCGAGGCGGTACTCGAGATGTTTCCAGATGGCAAGACGGCCATTGGCCCGGCCATCGAGGACGGCTTTTACTATGACTTTGACTTGCCGCGCCCACTGACGCTGGAAGACTTGGCCCAGATCGAGGCCCGGATGCAGGAGCGCATCGCCGATGATCTGGCCTTTGCCCGGCGCGAGATGCCCCGCGCCGAGGCACTCGAGTTGTTCGCCGATCAGCCCTACAAGGTAGAGCTTATCCAGGACCTGCCCGAGGACGCGCCGATCTCGATCTATACGCACGGCGGATTCACGGACCTGTGCGCTGGTCCCCACCTGGATAGCACCGGCCAGGTCGGCGCGTTCAAGCTGCTGAACGTGGCCGGGGCCTACTGGCGCGGCGACGAGCACCGGCCCATGCTCCAGCGCATCTATGGCACCGCCTGGGAGGACCAGGCGCAGCTAGACGACTATTTGTGGCGCCAGGAAGAAGCGGCTCGCCGGGACCACCGCAAGCTGGGCAAAGAACTGGACCTGTTCAGTATCCACGAAGTGGGCGGGGCCGGGCTGGTCTGCTGGCACCCCAAGGGCGCGCGTATCAAGCGCCTCATCGAAGAGTTCTGGTATCAGGAGCACGAGCGTGGCGGCTACGAGATCGTCTCCACGCCACATATCGGCAAGGGCGACCTGTGGGCTGTCAGCGGGCACCTGGACTTTTATCGCGAGAATATGTACTCGTCGATGGACATTGACGGGGTGCCCTATTACATCAAGCCCATGAACTGCCCGTACCAGATCCTCATTTACAAGACGCGGCTGCATTCGTATCGCGAACTGCCGCTGCGTTGGGCGGAGCTGGGCACGGTCTATCGCTACGAGCGGTCCGGCGTGCTCCACGGGCTGCTGCGGGTGCGCGGCTTTACCATTGACGACGCGCACATCATCTGTATGCCGGACCAGGTAGATGACGAGATCCTGGGCGTGTACAACTTTTCAATGGACATGCTAGAGGCGTTTGGCTTTCAGGAGTTTGACATCTATTTGGCGACGCGGCCCCGTGAGGGCAAGGCCGTGGGCGAGCCGGCTCGCTGGGAGCAGGCCCAGGCCGCACTGCGTCGGGCGCTGGATGCCCGCGGCTTGCCTTACGCGGTGGACGAAGGCGGCGGCGCGTTCTATGGCCCCAAGATCGACATCAAGGTCAAGGATGCACTGGGCCGGGCCTGGCAGTGCACGACGATCCAGTTCGACTTTAACTTGCCAGACCGCTTTGACATGACCTACATCGGGGAAGACGGGCAAGAGCACCGGCCCTATATGGTGCATCGCGCGCTCCTGGGCAGCCTGGAACGCTTTTTCGGCACACTCATCGAGCACTATGGGGGCGCCTTCCCGGTGTGGCTCTCGCCGGTACAGGCCATGGTTATCCCCATCGCTGACCGGCACGTGGCCTATGCCCGCGAGGTGCAGGCCAAACTGCGTCAAGAAGGCATCCGCGCCGATGTGGACGATTCGGGCGACCGCATGCAGGCCAAGATCCGCAATGCCCAACTGCAAAAGGTGCCCTATATGCTCGTGGTGGGCGACCGCGAAGCGGAAAACAGCACAGTCTCGGTGCGCTTGCGCTCTGAAAAGAACCTGGGCGCCAAGACCCTGGCGGATTTCATGGTGATGGTTGAGGCTCTGATCGAGTCCAAGGAGCCCCACAAGCTCACGCTGGCGAATGACGATTGACATGACACGTTAGGCGTAAAACAAAAGGACCCCGTTTGAGAAAACGGGGTCCTTTTCTATCCATTGCCTTCCCGCGCCAAGCGTCCGATGTGCTATTGCCCGGTGGTCACGTACTCTATGGCCCGGTCCAGTTGTGGGTCTTTGCCGGCTTTCATGTCGTCCTCGGTGAACTCGACCACAATGTCTGGGTCCAGCCCTTTTTCGTGGATGAGCCGGCCGTGCGGCGTGTACCAATGGGCGATGGTGACGCGCACGCTGGACCCGTCGCGCAGGTCATGCACGTTTTGCACCGAGCCCTTGCCATAGGTGGTTTCGCCAAGGAGCTTGGCCCGGCCGTGGTCCTGCAAGGCCCCGGCTACGATCTCGGAGGCACTGGCCGAGCCCTGGTTGACCAACACTATCAGGGGAATCTGGGTCGCCACACCCCCGCCCGGGGCCACAAACTTTTCTTCGCCCGTGCGCGAGCGCTCGGTCGCAATCAGTGCACCCTTGGGCAAGAACTGGTTCGAGATGCTGATGGCCTCGCTCAACAGGCCGCCGGGGTTGCCGCGCAGATCCAGGATCAGGGCCTTGGGGTTTTGCTTTTCCAGCTCTTGATAGGCCCGCTGGAATTCGCTCGTGGCGTTGCCGTCGAACTGGCGCAGCAGGATATAGGCCACGCCATTGTCCAGCATTTCATATTGGACGGTGCGAATCTGGATCCGTTCGCGGACAATGCTCACGTCAAAGGGCTCTTTGCCCTCACGCTTGATGGTCAAAACGACCGTACTGCCCTCTGGCCCGCGAATCAGGACCATCGCGTCGATGATGTCCATCCCCTTGATGGCTGTGCCGTCCACGTGTGTGATAATGTCGCCGGGCAGCAGGCCGGCCCGTTCGCCCGGCGTGCCCTCCATGGGCCGGATCACCGTGAGATCGCCATCCACCATACGGATCTCGACGCCCACGCCACCAAAGTGGCCTTCCATATTGCTCTGTTCGATCTCGGTATGCACCGGGTCGGAGAATATGGTATTGGGGTCGCCCAGCGTGCCCAGCATGCCCCGGATCGCACCATAGATCTTCTTGTCGACGGTGGGCTGGTCGCCATAGAACTCGCCGTCTACAAGGCGCCAGACATCCCAAAACACCTGGAACTGCTCGTCCAGACCGGCCACCGGGTTGGGCGTCGGTGCCAACGAGGCAAAGCCCTGGGGCCAGTTGGTCAGGTCTATCACCTGACCGGTGCCAAACCCGGCGAGAAACGAGAGGCTGATGACGCCGGCCATCACCACAGATACGACCAGCACCTTGATCATTAATTTCATGTGTTGTCCTCCAATCTTGCTGTGCGCGGCGCTATTCTAACAGATCGAGGGGCAAATGGCAAATGTGCCCGGCCCGGTATCAAGACGGTGCTAGGCGCCGAACGGTTCCCCTGCCGCTCGATCCGGGCCTAGTGTGGCAGCACGATGGCTTCATTGGGACAGGCGGGGATGCAGGCGTGGCAGCCATAGCACCGACTGGCGTCGATAGTGGGCGGCTCGCTCGGGTCCAGTTGGATGATGGCCTTGCTCTTGCACGATTTTCTCGCGATACATTTGCGGCAACTGGCGCAGCGCTCTTCCAGCACATACGGGACCGCCGTGGCCTGGGTTTTGGCGAAATTGAACATATGCAACCTGCCGACGGGCTTGACATGGCGCCCAAAAGCCGGTATAATCTGCCCAGATATACCCATAGGGGGTATATTGACTCTAGTGTATCATACATCCAGGGGACTGTCAAGCGCAGGGTACTGCGACCGCAGGTTACCGCGGCCCTCTGGGGGAGGCAAACATGAGTAACAGTCGAACGAGCACCCGCAAGGCCCGTCCTGCCAGGCGGCGTGTGCCGGTCGAGATCCTGATCATCGTGGGGCTGGTGGTGGCCGTGGGCGTGCTTGGCGGGTTGTGGTACTTTGTGTGGCAGCCGGCCCTGGCGGCACCGGCGATCGTACCGGCCCCCAGCGCCGGTGCAGAACCCGAAATGGCGCCCGACTTTGCGCTTCAAGATTTGGCCGGCAAGACGGTGCATTTGAGCGACTATCGCGGGCAGGCCGTGGTGCTCAATACCTGGGCTACCTGGTGCGGTCCCTGTCGCGCCGAAATGCCCGATCTGGAAAAGTTGTCGGTCACATACGCCGACCGGGGACTGGTGGTGTTGGCCGTGAACGTGGGCGAATCGCAGGAACAGGTGGCCGCGTTTATCCAGGAGCAAGGCTATACGCTGCCGGTGCTGTTGGACACCACGGCTGAAGCCGTGGCCTACCCGTACCGGGTGCGCGGCATTCCCACCACGTTTTTCATCGACCGAGAAGGGCGTATCGTGGATACCCGCGTGGGGGCCATGAGCCTGGCTGAAATGGAACAGCGCGCGGCTGCCATCTTGTGAGGTGACACCATGAACCGACAGGACCACATTCGTGAGCTAGAGCAACGCCTGAGCGATCTGCAAGCCCGGTTGCCCCGGCATTCGGTGCCCATGGCCATGCTCATCGAGATCGAAGAACTGGAAGACGAGCTGGCCGCGCGCCGCGCCCAACAGGCGGTGGATAACGCCGAACATGAGCACAGTCTTTGACGATCTGGCCACCAACAACGCGTATGACCGGGGCATGTGGCCCCTGGAACGGTTCGCGCTGGCCCGGCTGCGCTACCGCTTGTTCCCTCAGGCTCAGGGCCGGGTGCTGGAACTGGGCGTGGGCACCGGGGCCAATCTGCCGCTCTACCAGGCCGGCACGCAGGTCATTGCCACTGATGCCAGCAGCGAGATGTTGAGGACCGCGCGCCACCGGGGCACCCGGGCCACCGTGCGCTGGTCGCTGGCTGATGCCCAGTCGTTGCCTTTTGCCGATGCTGTATTCGATTACGTGACGGCGTCGTTGGTGTTTTGCAGTGTTCCTGACCCACTGCTGGCCCTGGTTGAGGTGCGGCGCGTGTTGCAACCTCATGGTCGGCTGATATTGCTCGAGCACGTGCGTGGCCCAAGCCCGCTCTTGTCCTGGGCCACCGAACTGCTCAACATCCCCTGGTATGCCTGGAACCGTGTGTGCCACCTCAACCGTGAGACGGCGCGTACCGTGACCGCGGCGGGTTTCTGCATCCAGCGCGCCCAGCGGCACACCCTGGGCGTGTTCCAGTGCATAGAAGCTGTGCCGTGTTGATGGAGTAAATCATGAGTGAACAAACTGATCCTGTGGTGAATCTGGACCCGGAAATCGAGGCTGGATTGATGCACCGCTTGCGGCGCCTGGAAGGCCAGGTGCGCGGTGTCCAGCGCATGGTGCAAGACGGTCGTGGCTGCCAAGACATCATTGTGCAACTGACTGCCATCCGCAGCGCCGTCGACCAGGTGGGCCTGATCCTGCTGGAAAACCAGATGCACCGCTGTTTGCCCCCATCCGACACCAGCCAGCAGGAAGCCACGCGCCTGCGCGAAACCCTGCACCTGTGGACCCGGTTCCAGCGTGGTTGATCGCCGCAGCGATCCGGTTGCGCTTGGCTGGCTGCCAGGCGCTTTTTCGTGCCTCGGTTTTTCGGCACACCAGATTGAAGCCGCCGAATCCCGGCGCACGCGCGCATTGATTCGGTGTTGCCAAACCGGTCGCTTTTTGTTATACTACATCCAGACAATTTGGTATCCCAGCAGGCGTCCTTTGGCCTTCTGGCTATGTCACGCAGGGGGAGCATGGCAATGGCGGTCGAATTTGGCAACGTGTCCTACGAGATCCTCAGCATCTCTGGCGGCCAGATGCGCGATCGGGTGCCGCACGCCAGCATGTACCAGCCTACCACGCGCCTGGGGCGGCGACCGGCGCGTGACCCGATCTATACCCTGGTCAATGTGACCGGTGGGGGGCGCTCGGACCTGGCTCAAGATGTGATCAGCGTGGTGGAAGAAGAATACGCCAATCATCCATCGCGCAGCATCACGTCGGCGCTGATCAGCGCCATCAAGGCGGCCAATGCTGTCCTTTACCAGGAGAATCTGGAAACGGTATTGGCCAGCCGGGTGACGGCGAGCATCTTGTGTGTCGTCATCCGCGAACAGGACGTGTACGTGGGCTGGGCCGGCCGGGCCCCACTGTACCTGCTCCACGACGGCGCCATCCAGCGCGTCCCGGCGCGCTCTGAACCCAGCGACGACGTCAACTGCCTGGGCCTGAACGACAGCGTCGAGGCCCGGCTATTTCACAGCGAGGTGGCCCCCGGCGACATGGTGATCCTGGGTTCGTCAGACCTGGACCGGGTGGCGACGCCCGGTCAGTTGCAGGGACTGCTGGGCCTGGGTTCCCTGGCCGCCATTCGGGCCCAACTCATCCAGGTGGTCGGCAGCGGCGATCTCTCGGTGCTCATGATCCGCATCAAAGAGGTCTCGGCCCGGTCGGCCAGCACCCAGCCCGCGGGCTCAGGGCTGGGCCTATTGGGTTCGCTCAAGGGCCTGCGGTCGCGCCGCCAGCCGGCCGCCACCACGCGCCGTCAGCCTGCTGTACCCCGACCAGAACGCCCACCCCGGCCGGTCGAGCGCGCCAGCCGGCCCGCGCCCGTCAGCGACACCCCGGCCGTGGTCGATCGTCCCATCCTCAGCCCGCCGGTCGCCAAGCCGGCCCGGACGCGCACGGCCGTGCGGTTGCCGGTCAAGCCCCTGCTCTTGGTGCTGATTCCGGTGGTACTGGTGCTCCTGGCCGTCTTTGGCCTGGGTTGGATGGCCCTGTCCCAGTGGCAAGGGAATCAAGCCCAAGAGGCCTATTTCGCCAACCTGCTCGTCCAGGCCGAGCAACTGCGCACCGAGGCGCAAACCCAGGTGGACCGCGAGTTGCGCATCCAGACTCTGCGCCAGGCTCGTGACCTGGTGGACCAGGCCCTGAGCCTCAAACCCAACGACAAGACAGCCGCCGAGTTGCGCCAGACCATCCAGAGGGACCTCAACCAGGCCAGCCTGGTCACGCCGCTCTATGGCGCGATCCTGCTCCACGACTTTGCGGCCGATGGCAGTCGTGTGTCGCAGCTCTGGGTGCAGGACCAGCGGGTCTATGTGCTGGACGCGGGCCGGGGCATCGTGTATCGCTATTTCCTGAACGACAATCGCGACGACCTGATCGCCCAGGATGACCCGGTGCTGCTGCGTATGGGGGAGACCGTAGGCGACCGGGTGATCGAGAGCTTGCAGTTTATCTTTTGGATGCCCGCCGGCGGCGACCGCCAGCAGGGCATCTTGGCCCTGGACCTGAACGCGCATCTCTTTGGCGAGGCCGGGCCAGACAACGTGGTGGCCTATGACGTGGGCGACAGCCAGAACTGGGGACGCGTCGTGGCCGGGGGCGGCTATGCCGGCAACCTGTATCTGTTGGATACCGGCAAGGGGCAAATCCACAAATACGCACCGGGCGGCGGTGGCTATCCCGGTCCCTCTATCGACTATTTGCAGACCACCGTGGACTTGAGCGCCGGCGTGGACATGGACATCGACGGGCACATCTATATCCTGTCGGCCACCGGCGATATTAAAAAGTTTCTCACCGGCGAGCCTGAACCTTTTGCCATGACCGGCCTGGATATGCCCCTCAAGGACCCCCGGGCCATCTATTGCACCGAGGCCGTGCAATCGGTCTATGTGGCCGACGCCGGCGAGCAGCGCATCGTCCAGTTTAGCAAAGAAGGCACCTTTCAGCGTCAGTTCCGCTACGATGGGCAAGAAGACCCCGACCTGTTTGCCGACCTCCGGGACGTCAGTGTGACTGAGGGCGAGACATTGGCCCGCATCTATGTGCTGGCCGGCAACCGGCTGATGGTCTTTCCCATGCCCGCGGCCGGCGAGCCGCTGGAATTGCCCCCCAGCGAGTGATTTGACCGCCGACCACCGACAGCCGACCGCGCTTCACGGCGGTCGGCCGTCTGCGGTCGGTTTGCATACACCACACCCAAATAGGAGGACTGGAAAACCACATGGATGCTAACGCAGAACGCACGCTCGTGATCGTCAAACCCGATGGGGTACAGCGCGGCCTGGTAGGTGAAATCCTGGGCCGCTTTGAGCGCCGGGGCCTCAAAATCGTGGCCCTCAAGATGATGTCCGTGAGCCGCGAGCACGCCGAGGCGCATTACGCCGTCCACAAGGGCAAGTTCTTTTACGAGGACCTGGTGAGCTATATCTCGTCCAGCCCGGTGGTGGCCTGCGTCGTCGAGGGGCCGCACGCCATCAGCGTGGTGCGGGCGATGGTGGGGAGCACCCGGCCCTACGAGGCGGCCGCTGGCACCATTCGCGGCGACCTGGCGCTGGCCGGGCTGCGCAACCTCATCCACGCCTCGGACGCACCGGAAACCGCCCAGGCCGAGATTGCCCTGTGGTTCCAACCGGGCGAGGTGGTGGACCTGCCCCGCGAGATCGACCGCTGGGTGTACGAGTAGATGGTGCGGGTTCGCGGATGAGTGACGAAAGGCAGGGGGCTAACATGATCGTGGCCGGCGTGGACGTGGGCTCGCTCACGGCCAAGGCGTTGATACTGGATGATTCGCGGCGCGTGCTGGGGCAGCGGGTGCTGGGCACCGGGGCACGGGCCGCGGACGCGGCACAGGCGGCCCTGGACGGCGCGCTGGCCGACGCGGGTTTGACCCCGGCGGAACTAGGCTACATCCTTGCCACCGGCTATGGCCGGGCGCGCGTGCCCCTGGCCCACGATCAGGTGACCGAGATCACCTGTCACGCCCGGGGCATCGCGCACCTGCTGCCCGACACGCGCACCCTGCTGGACGTGGGCGGTCAGGACAGCAAGGCCATTCGCCTGGGGCCGAACGGCCGGGTGGCCGATTTTGCCATGAACGACAAGTGCGCCGCCGGCACCGGCCGGTTCCTGGAGGTGATGGCCCGGGCCTTGGAAATAGACGTGGCCGACCTGGGCGCGCTGGCCGCCCAGGCCCGCGACCCGGCGCGCATTAGCTCCACCTGCACCGTGTTTGCCGAGTCCGAGGTGGTGGGGCTGGTGGGCGCGGGCCGGCACCCGGCCGACATTGCCGCCGGGCTGCACGCCGCCATCGCCGAGCGGCTCATGGGCCTGCTGCACCAGGTGGGCGTGACGCCGCCGGTCGCCATGAGCGGCGGCGTGGCCCTCAATGCCGGCGTGGTCCGGGCCATGGAGGCCCAACTGGGCATGGTGGTGGTCGTGCCGCCGGGGCCGCAGGTGGTGGGCGCGCTGGGCGCCGCCCTCATCGCGCTGGACCGGGCAACCGAAGGGGTGCGGCGATGACCTGTGAGCATCTGCGGGCACTCGAGCAGGCGTTGATCGAAGCGGGGATGGAGATCACATATCGTGGTCAGGCCTGGGAAAAGGTGAACGAGTGGGTGTACTTTGACTGCGTCCTCGACCTGGCCGCGTGTCGAGAGTGGTTTTCCCTGCCCGACTTTGTCGTCGACCACGTTCACCGTGGCACGCACGACGGAACCGAGCAGGGTTTGTATTGCACCAAGTGCCGGGATGGCGTGATGGGCCGGCACCCCATCGCGTTTCCGTCAGACCTACGGTTTCCATAGCCCAAGGCCGTCCGAGCCAGGTCTCACCCGGGCACAAGGGCCAGTCCGCTTCGACGGCTGGCCCGTTTTCGTGCCTGCGGACATTGACCAAGGCCACGCGGCGTGATACAATGGACTTGTGCGTGTGGAACCTTGGCTGCGGCAACAACGAGCCGTGTTTGATAGCGGGATGAGGGTAGATTCGTGACCATACGAAAGTTGTCACCGATCACTTTATTCGCCTTGTTTCTGGCGCTTTTCTGCCTGTCCGGGGTGGACTGTATACCCATGCACCCATTGTTCCCCCAAGGACCCGGGATCCGGCTGCTCACCCCGGATCTGGGTCTGCATGGCTGTCCACCATGGTCACCGGATGGCACCCGTCTCGCCTTCTGTAGCGCCCCATTACCTCGAGGTAGCGACCTTCCAGAGATCTACACGATGGATACGCAGGGAAGCAACCGGATACGCCTGACAGACAACTCGTACGGGGACTATGACCCCGCATGGTCACCAAATGGGAACCGCATCGCATTCGTGTCAACGCTAGATAGTACTCTTGCTATTTATACGATGGACACGGATGGAAATGACGTGGTTCGACTGGTTGAAGGCGATTCCCCAGCCTGGTCCCCAGATGGAGAGAAAATCGCTTTCATGGTAGGAGACGAGGACAAAGCGGAGATTTTCGTCTGGGAACAAGGTCGCGTGACACAACTGACATCGAACAAGTACTACGATGCCTATCCATGTTGGTCCCCGGACGGGCGGCAGATCGTCTTTACCTCGAAGAAAGAAGGTTGGTATCAACTCTACGTCATGAACGCGGATGGCTCGGAGCAACAGCCTCTGACGAGCGGCCCCGATAGGTGCGTTGAACCGGCCTGGTCCCCGGATGGTCGGTGGATCGTCTTCAGGCGTGAACCACCCCTTGACTCTGGTCGCGGTGTGAGTGTGGAACTGCTGGATATACAGGCCGGGCAAACGCGCGTTCTCCTGAACGAACCATTGTGTCAAAACTTTGCTTGGTCTCCAGATGGCAGGCAACTAGCTCTTACTCGCTTCGGGGACGCCAGTGATATCTATGTCATAGATGTGGCTACGGTGTTGGGTGCTTCGTTCCCGTGAGCCGTACCAAAATCCCAATGGATGGCAGGGTCTTATGACAGTGCAGACCAACCAATCCGTCGCCGCCGTGCTCCGCGAGCTGGCCGACTATGCCGAGATGACGGCGATAACCCCTACGCAGTTCGGAGTTATCACCGGGCCGCTCAGGGGTTGTGCAAGACTGCCCGATGGTGTAAAATAAGGCTGCTCGGATCAGCAGCATGAGGAGCAAACCAGATGGCACAACCAGTGGAAACGATTCAGATCCAGGTACCCACGGAATTGGTGAAGCGGCTGCGTCCACACCACGACGAACTGCCCCAGATCCTGGAATGGGGACTGTGGTACCTGGAACAGGTCAAGTCTCCGCACACGGCCGGGCTGACCGAGCCTCCCCCGCGTGATCGGGTGCTCGCCGCGCTGCGCTCCACCGGCATCGTGGTGGCATTGGACCCGGCCATCGCTGCCCGGTACCGAACCCACGCGGACCAGCCGCGACACACGCCCGTCCCCGTCAAAGGCAAGCCGCTCAGCGACATGATCGTCGAGGAACGCCACCGACAATGGGCCGACAGCCAATGAGCACCACATTCTATCTCGACAGCAGCGCGTTGGTCAAAAGGTACGTGATCGAGATCGGCACTGGATGGGTGCAGGCGTTGTGTGAACAGCCTGATGTCGTCATTGCCGTAGCACTCATTGGCCTCGTCGAGGTTGCAGCGGCGGTGGCTGGCAAACGTCGGGGCGGGCTCATGGAACAGGCCACGAGTGACGCGATTCTGGGCGATCTCCAAGCCGACGCTGCTCTCCAGTACGTGCTGTTGGATGTGGATCAGCACGTGGTGGACCAGGCTATCGAACTCACCCGTCGGCAGCGGTTGCGCGGCTATGACGCCATCCACCTGGCCTGCGCCCTGCGTCTCAACCAGGCACTCGTGGCGAACAACCTGCCATCGCTTGTGCTGGTTGCTGCCGATGCCGATCTCTTGAGCGCGGCTCAGGCAGAAGGGCTGGGGACCGAGAACCCGAATTTGCATCCGTAAGCGCGTCATCACATTGGAGGAAGGGTCAGCGGTGTACCTGCTGACCCTTTTTCGCGCCTGCGGACATTGACCAAGGCCGCGCGGCGTGATACAATGGGCCTGTGCGTGTGGAACCTTGGCTGCGGCAACAACGAGCCGTGTTTGATAGCGGGATGGGGGTAGATTCATGACCATACGAAAGCTGTCACCAATCACGTTGTTCGTTTTGTCCCTGGTGCTTTTTGGCCTGCTGGGGACACAATGCCACCCGCCAGCTCATCCGGGGTTTATCGAACACCCCGGCGTCAAGCTTCTCACTCCAGATCTGGGCTGCATGAATATCCGTCGTGGTCACCGGATGGTGCTCACCTGGTTTTCAGTAGTGCTCCGGATCGGGATGGCCCTCCCCCCGAGATCTATATCATGGACGCGCAGGGGGGAAACCGGATACGCCTGACAGACAATTCTGCCGATGATCAGGAGCCAACCTGGTCGCCAACGGGCGATCGCATTGCGTTCGTATCGAACCGGGACGGTCCTTATGCAATCTACACCATGCATCCTGACGGGACTAATGTGGTGCGGCTTGTGGAAGGCGGCATTCCATCTTGGTCTCCAGATGGAGAGAAAATCGCGTTTTGTGACAGGAATGGCGAATGGACCGACATCTTTGTCTGGGAGCCAGGCCAGGTGACGCGCTTGACGAAGAATGCCTACGACGACTATTCTCCTACCTGGTCTCCAGATGGGCGGCAGATCGTTTTCTCCTCAACGCGGCAAGACACGAATGGAGATGGTTCGATCAACTACAAAGACGCTGCGCACCTCTACATCATGAACGCCGATGGATCGGACGAGCGTCCGCTGACGGATGGCCCAGACGAATATCGCGATCCAGTGTGGTCGCCGGATGGTCGTTGGATCGTCTTTTACTACTCTTCTGCGGATCCAGAAGGGGACTATGGTGTCAGATTGCTAGACCCCCGTACTGGAAAGGTACAGATTCTTCTGACACGAACGTTCTGCGGAGAATTCGCCTGGTCTCCAGACAACAAACGAATCGCCTTCTCAGTGAGTGGGTACCGTAATAGCGACATCTATGTGATGGATGTGGCTGCGGTGTTGGGTACCGCATTCCCGTGAATCGCACCAAAACTCCAATGGATGGCAGGGTCCTATGACAGTGCAGACCAACCAATCCGTCGCCGCCGTGCTCCGCGAGCTGGCCGACTATGCCGAGATGACCGGCGATAACCCTTTTGCGGTCCGGGCCTATCGCCGGGCCGCTGATACCCTGGCCGAGTGGCCCGACGACCTGCGCGCCCTGGCCCAGGCCGGCCGCCTGCGCGAGATCCCCGGCGTGGGCCAGGCCATCGACCAGAAGGTGACCCAGTTCCTCCAGACCGGCCACATCGACGCGCTGGACCGGCTCCGCGACGAGATTCCCCCCGGCGTCCTCACCCTGCGCCGCATCCCCGACGTGGGGCCGCGCACCGCCTTTCGCCTCTACGATGAGCTAGGCATCACCTCCATCGTGGAAGCCGAGCAAGCCGCGCGGTCCGGGCAGATCCGCGCGCTCAAGGGCCTGGGCGCCAAGAGCGAGGCCCGCATCCTCAAAGGCATCGAGCTGCTGAACCGGCTATCGGACCGGGTGCTGCTGGCGGCGGCCCTGCCAATGGCCCAATACCTGCGCAAATCGCTGCGCGCGCTGCCCACCGTGGTCGCCGCCGAGACCGCCGGCTCGCTGCGGCGCCTGACTCCCACCGTGGGCGACATCGACCTGCTGGCTGCGACGGACAAGCCGGCCCTCGTCGTCCCGGCCTTTACCCAGTTCCCAGAAGTGGCTGAGGTGGTCTCGGCCGGCGAGGCCAAGGCCACGGTCATCTTGCACAACGGCCTCCAGGTGGACCTCATGGCGCTACCCCCGGCCCACTATGGCTCGCTGCTCCAACATTTCACCGGCAGCAAGGACCACAACGTGGCCCTGCGCGGCCGGGCCCGCGAGCAGGGCCTCAGCCTCTCCGAGCGCGGCTTTGCGCCCATTGAGAGCGGCGAGCCGGTTCCCTGCGCCACGGAAGAGGAGGTCTACGAGCGGCTGGGGCTGGCCTGGATTCCCCCCGAGCTGCGCGAGGACCGGGGCGAGATCGCCGCGGCAGCCCAGAACCGGTTGCCCAAGCTGTTCACCGGCCGGTCCATTCGCGGCGACCTGCACGTCCACTCGAGCTGGAGCGACGGCGTCAACACCATCGAAGAGCTGGCCCAGGCCGCTATCGCCCGGGGCTACGAGTACATTGCCATCACCGACCACACCAAGGGCCTGGGCGTGGCCGGCGGCCTCGACGAGGCGCGCTTTGCCGAACGCCAGCAGCAGATCGACGCTCTCAACGCGCGATTCGCGCCGTTCCGCATCCTCAGCGGCGCCGAGGTAGAGGTCCGTGCCGACGGCAGCCTGGATTTGAGTGACGAGGTGTTGGCCGGCATGGACGTGGTGGTGGCCGCCGTACACACCGGGCTGCGCGGCGAGGCCGAGCGCGTGACGGCGCGCACCGTGCAGGCCATCCGGCACCCGCACGTGGACGTCATCGCGCACCCCACCGGGCGCATCATCGGCGAGCGGGCCGCGATGGAACTGGATTTCGACGCGGTGCTGGGCGCCGCCGCCGAATGCGGCGTGGCCCTGGAGATCAATGCCACGCCCAATCGCCTGGACCTGGACGGCGAGCACGTGCGCCGGGCCGTCGAGCGCGGGGTGCGCCTGGCCATTGGCACCGACGCGCACCGGGTCGAAGGGCTGGACGCCATGCCCTTTGGCGTGGCGATGGCCCGGCGCGGTTGGGCCACTGCTGCCGACGTGCTCAACACCCGGCACGCTGACGCGCTGCTGGCCGGGCTGTCTCGAAAAGAAGAGTAGGTCACCGGTGGCTGCGAACCGTTTCCGTAAAAGCCTTGTCCCGGCCCTGTGTCTGCTGCTTTTCGCCCTGGCCCTCGTGTCGTACACGGCCTTTGCCGGGGCGGGTCAACGCCGGGCGGTTGCCACGGTCACCGGGGCCCCGGCGCGCCAGGACCCCGTTCCCGTCTATACCTATCGCGTTGTCAATGCCTATCCCCACGACCCGGCTGCGTTCACCCAGGGGTTGGTGTTCGAGAACGGTTTTCTGTACGAAGGCACCGGGCTCCGGGGCAGATCCTCGCTGCGCAAGGTGGACCTGGAGACCGGGGCGGTCTTGCAGTCCTACAAGCTGCCCGATCAATACTTTGGCGAGGGCATTGTCATCTGGGAGGACCAGATCGTCCAGTTGACCTGGCAATCCTACAAGGGTTTCGTCTATGACCGGGACAGCTTTGCACTGTTGCACGAGTTCAACTATCCCACGGAAGGCTGGGGCATCACCCACGACGGGATCCGCCTGATCATGAGCGACGGCACCGCCACGCTGCGCTTCTGGGACCCGGACACCCTAGCCCAGACCGGGCAGGTGGAGGTCCGCGACAATGGGGTGCCAGTGACCCGGCTCAACGAGCTGGAATACGTCCAGGGCCAGGTCTATGCCAACGTCTGGCAAACCGACCGCATTGCCCGGATCGACCCGCAGACCGGCCAGGTGCTGGGCTGGATCGATCTGATCGGGCTCCTGGATTCAGGGAACCGCAAAACCGCCGACGTTCTCAACGGTATCGCGTACGACGCCGGGAACGACCGGCTGTTCGTGACCGGCAAGCTGTGGCCCAAGCTTTTCGAGATCGAGCTGGTCTTGCCCCTGGCCTATCACTTGCCGATCGTGTTGAATCACTACACGCAAAACTGAGGGACCAGATGAGCACACCCGTCCGTCGCCAATACCTCCAGATCAAGCGCCAGTACCCGGACGCCATCCTCTTTTTCCGGCTGGGCGACTTTTACGAGACCTTTGACGAGGACGCCAAGCTCGCCGCCCGCGAGTTGGACATCGTCCTTACGTCGCGCAACATCGGCACGAACCAGCGCATCCCGCTGGCCGGCATCCCCTACCACGCCGCCGAGGGCTATATCGCCAAGCTCATCAACAAGGGCTACAAGGTGGCGATTTGCGAGCAGGTGGGCGAAGCGGTCAAGGGCCTCATGCCCCGCGAGGTTGTGCGCGTGGTGACGCCGGGCACCGTCGTCGAGGAGAGCCTGCTGGAGCAGCGGCGCAATAATTACCTGGTGGCCCTGGTCCTCGACCCGCAGGGCGGTCGGGCCGGCCTGGCCTACGCCGACATCACCACCGGCGATTTCGCCGCCACCCAGTGGGCCGGCGACGACGCCCAGGCCCAACTCGCCCAGGAGCTCCAGCGCCTCCAGCCCCGGGAGTGCCTGTGGCCGGCTGAGGGTCCCCCCTCCCCCTCTCAGGGGGAGACCCTCGCTTCGCATCGGGAGGCTTCGCACGGGGCCGGAGAGTGGGGGGCGATTCTCCCTGACCACACCCACCTCACCCCCTATGACCCCTGGCGCTTTGAGCTGGAAACGGCCCGGCAGGCACTGCTCAAGCACTTTGACGTGGCGACGCTGGATGGCTACGGGTGCGCCGGCTGGCCGGCCGCCATCCGGGCCGCCGGCGCCCTGGTTCAGTACCTCCAGGAGACGCAGCCGGCCGCGCTGACTCAGCTCACCCGCCTGCAATCGTATTCCACCGCCGCGTTCATGACGCTGGACCCGGCCACGCGCCGCAACCTGGAACTGAACGAGTCCACCCGGGACCGGGCGCTCAAAGGCTCGCTGCTGTGGGTGCTGGACGCCACCGAGACGGCGATGGGCGGGCGGCTGCTGCGCCGCTGGCTCAACCAACCCCTCCTGGACCTGGACGCCCTGGTGGCCCGGCAGGACGCCGTCGCCGCCCTCCACGACCACGTGACCGTCCGCGCCCAGGTCCGCGCCGCGCTGCACAAGGTGGCGGATCTGGAGCGATTGACCGGCCGGGTGGCACAGGGCATCGCCGGGCCGCGTGCCCTCATCGCCCTGCGCGAAAGCCTGGAGCAGGTCCCGGCCCTCCGTGATTTGCTGGAACAACTATCGAAATCTCCAAGCTCCCAATTCAACGCAGAGAACGCAGAGAGCGCAGAGATTACTCGAGATATCTCTGCGTCCTCCGCGAACTCGGCGGTGAAACCAGCGGTCGGCGGTCGTCTGTCGGCTGTCATCTCTGCCCTGGACCCGGCCCCGGATACCGTCAGCCTCATCGCCCAGGCCATCGCCGACGACGCCCCGGCCACGCCCGGGGAGGGCACCATCCGGCCCGGCTTTTCCGCCGAACTCGACGGGGTACGCGCCCTGGCCCGGGGCGACCGCGACTGGGTGGCCCGGTTGGAGCGCACCGAGCGCGAGCGCACCGGCATCAAATCATTAAAGGTGGGCTACAACAAGGTCTTTGGCTACTATCTGGAGGTGACCAAGCCCAACGTGGACCTGGTCCCGGCCGATTACATCCGCAAGCAAACGCTCGTCAACGCCGAGCGATACATCACGCCGGAACTCAAAGAAGTCGAGGCCCGCATCCTCAACGCCGAGGAACGCATGGGTGACCTGGAGACGGCCATCTATCGCCAGGTGCTGGAGCAGGTAGCCGCTGTCGCCGACCGGCTCACCGCCACCGCCCACGCCCTGGCCGAGCTGGACGTCTATGCGGCGCTGGCCGAGGTGGCAGAGCGAAACCGCTACGTGCGGCCGGCGCTCACCGCCGGCGACGAGATTCGCATCACCGCCGGCCGGCATCCGGTGGTCGAGCTCACCACCGGCGAGCCGTTCGTCCCCAACGACGCGCACCTGAGCAACGCCGAGGGCCAGATCGTCTTGCTGACCGGCCCCAACATGGCCGGCAAGTGCGTTACTGGTAACACGTTGATCTTTACTGACCGCGGGTTGACAACCATTAAGGACTTGATGCCAAACAATGCACGCGAGGGCGAGTTCACCGAAATCAATAACCGGGTGCGCGGGCTGACCGGCAAGAGCCATGCCACCCACTTTTACAAGGGAGGGCAGAGAACAACGATTAAACTTGTTACCCGCCGGGGATACCACTTGGAGGGCACTCCTGAACACAAGGTCTGGGTGCGATACCCCGACGGAAGCGAAGGTTGGAAACAGTTGGCAAATATCGCTGAAGGAGACATAGTCGCCATTGAACGCCAAATCGATCTCTGGGGCCGGGCAACGGGGATCGATTGCCCCGCTCCCGAATTGTCAAAAAGGGCAAAGCGATATCGGTTACCAGATGAGTTGAGCGAGGACTTGGCTTATATGATGGGCCTGTTAGTTGGTGATGGAACCCTGACCTATCGCAACAGTGTCGTGTTATCTACCGGGGATTCTTTCATCGCTGGCGAGTACCATCGCATCGTGGATCGGCTCTTTGGCTACCAGGTGGGTTGCAAGGCAAACGGCAAAGATTTCTTTGTCACCAGCAAGCAAATCCGTGTCTTCCTGGCTAATCTGGGCCTTGGATATGGCCGAGCGCACGAGAAGCACGTGCCACTGTCCGTTCTGAGGGCTCCCAAGCACATCGTGACCGCTTTCTTACAGGGATTGTTCGATGCAGATGGTTACGCAGAGAATCGCTACGGCAACGCCCGACTTGCTACCGCTTCCATCCGCCTGGCACGAGAAGTGCAGATGCTTTTACTAAACTTGGGCATCATCGCCCCGCTTCGAGTAAAAGAGACCACGGCCAAACCTAGCTATCGCGTCTCGATCAATGGTGCTGATGCAATTACCTTTCACCAACAGGTTGGATTTCGATTACCACGCAAAAGGGCGCGCAGCGAGTTGGCATCTGATCTACGAATGCCTAACATTGGTGGTATTCCCCATCTGGCAAACTTGCTCAAACAAGTTCAGGCACGGATCGTGGCTGCCACGGACAAACCAGTAGCGTTGAAGCGCAACAAGAGTATCAACTCGATTTTCTACACCTATATTCCTAGCGGCCGGAATATCTCGTATGACAAGCTGGATGAGCTGATTGCCTATTGTTACCAAAGTGGTGTAGAATGCCCTGAATTGGAAGATTTGCAGGCAAAGCGGTATTTCTATGACGAGGTCGAAACTGTCGACCCGGGTGAAGCTGAAGTGTATGACCTCTCCGTTGCAAAAGACCATGCTTACGTGGCGAATGGTTTTGTCAGCCATAACTCTACATATCTCCGCCAAACGGCTCTCATCTGCCTCATGGCCCAGATCGGCAGCTTTGTCCCGGCCGATGCGGCCACCATCGGCCTGATGGACCGCATCTTTACCCGCGTGGGCGCCCAGGACGACATTGCCACCGGCCAGAGCACCTTTATGGTCGAGATGGTCGAGACGGCGCTGATCCTGCAAAACGCCACGCCGCGCAGCCTCATCATCCTGGACGAGATCGGCCGGGGCACCAGCACCTATGACGGCGTTGCCATCGCCCGGGCCGTGGTCGAGTATTTGCACAACAACCCCCGCGTGGCAGCCAAGACCATCTTTGCCACGCACTATCACGAGCTGACCGAGCTGGAGGGCCTGCTGCCCCGGGTGCGCAATTTCAACGTGGCGGTGCTGGAAGAAGGCAGCGACGTGGTGTTTCTGCGGCAGGTAGTGCCCGGCGCCGCCGACCGGTCCTACGGCATCCATGTGGCCCGCATGGCCGGTGTGCCCCGGGCCGTGACGCACCGCGCCGAGGACGTGCTGGCCGAGCTGGAGAGCCTGGGCGACGAAAAGCGCCGCCGCGAGGCCATGAGCCGGGATCTGCGCGCCCAGCAGCTTTCGTTCATGCCTACGGAGGCCCACCCGGTCGTGGACATGATCCGGGAGCTCAAGGTGGAAGAATTGACGCCCCTGGAGGCCATCAACAAGCTCTACGATCTGCAGCGACAGGTGCGGGATGACTAGTGTGAATACGACACGGCTTTCCCCAACGATTGACCAGGTTCCCTCGCGTTGGCAGTGGCTCCTGTCCATCGAGACGCTGTGGGTGGGGTTGGTCGTCGTCGCCGCGTTTGCCCTTGGCTGCCGGAACCCCATCCGGCCTAATGATTTCTGGTGGCACATGAAAGTGGGCGAGATCATCCTGGGCACCGGCCAGATCCCGGCCACCGACCTGTTCTCCTTTACCGCCTATGGGCAGCCGTGGCTCTATCAGAGCTGGCTGGCCGAAGTCGTGTTCCAGATGCTCTATGCGGTCGGCGGTTTGGAGTTGATTGCAGTGGCGCAGGGTGTGCTGGTGGCAGCGGCGACGGCCCTGGTCTGCTGGCACGGCTGGCTCGCCAGCCATCATGCCCGGCTGGCTGCCCTCACCACCGCCCTGATGGTGGGCATCGCCGTGGCCCACTGGAACGTGCGTCCCCAGTCGTTCTCTTATCCCCTGTTCGCGTTGTTTGGCCTCACGCTCTGGGTCTGGCGCAATCGGCAGATGGGGACGCGGCCGGCGAGGACGCGGTGGATCTGGGCGCTGCCGGTCCTTATGGCCCTGTGGGTCAATCTCCACGGCGCTTTCACCCTGGGCCTGGTCCTCATCGGCCTCACGCTGGCCGGCGAGGTGCTCAAACGCCTCCTGCGCCCGGCGTCGGCCCTGCCCTGGCGGCGACTGGGCGAGCTGGCGGCCGTCGCCGGGTTGAGCTTGCTGGCCTGTTTCGCCAATCCCCGGGGCCTGGGCATCGTTCAGTACCTCTCCGAGTTCCAGACCCACGAGATCACGCAAACCCTGGGACGCGAGTGGCAGCCCACGTCACCCCGCGAGTTCGCCGGCATGGCTTTTTTTGCCGCCACGCTGCTCTGCCTGGGCGTGCTGGTGTATAGCGCCCGGCGCATCGACCTGACGGACCTGCTGCTCCTGCTGGCCTTTGGCTGGCTGGGGTTGAGCGCGATCCGGGGCACCGTATGGTTCGGCCTGCTCATGGCCCCCATCCTGGCTGGTTATCTGGCGGCGATCCCGGCGCGCTCGGACACGTGGGACCTGACGTGGCTCACGGCGCGATTCAGGCGTGCGGCCGGTCCCCGGCGCCCCGCACCGCTGGCGGCGGCCCTCAACCTGGCGCTGCTGGGCGTGCTGGCGCTGGGCGCGGTCGTGGCCCTGCCCTGGTTCGACCTGGGGGCCATCGTGCCGGCGGACCTGCGCGGGAACCTGGCCCTCATCTCGCCGGATACGCCGGTGGACGCGGGCGAGTATCTGGCCGCCCAGGCTCCCGGCGCTCGCATGTTCCACACCGAAGCCTACGGTTCCTATTTCGTCTGGCGGCTGTACGGGTATGCGCCGGTGTTCGTGGACACGCGGTTGGAGTTGTACCCGCCGGCCGTCTGGTACGATTATCTGGCCCTGAGCTATGGCCGCCACGACTGGGAGGCGTTGCTGTCGCGCTATGCCATCGACACGCTGGTGCTGGACAAGGGCGGCCTAGCCGGTCTGACCGCCGTTGTCAGCACGTCATCCAACTGGGCGCACGTCTATGAGGACGATGTGACCATCATCTACTGCCGGACCGGAGGCGCACCATGAGCAATGAGCGAGCCGGCCGCTCGCCGTTGGACCCGGTGTGGGTGCTGGCAGCGCTGGGTGGCATATTTGCCTTTGTCTCCACGCACCCCATCCGGCCGCAGGACTTTTGGTGGCACGTGAGAGTGGGCCAGATCGTGGCCGGGACCGGCACAGTACCTGCCACGGACCTGTTCTCGTTCACCGCGGCCGGGCAGCCATACGCCTACCAGAACTGGCTGGCCGGGCTGTTGTTCTATGGCACCTATCGCGTGGGCGGGCTGGAACTCGTCGTGCTCATGCAGGCCCTCGCCATCACGCTGGCCTATGGGCTGATCCTGTGGCTGTGCTGGCGCATCGCCGGGCACGTGCGATTAGCGGTGCTGGCGACGCTGTTGGCGGCAGTCGTGGGGATTGGCAACTGGAACGTGCGCCCGCAGACATTCTCCATCCTGTTATTTGCCGTGTTCCTGGTCATCCTGACGCGTTACTGCCGGGGCGAGCGGGCCGGGATCGCGCTGCTGCCGGTCCTCATGGTCGCCTGGGTCAACCTGCACGGCGCGTTCATGCTGGGATTTGCCCTGCCGGTGCTGGTGCTGGCCGGCGAAACGGGCAAGCGCCTGGTCCGCTGGCAGGGTTCGACGTGTCTGTCGTGGCGCAATCTGGGTTTGTTGACCATCGTGGCTGTGCTCTTGTTCCTGGCGATGCTGGTCAACCCGCGGGGGCCGCTCATCTACAGTTACGTGGGCGAATTGCAGACCAACACCGCCGTCCAGGGTCTCATGGCCGAATGGGTCCCCACCGACATCCGTACCCCGGCCGGGCTGGCCTTTCTGGGTGTGGCCGGGTTGGTGGCCCTGCTCTTGGTGCTGCGTGGTCGCCGGACCGATCCTGCCGACCTGCTCATCTATGGCGCATTTCTGTGGCTGGGCGTGTCGGCGGTGCGAAACCAGTTGTGGCTGGGCCTGGTGGCCGCGCCGTTGGTGGCCGGATACGGCCCGGCCGTCTGGCCGGCGGTCAAGTCGTGGCTAGATGGGTTACCGGGCCTGGACCGGTGGCTCGCTCGACCGCGTAAACCGGCCCCGGCGCGCCCCTGGATCAATGCCGCTTTCGCGTTTCTTCTCACGCTCGCCATTGTGGCCTCATTGCCGTGGGTCAAGGTCAATCTGCCGCTGCCAGAGGCCAAACGGCCGGTGGTCTCGCCGGAGACGCCGCTGGGCGCCGTCGCCTTTATCCAACAGAGTGGCTGGACCGGCCACCTGTTCCATTTCATGGATTATGGCAGCTATCTCATTTGGGCTGCGCCCGATGTGCCGGTATTCGTCGATACGCGTATCGAGCTATACCCAGGAACTGTGTGGGATGACTATCTGGCCATTACGCTTGCTTGCCATGATTGGGAAGACCGGCTGAGCGATTGGGGCATCGACATGCTGATGCTGGACCGGGCCGGGCAACCACTTCTCATCGGGGTTGCCGAGGCCTCGCCAAACTGGGAGCGTCGTTACGAGGACGAGACGACGATCATATTCGCTCGACACGGATTCTGACACGGACGCACGAATTCGGCGACATCCGTGTATCCGTGCCGGCATAGTTTGAAAGTCGGTGGGTAAGGTAGTCCAGCCTCATGCGGCCCGCGAGCCAGCCCCCCAGAGCTGGTCCCGGGGCTTACCGGGGGGCCAGTAGCCGGTTAATGGCCCCGCTGGGGACTCCGCCCGCGCTGCTGGCGGCCCGGACCCACGCGGACTCGGCTGACCGGTGCGGTCAGCGAGTGCGCGTTCCATCTGGCCTCACGCCACCGCCGACAATTGCCGGTTGAGGTACTGCAACCAGGGCAGCCCCTGGCGGTCCACCCCGGCCAACTCGGCGGGACTCTGGCCGGCGTGCTGGGCCCCCGGCCGGTAGGGGACAAAGTCCCGCACCAGCGCCCAGACAGTGAGCGACTTTCACCTGCACAGCGCGCAGGCGCATGTGTGGGCCGCATCGCACTGGGAGCGCCGGAAGCTATACAGGCTCTCCACCTTGCGGGTGAGTTGCTCGAAGGTCAACTCCACCAGGCTGGTGGTCGCGGCCAGCAACGGACTACGCAGACGCCAGGTGTAGTAGTGGCTCTTTTTCTGCCACGACCGACAGCGGGCCAACAAGAGCGGCTCCCCAGCGACCTGCTGGGTCAGTTGGCGTAAGCGGGCCCGATAGAGCTTGGCGGTAGGCGCCTCCAATACCGCGAAGAAAGCGTGGCGCCACTGCTCCAGTTCTGGCGCGTCGGCGGCCAACTTCTGGGCCTGGCGGTACTTTTCCAGGGTCTCGAAGACGTTCTTTTTGGCGTGAAAGTAGCACAGCAGGTGGATGGTACCCGCCAGTTCTTCCCGCACCGCTTTCAAGATCGCCGGCCAGCCATCCGTGGTGACCAGGCCCAGGCCTGACTGGGTCGCCCGCAACTGCACGCCGACTTGCTGCAGCTGCTGCAACGTCTGCTTGAAGGCCGCCGTATCGTTGTGGTCCACCCGGACGATGTTCCAAATCGCGGTGGAGGCCGGGTCTTGGAATGTGACGGCAAAGATGCGGTGCTGGGCGGTCCCGTTATCCTGGGCCATAAAGTACTCGTCCAGCACGCCGTGCCGCGGCAACTGGAGGCCGAGCCAGACCAAGAACTGGGGCAGGTGGATCGTCAAGCCCCCCAGCCAGATGGTCCACTCGTACG
>JAHJIN010000430.1 GCA_018823415.1 Chloroflexota bacterium | reverse complement strand
GGCAGTGGCGCAAAAGTCACCCTGTTGACGTAGCTGCGAGGGATAGCCATTGCTGGCGAAGTTTGTTGAATTGGGTATTGGTCTGGTGGATGGATCGCGTATGCAGGCGGAAGCGTTCTCGATGTTGACGTAATCGTTGTTGTTCCATTGCCAACTGCGTAGGTGAGACTTGGCGCAAGGCAGTCAGGCACTGGGCCTCGGTGGGTGGTCTGGGCAGCAGTTCCCAGGCGCCGGTGCGCTGCAAAGCACGACTGGTTTGCCCTTTCTGGCCAGTGGTCCGCAGCAAACGGCGTTGGGTGTCGCGGAAGTGGCTTTCCAGGTCATTGTTCGTGCGGGGCAGCCCTTCCAGGTCATAGCAATGGAACAGGCCGGGCCAATAGCTGGTACTGACTTTGTCCAAGTGGCGACGAAAAGCGTCCAGGCGTGGTGGGAGGTCCGCTAGCTTCAATAGGTCATCCAGATAGGCGCGTAGTCGTTGGGCCACTTGCACACCCGTAGGGGGAGTATCGTCAGGTGGTTCCAAGATACGAGAGATGTCCTGTAGCCAAGTGGCTCCTTGCTGCAAGTCGCGGTACGCAGTTGCGAATGAGGGCAGAGCAGCCTGGAGGCCCTGGTGCAAGTGGGCCATCCGGGGATCATGGCGATGGTCCAGCAGTTTGGCAGTCAGATCCACTACTCCTTGTAGACGCTCATAGGTCTCGATGCCAGCGAGACGGAAGGGGGGCCGCCCGTTGAGGGTCAACAGGTACCGCGTGTGGCGGAGCAAGTGGGTGACGACTTGGTTAGCCACAGCGGCGTTTGCTGGCGGGGCGACGGCGGACCCTGAATTTGCTGGCGGCGGTTCAGGGGCCTGGGGTGGGGCAGTGGTCGTCAGGGCGTTTTCCCCGTCCGACTCGGCCCTTGAGGGCGCTAGCTTCTCGGTGGCTGGGGAATCGTCAGCCAGCAGGCCTGTGACGGTCAACAAGCCGGACTGGGCGGCGGCGGGGGATTCCTCGGCCCGAATCAACGATCCTACTGCGCGGCGTACCGCCTGGCGTAGTTCGACCTTGAAAGCGGAATCGGCGTCGGCTAGGGGCTCGGCCAGATTGCGGAGATAGTGAGCCTGGCAGAAGTGATGGTCCACCCCAGGCAAGACCGTAGCCACGGCGGGGACCAGTCCTTTTTGCTTGTCGCTCAGGACCGCGAGAATCGACCATTCCAATTGACTCAGGGGCTGCAGAAAAGCCGCAAAGGTGGTGTGGTCGAATTGGCTCAGCCACCCGCTGCGCAGGGTCAGCCCAGTCAGCAATTCGCGGATGAACCACAATTGCGGCTCCCCGCCTACGGGGGCCAGACCGTCGAGGGCAATGATCAACCCGCCGTGCTGCCGCGCCGCCTGGGTCAGGTGATCCCGGTACCGCCGCTCGTGACAGGCCAACAACGGTAGATAGACTTGCTGGTAGAGATAGCGCACGTGGGACTCCGAAATCTGAATCTGGGACGCGAGATCCGCCCGAATCTCAGCGTAGATGTCACGCCGTTCCTGGCGCAACCACCCGATGCGGGCCACGACATCATAGCCGTAAGTGGAGCCCAGCGGAGCGATCTGCTGCCCCTCCGCTGACAGTAGCCGCATGTCGTGCCCCGGACACGTCGAGTTGGCACAGTGCCCTGGTCGGCTGGCCACGGACAGGACGCGATCCAATGTCTGTACGGTCTTGTCCCAGGCCAGATAGTTGTACATCACCAGCGGCTCTCCACAACGCGGGCAGGCTGATAGTTCAGGTTTGTAGATGATGCGCTCAGTAGGACGCAATTCCTTCGCAGTTCTCACAGGCACCTCTTGGCTAGAGTCTGTGCCTATGATACCTCATTTTCTGTCACAGGGCTACTTTTGCGGTACTGCCGTAAAAGATATAGGCCCGGCCCGCACTGGTAAAGAGGGGAGCCGAGACGATGACGTCGCTGTAGCCGTCGCCGTTTACGTCCCCGGCCCCGGCCACTGCATAGCCAAAGCCGCCACCGTGCTCGCCAGAGGAGGACCAATTGGATGTGGTAGAAAGGCCAGACGCTGACCCGTAGAAGGCATAGGACTTGCCTGCATC
>JAHJIN010000429.1 GCA_018823415.1 Chloroflexota bacterium | reverse complement strand
GTCTCCTTGTGATTACGACTTGCCGTTTGTAACAGTATAAACGTTTTTCACCACTGCCACAACAGAGGTATCTCTGGTTTGGCTCAGAGGTTTCTCTGATGCGCACCGCGCTGCCAGGGGTTACAATAGTCCCACAAGCTGACACTCATCGCGCCGAGGCTCGAATGGCCACCCACGGCCCAAACTTGTCCCGCAAAAAGTGATAGGTCAGCCGGTGGTCCTCGGGCAGGCCCCAGGCCACTCGGCACTCGGCCAGGATCAGGGTCTTGTGCGTGTCCAACGTCTTGAGGCTGATGCCCAGCTGCTCGGCCGCCGCCTGGGGCGCCAGGCCCTCGGCCAGGGCCTGCACCACCTCCCGCTGCCGTTCCGTCAGCCGGCCCCACGCGGCCGCGCAACTGATCGCGTCGGCCGGGTCCAACGATGCCCGTGCCTGGGCCACCGGCTGGGCCAGCGCCCGCAGGGCCGGAAAGTAGGCCCCCCAGGGCACCAGCGGCACCGCCACCAGGCCCACCCCGGCCGCCGGCGGCGCGTGCAGGATGGCCCCGTCACGGGCCTGGTCCAGGAACTCGCGCGGCGTGTACAGGTGCCACAGGCGGTCCTGGTGATTGCACTGGAGCATGGCCGCGCTGGTCAGCGTCAGGGCCAGCAGCCGCGGCCCGCCGGCGATGCACAGATGCAGCGGCAGGCCGCCGCGTTTCAGTTCGGCCAGCAGGTCCCGGGCCAGGCCCCACACGCCCTCGGCTTCCGGGGCCGTGCGAATGGCCGGCAGCGGCTCGCCGGCCACCTGGAGCGCCACGTGCCGAAACACCAGCGGCCGGCCCTGATACCGTTCCCCGGCGAACTCGACGCTCAACTGGGCCAACGCCCGGCGCACCCGCGGGTCGGCCGGCGATAGATGCAGCACCAACACCGACGTCAAGGTCATACCGTGCGCCAGCAGGGCGTCCACGGCCAACGTCACCACCTGGGCCTGGCCGCCCATGGTGACCAGCGCCACGGCCCGATTCTCAGAGGAGGTTGCTCCGCTCATGTTGCTCACATCCCGTCGCTATGCCCTATTCAATCCCCTGCCCGCCGTGGTCATTGGCGGGCCGCCCCACAGCGGCAAATCGGTGCTGGCCTACAGCCTCACCCAGGCCCTGCGCGAGCGCGACGTGCCCCACTATCTCCTGCGCGCCTATCCGCCCGACTATGAGGGCGACTGGTTCCACGAGGCCGACCAGGACTGGGTGCGCCACCGCCGGCTCAAAGGCGCGCGCAGCGAGGCCTGGCTGCCCCTCTTGCACGCCGACATCGCCCGGCGGCATCTGCCCTTGCTGGTGGACCTGGGCGGTCTGCCCTCGCCGGCGCAAGAAGCCCTCCTGGACGACTGCACCCACGCCATCCTGCTCACGCCCAACCAGGACGCCCGCCTGGAATGGGCCGACCGCTTCAGCCGCCACGGCCTGGTGTTCCTGGCCGACCTCCACTCGGACCGGCACGGCACGAATCAGCTGGAGCAGGCCGAACCGCTGCTGCTGGGCACCCTGGCTAGCCTGGAACGCGGCTGCACAGCCCAGGGACCGGCCTTTGGGGCTCTGACGGACCGCCTGGCCGACCTCTTTACCGCCGCGGCCCCCGACCTCCGTCAGCGCCACCTGGAAGACGCCCCCACGGAACTGGCCGTGGACCTGGACCGCCTGGCCCGGCAGATGGCCCGCGACCCACACGACTGGCAGCCGGCCGACCTGGCCGCGGTGCTGGATTACCTGCCCGCCGGCCAACCCCTGGCCCTGTATGGGCGCGGTCCCAACTGGCTCTACGCGGCCATCGCCGTCCACGCCCACCCGGCGGCCTTGCACCTCTTTGACGTGCGCCAGGGTTGGGTGGAAACGCTGCCCATCGCCCCCGGCGAACCGGGCGCGGCCGGGGCCTTGACGGCCCACTGCCACGTCCTGGCGCCGGACACCCAACTCCTGGAGTTTCGCTTGCCCGACGCCTACCTGGACCCGGCCGAAGCGGGCGAACTGCGCCGGCCGCCGGACCCGGCACCGCCGGCTGGCGTCATCCTCAGCGGCAAGCTGCCGCTGTGGCTCTGGACAGCCCTGGCCCGGTCCTACGCCGCGCCCTGGGTGGCCGTGCTGCAGCCGCAGACGCAAGGCGCCGTCGTCATCAAGAGCGTCGGCTCGGCCCCACCCCTGGGCACGGTGCTGCCGGTGCTGACGGTGCTGCCCTGATCACTCGCCGCTTGTCTCGTCCTGATCCCCGCGCGGCCGGGCCCGCTGCGCCTGCCCCAGGCCCATCGTGGTCTGATAGCCCACGCCGGCGTAAAAGGCGTAATCGGTGAGCAACTGGATCACGCCCAGCCAGTAGCGGTCGCGGTTCACCGCCGCGTAGCGGCAGTGGCCCACACAGCCGATCTGCAGCGCCTCGCCTTTGCCACTCACAGCGCTGGTGGCGAGCTTGTAGCGGCTGATAGCCAGACACTCGTCGGCAAAACGCCGCACCTCTTCGGACACTGCTACCGGGGCAAAGGCGTTCCACTTGTCCACCAGGCTGCCATAGACCAGCCCCGGCAGCGGCACCGGCACCGTCAAGCCCCCGGAGCGAAAGGCCGTAGGCGACGCAAACTCGAGCGCGGCGTGCGGCGCTGGCGGCGTGCCCGGGAGCAAGTGGTCGGCCGCCAGGCGCGCGTAGGTGGTCTGGCCGGCCCAGGGATGCGCGGCCGGGTCCAGTGTGGCCTGCTGCACGGTCAGCGGTACGTTCTCCACCTCGATGCTGGCTGGCGGCGCGTCGGCCAGGCGCTGGAGGTGCTCGGACACGGCGGCCGTCAGGCCGGTGTAGCGCAGATAGACCGGGGCATCCGGGGTCAGGGTCAGGCTTCCGCCGCGGCGGCGCGCGCCCCAGAGGTTGGAACAGGTAAAGGGTCGGCGCTCGTCCGGGGTGTGCAGTCGTTCGGCCAGCGCCGAGTCTTGTTGGGCCAGGAGACGCAAAAAGGCCGCGTGGCTGGCGCGGCCCAGGTGAGAGGGCAAAGTGCGGGGGCGATCAGCGGTCAGGGTGAATACCAAACTGGTGAGCATGAACTTCCCTCGCGGACCAAATTGTATGTGGGCACGCGACTATTATATCATCACATCCAGAACCGGGCAATACCCCAACGCAAGATGCGTACGAGACCGCTCGTATCTATGCTCACCGCGCCGGGCCGCGGCACCGCTGAACGGCTGCTCAAACCGGTCGGAAATCTGGCGCGAGGGGTTCCTGTAGTGGCTCCAACTCACCGGTGTCGGTCAAAAAGTAAAAGGCCACGTCGCCGGCCAGGTGCCCATAGCGTACCAGCCACAGGTGCGGCGCTGCCTGATCGTACCCCAAGACGAGAAACCGCGTAGGTGCCTCGGTCTGATTCAATAGCCAGACGTACTCGGCCATGACCGCGAACTTGGCCTGCGGGAGGTATTCACCCCACGCCGGAGCCAGGTACAGCGCCTCGCCCACGATGCGTTGGTCCGGCGCAACCAGGTCGAACTCTTGGGGCACCCCAGGGACCTGGGCCGGCGCCAGTGGGACGCCCAGGTATTGGCTCATGATGGCGCGCGCCAGGGCGGCGAACTCGCGCGGTGGTAAAAGCTGGCGCGCCACGGCCCGCGCCTGGGCTGACGATAACCGACCCGGCGAGGTCAACCGGACGGCCAGTGATTCGTCGGCCCGAAAGACCCACTCCCGGTCGCGCTGTTGGCCCTGGATCCGGCCGGTATACAGCAACTCCTGGGTCAGCAGGTAGACCTGTTGGTGGGACGTGATGCGCGTAGCGTCCCGAATCTCGCCGTTGGTAGCCCACTGTGGCGCGACAGACCACAGATAATCCAGGATGCGTTCCCGAACACGTAACACGCCGTGTTAATGATCATGACACGGCGTGTTGTTTTATTAACTCGGCGTGTTAATGAGCGGGTCATGCCGTGCTAGAGGTAGCAAACACGCCTGGTGAAAGAAAACAGATGCAACCGGCAAGAGCTATTGACACCCATTGGCCCACCGTGATATGATAGAGGTGAGCCAATCGCCCTCTCAGAACCGCACCGATTGGCAGCAACGGCGGCGAAGGAACAGACGCAACTGTCCACCGCACTACGCGCATTGTGTGCCAAGCACCCCCCTGCCTCTCAGGATTCCATGTGGGGCAAACCTGCCTACTGCACGGCCATTAATTAGAACCAACAAGGAGTCAGAAACTATGGCAAAACCCCGAAGCACTAGAACAAATGGAAATCCTGGCAGCCCGCCACAGTTCGGCGGCGGAGTGCTCGCGGACAGTTTCAGACCCTTTGGAAGAGAGGGAAAAGGTATCGCTCATGGTATATTCACTACGCTTTGGGCCTGGGGTTATCCTTGTTACCGAAAGTGGACCGTCATTGTCACGATTTTCAACCTGCATGAAGAGCAAAGCCGGATCAGCGTTAACCTATCCTTACAG
>JAHJIN010000428.1 GCA_018823415.1 Chloroflexota bacterium | reverse complement strand
CTGGACCGCGTGCAGCCGATCTGGAGCGACCTGTTGGCCGCGTTACAACAGCGTCGCACGGTGGAAAATACCCGCCAGGCCATCGCGCAACGCGAGCAAGAGAATCTGGCGGCGGCGGTCCAGGTCGTCCGCGACCTGGCGCGGGTGGGGCCGCAGTTGGGAGCGGTGGTAGAGCAACTGCAGCAGTTGACACGGCAACTGGAGCAACAGCAGCTAGAGAAGCCAGTGGGACCGCCCGCGTGAGTCGCCCGGAGGGTGCATCAGATGATCAGTAAACGACAACGACTGGTTATCTTTGCCATAGGCAACGGCGTGGTAGTAGCGTTGCTGGCCGGTGGGCTGATTCAGGGCCTGGTAGTTTTGGACCCCCTGAGAGCCGTGCTCGTGCTGAGCCTGCTGGTGGTTGGCGACATAGTAGCAGCGTTGCTATTGGAACGAACGGGGCGCGCCCGACGGGCAGGACCGAACGATGCGTTGTGATGACCAGTCCATCGGGCCGCATCGTTGAATTTGTAGACGTTAGCGGTACGATCCGCCAAGCCTCTTGCAAGATGCAGACGCTGGCGGATGCGCTGGTCCGAGAACGTCCGTAACGCTCCTGGTTGCCTGTTTTCCTAATCTATGTTATTATAATAAAACTTAGATTCTGATGGAGTTGTGATGGACTTTGTGGGCCGCGAGCAAGAGCTATCCTTTCTGGAGCGCGAATATAACGCCCCGGGCGCTCGCTTCGTCGTCATCTATGGCCGGCGACAGGTGGGCAAGTCGAGCCTCATAACTGAATTCATCCGTGACAAACCTCACTTTTATCACGCGGCCGACACCCGTCTGGACCTGCAGCAGCGCACAGCCATGCGGGACCGCTGGTTGGACGATCACCCCGCTATCCAAACAATGAATCGCAATTCGGTCCCGGACTGGGCGTTGTTGCTCTACCATATCGGCACCGGCGCTGAGGATCCAGGTCGCAAACTCGTCATTGCTCTGGACGAGTTCCAGTACTTGGTTCAGAGTGAGCCGGCCTTCTCCTCCCTGCTACAGACCCAGTGGGATACGGATTGGCGGCATCGTAACCTAATGCTCATCTTGTGCGGCTCACATGAGGGCATGGTGCACGACGCGGTACTGTCTTACGAGAGCCCCCTCTATGGTCGCCGCACCGGTCAGATCCGCCTATTGCCATTTTCCTTCACCGACTATTGGCGCGTTTTCGCCCCGCTATCTTTCAATGCCGCCGTGGAGAACTTTGCCGTCTCAGGCGGTATGCCTCGCTATATCACGGCCCTGGGGTTGGGAGGCACCTTATGGGACCGGATCCACGCCCAGATTCTCGACCCCCGCGCATTGCTCCACGACGAGCCGCGTTTCGTTTTGAACGCTGACCGGATTGGGGGTCCATCCTATTTCTCAATCCTGGAGGCGGTAGCTACCGGTCGCCACCGGCAGACCGACATAGCCAGCACTATTGGCCAGCCAGTCAATACACTCAGCCCCTACTTGGGCCGGCTCGTGAGCCTGGGACTGTTGGAGCGCCGGCTTCCCCTGTCCCTAAACCGGGCTCAACCTCGGCTTCGCTCGGGTCTCTATTATCTGAGCGATCCATTCTTTGCCTTTTGGTTTCGCTTTGTTTGGCCCAATTCGACGCTGATTGAGTTGGGCCAAATGGATGCCGTACTACGCCGCATCCAGGCAGGCTTTGATGAATATGTGAGCTTGCAATTTGAGCGAGCCTGTCTAGCCTGGGTCATCCAGGCGGCCGCCCAAGGCGATCTGCCCTTTTCCTTGGAGCAGGTTGGCCGCTGGTGGCGGGGGCACCCCACATCCAGCGTCGAGATCGACATCCTGGGCCTGAATGATTCGACTGGCGACATGCTCCTGGGTGAGTGCAAATGGGTCCGCCAGCCGGTTGGCATCGACGTTCTCCATGCGCTTTATGATAAATCTCTGCAGGTGCCCTGGCGCTTGAAGGACCGTCGGCCAAGATTTGCCATTTTTAGCCGGTCCTGTTTCCACCCCGATCTGCTGGCGCGGGCCGCGCGCCCCAACGCCAGCGGGTGGCGAGATGTGCTTTTGGTCCATGACGGCCGAGTGGTACAGGATTGCGAGTAATGCCCCCTACCGCCGTCG
>JAHJIN010000427.1 GCA_018823415.1 Chloroflexota bacterium | reverse complement strand
GAGGCCGGGCAGCGGTACCCGGCGTTCGGGGAATCCCAGCCTTGCGGCGCCAATTGGCGATGCAACCATAGTATAGCAGATGGGTGCCCGGCGTGCAAGCCCTGGCGCACGAAACGGCCGCGTTCACCTCTCCACGGGGTGGTGTTGAGGTTATCTTTATAAAGCCCTAACAAAGTTTTTATGCCATTGCGCAGTGTTCTGTGTTATAATGCACCCAGTTAGGGAACGGCGCGGTAATACGGGACCACTGAGGGAAAACGTCGGAATCACAGCCTGCCAGCAAACCTGGCTTTCATACCAGCCGGCGGCAGCACAGTATAGCAGAGGGCGAAAAATGCGCGCATTCCTGTCCATCAAGGAAGCGGCCGACGTGCTGGGCGTGCAGTACAATACGATCTATCGCCTGGTGCGCGACGGCACGTTGCCGGCCGCCAGGATCCGGCGCGTATACCGCATCAAGGCCGAGGACCTTCTGGCCTATTTTGAAGCGCAAAAGACCATCCTGCATGACCAGGACTCTGTGCCGACAGACGACCCAGATCCTACATCCCCAGTTCACCCTACCTGACGCCCACTGGTCGATACGTGTCTGTTGGGCCTTTTTTGCGCCCACGAACCCATATCCCGTTCGGAGGCAGCTTTGATCTGCAAGCGCACTCTTGTCGTACTGGCGGTTCCCCTGCTGGCGCTGGCCCTCATCGGCTGCAATACCGACGGGGTGGCGCCCACCTCCACCTTTGCCACCCCGGTCCCCACCCCGCTCCCGGCCGGATCCACCTATACCGTGCAACGCGGCACCATCACCGGCGTGCTCGAGACGCGCGGCCGGCTGGTGGCCGTGCGCGAGGCCAACCTCTTTTTCAAGGTGGGCGGCTGGATCAAGACCCTGGAGGTGGCCGCCGGGGACCAGGTCAAGGCCGGCGATTTCCTGGCCGACCTGGATACCCTGGAGCTGGAAGACGACGTCACCGACGCCCAGTATTACTATGACACCAGCCAGCTGGACCTGGACCTGGCCCGCCAGAACGCCGCGGTCAAGGTCATCGAGTTGGAGGTGGAAGCCAAGACGGTCGAGCTGGTTCAATTGAACGTGCAGGCCGCCCAGAACGAGTACGACCGCCTGCTGTACGGCGCAGACCCCAAGGCCACCCAGGCCGCCGGCGTGGCGTTGCAAAAGGCCACCCTGGCCTACGAGCAGGCCCAGGCCCGCTACCGGGCCGTCCAGGCCGACAAGAGCGCCTACCAGATCGAGATCACCCTGCTGGAACGCAAGGTGACGTACTGGCGGACCCGGCTGGACCGGGCCACCGAGCGTCTCAAGGACGCCCAGCTCATCGCCCCCCTGGATGGCATCGTCATCTCGCTGGACGCCAAGGTGGGCAATAACGTGGACCCGTATACGCTGGTGGGCGTGTTGGCCGACCCCACCGAGCTGGAGGTGGACGCCACGGTGCCCGAGGCCGACGTGGGGCCGGTGGCGCTGGGCCAGGTGGTCCACGTGACGCTGGATGCCTATCCGGACAAGGTGTACCCGGCCCAGGTGAAGGCCGTCTCCAGCCAGGCCGTGATCTGGCAGGGCAAGCAGGCCTATCACGTGACCGTCGTGTTTGACGAGCCGGGGGGCGTGCCGGCCACCATCCGCATGGGCGCCGACGTGCGCATCATCGTGCGGACCAAGGACAACGTGCTCATCGTGCCCACGCAGGCCATCTATACCGTGGCCGGGGAGAGCTATGTGGAGGTCGTGGGGACCGACGGCCGGCGGCAGCGCGTGGCCGTGGTCACCGGCCTGGCCAACGAGACCGAGACCGAGGTGGTGAGCGGCCTGCAAGAGGGCGACGTGGTGGTGATTCCGTAACCTCGACCGCCGACGGCGGACGGCAGACCACTGCCCACCAGGCGGTCGGTGGTCTGTCGTCGTTTTGGAGTCAAGGAGTATACAATGGAACTCCGCAAATTCGTGGCCGTGCTGCTAAAGCGGCTGTGGCTCATCATCCTGGCCACGGTGCTGGTGGGGGGGATGACGTTCCTGTTGAGCGTCACCTCCACGACCATCTATAGCGCCTCGGTCACGCTCCAGATCGATCAGGGCGCCGACCCCCGGGCCGACGTCTATACCGCGCTGCGAGCCAGTGAGGCCTCGGCCGGGACCTATGTGGAGATGATCGGGTCGCCGGTGGTGCTGCGCCAGGTCATCGCCGAGCTGCAACTGCCCTTTAGCACCGGCGCACTGGCCGGGTCCGTGAGCGCGGAGCAGATCCGCGACACCCAGCTCATCCGCATCAATGTGGAAGACAGCGACCCGGCCCGGGCCACCGCAACCGCCGACAAGATCGCCGAGGTCTTTATCCGCGAGAACCAGGCCCGGCAGCAGGCCCGCTTTGAGGGCGGCCGCCGCGAGATCGAGCAAAAGATCAAGGACCTGGAGAAAACCATCGAAACGGCCCAGATGGCCATCGCCTCTCTGGGCGACCCCACCGACCCCCAGAACGTCAACCTCCCCGAGTTTGCCCGCACCGAGCTGGTGCGCCTGCAGAGCCAGCTCTCTCGCTACGAAACCGAGTACGTGATGCTCATCCGCAGCCAGGAGGACTTTCGGCTGGCGGCGGCGCGCTACACGGACAATGTGACGGTGTTTGCCCCGGCCGAGACGCCCAGCAGCCCGGTGCGGCCGCGCACGCTGCTGAACACGGTGCTGGGCCTCATCAGCGGCGTGGTGCTGGGCGTGTCCACGGCCTTTTTGCTGGAATACCTGGACGACACGGTCAAGACCGGCGAGGACCTGGAGGTGCTGGGGCTGGCGCTGCTGGGACACACCTGGCGCATCGCCCGGGTCAAGGACCTGAAGGACGCCCTGGTGACGGCCATGAGCAGCAAGTCGCACGTGGTGGAGGCCTATCGCATCCTGCGGGCCAACGTCGAGTTTGCTGGGTTTGGCAACCCCGGCGGCACCATCCTGGTGACCAGCGCCCAGCCCAGCGAGGGCAAGAGCACCACGGTGGCCAACCTGGGCGTGGTGGCGGCGCAGGCCGGCAAGCGGGTCATCGTGGTGGACAGCGACCTGCGCCGGCCCGTGCTGCACCGCATCTTTGGCCTGGATCGCGAGATCGGCCTGACCACGTTGCTCCTGGAGGCCGAGCCGGACCTGGACGCGGCCCTGCAGTCCGGCGGCGTGGAGGGTTTGCAAGTGCTGGTGAGCGGGCCGATTCCCCCCAACCCGGGGGACCTGCTGGGCTCGCCGCAGATGAAACAGCTCATTGCCCGGCTGCGCGAGCGCGCCGACGTGGTGCTGTTGGACTCGCCGCCGGTGCTGGCCGTGGCCGACGCCAGCCTGCTGGCGGCCCAGGCCAGCGGCACCATCCTGGTGGTGGACGCCGGCGAGACGCGGCGCGACGCGGTGCGCCGGGCCAAGGAGGCGTTGGACAAGGCCGAGGCCAAGGTCCTGGGGGCGGTGCTGAACCGCGAGCGGCGCGGCGGCCGGGGCTATGGCTATTATTACTATTATTACTCGGACGAGGGCAGCCGGGAAGAGCGGCGGCGGCGCGGCGAGGCCACCAAGAAATAGGACCCGGACCTACGGCACGGATGCGCATGGATAGAAGCGAATGGAGATGGGAGATAGAG
>JAHJIN010000426.1 GCA_018823415.1 Chloroflexota bacterium | reverse complement strand
TATCGGTCAGGTAGTTTGAGCGAGTACCAAACGTCCACGAAACTGCCATCGCTCAGGATGATACGCAACTCGTTGATGTCGAGGATCAGGGCCTCGAGCACAATGTCCGCAAATTCCACCTGGGCGATCTCGCACAGCCGGTCGATGTTCACCAGGCTCATCGCAGGGCCTCAGCAAGCTGCAACAACCGGTCTCGCTTGTATTCCAGGTGATCCAAACGTTGCCAGTCACGCCAAGAGTCGGCTTCTTCTAGTGTGCCCTCGCGGTAGCGTGTTTCCATATCCTGCACAGAAGAGACGCCATAGCAACTCTGGATCTCGAATATCTGGGTCTTGACCTCTCTCAATCGGCGGTCCAACAGGGATCGGATGCCTTGCTTCAGCAGGTCTTGTTCCGAGAGTTGCAGTTCTTGAGCCACTATGCCCCAAATTGCCTCAGTTTGTAGGTCTTGGACAGCCAAGTCGGTCATCAGCACACCTCCATCTGGGCCTTTCCACCAGGTCGTCAATAGCGCTCGATTGGCAAGCGACTAGCCGGCCATGCTATACCGCCCGGTGCTTATGATACCCCAGTTAGCCGGGGCTGTCAAGCAAAAAGGCGGGAGACCCGGCGACCGGGTTCCCGCCTTGAGGCTGGCGCACGCTCAACGTACCCTGGATGCCCCAGCATTCACACATAAGCCAGATTGGGATCATCACGGATATAAGCCAATTGCTGTCCCAAATAAGGTAGCGGAGCCAGCCCATGCCAATGCCGCAGAAGGTGATAGGCCGGCGAGGTGAGCAAACGGCAGGCATCCACGGCTTGGCGCCACTGAGCCCGGCGAATCTCGGCTACGGTATCCGAATCGGGCAGCAGGCCAAAGTCCCACGCAGCGCACAACCGGGCTAAAAAGTCCACCTGTTCAGCCAAGTCGCGCAACTCGACGGGCGGCTCGGTATCCGGGTACAGGGCGCCGTCAATCCAAAGGTTGCCTGAGGCATTATCCGAGCGCATTCAGGAACTCCTGTGCAAACCAGCCGCGTACCTGTTCAGCCTGGGCGCGCTGCTGAAGATCGGCGATTTGGTCCAGCGGACGATGCTGGGCGATGCGCGCCAGGTGCGTCTCCACCGCCAGGCGCACCCGGACGCTATCTGTATCGCTGCCAGCCAACCGTTGACGACGACGCCAGAGGTCCCAGCATTCCGGCGGTGTCGTCAGGCTGGCCCGGCACAGGGCATGGATGTCGCGAAAATCTCGCGGCGCCCCCCGCTCGACCAAGGCCACCATCTTGCTTGCCACCAGATCCGACCAGCTATCCAGCAGCACATCCATCCAGGGGAGCGGCGCGGATGGTTCCAATTGGGCAGAACGGCGCGCAATCTGGAAACCAAAGACGACGCGCCCCACTTGTAACAACTCGACACTGCTCACATCACCCCAGGCCCGGGTTCTGACCTGACCAAACGGTTGGAGCGTGGTCTCTATGACCTCGATCACGCGCAGCCGCTCCTGGGCCGTAGCTGTAGGCTCCCACCAGGCATCCACATCGTGGGTAGAACGGTAATCCAAATAGTGTAACAGGCCCAAAGCGCCGCCCAGGGACATCCTGTCTCCCAATCCGCTGGCTGCCAGTGCTCGCAAGCAGGCCTGGGCATATTCGGACATGCAAGTCGGTCGACTTGGCTGCCTGGCACCTCGAACCATTCGCGCACTCCCCTCCAGTTTGCCATTATGATACCCCAGTTAGCCGGGGCTGTCAAGCAAAGGCGGGAACCCGGCCATTGGATTCCCGCCTTCAAGTCCTAGCGCCTTTGCGACTCACGTACCCTGAAAGGTGAGCATCACCAGCACGGTCCTGGCGGCGATAAAGAGGTCCAGGTAGAGAGACCGGTGCTTGATGTAATAGAGATCATACTGAAGCTTGACCAGCGCGTCCTCCACCGTGTTGCCATAGCGGTACTTGATCTGCGCCCAACCGGTGAGGCCGGGCTTGACGGCGTGACGCGCGCGGTAGAACGGGATCTGCTCGGTCAGCAAGGTCACAAACTGCGGCCGTTCGGGACGCGGGCCGATGAGGCTCATCTCGCCCTTGAGGACGTTCACGAACTGGGGGAACTCGTCCAGGCGCGTGCGGCGCAGGAACCGACCCACTCGGGTGATGCGATCATCTTCTTTCGTAGCCCATACTGCCTGCCCTCCCTCTTCTGCCTCCTGCACCATAGAACGAAGCTTGATGACCTTGAATATACGACCACCTTTTCCTACCCGCTCCTGCGAGTAGAATAAGGGACCGGGGCTATCGAGATTGATCGCCAAGGCGATACACGGCAGCGAGAGGGCAAACAAGGCCAGTCCAACCAAGGACCCAATCACGTCACCACCGCGTTTCAGGGCCTCATAGATGCGATGCGTCGAGGAAAAATTAGGCGGGAGGAACAGGTGTATACGCCGACCAATGTACTCCACCGCCACGCGTCCGGTGATGTTCTCATACACGGTGGGCATAGCTGTTATGTGAATGCCTTGCTCCTGGCAGTCCATGATGGCTTGGAATAAAGTCTGCTCCATCTGGTCCATGTGCGTAATGGCGACGATGACCTCGCTCACCTCCTCGCGCCGCGCAATCGACAAAAGATCTTGGCTAGGCCCCAGGATCGGGGCGCCCTCGATCAACATGCGCTTTTTGGTGGCGTCGTCATCGACGAAGCCGCACACGTGATAGTCGCTGGATGCCACTTCCTGCAACGCCTGAATGAGCGCGATCCCGGCCCGGCCCGCGCCCACCACGAGCACCCGGCGCTGAAACATCGGTTGGATGAAGACCACTGCATAGAAGACCCGCCAGGCCACCAGAAAGCCGAGGGCGAACAGGGGTAGCAATAGTCCGGCAAAGCGGGATGAAGGCAAAGGCGGCGAGATATAGGGCACGAACAAATAGATCAGACACGTAACTGCTAGCGCCTTGACGACTGCCAGAACGCCGGCAAAAGGGTTGGAGGCTTTTTTTAGATCATAGCAGTCCAATACCCGAGCCACGATGAACCAGATCAAAGTTAACGTCACGAACCACCACGGGTGGGACACAAGCTGTTGCACCTGATAGTTCACCGAATCGGTGCCCTGGCGAAAGATCATCGCCAGCGTTAGGGCCATGTTCAGGCCTAACCCATCTAGCGCGCCTAGCAACAGCCGACGCTCCGAGATGCCCAGTGACAGGTTGGGCAACCACGCGCGGCCGCTGGCGAGTTGCCTTTCGCCTCCTTCCCCAGCAGGCGTTGTCGTGGTCATTTTCCTCTCCTCCAGACGAGCGTGGCCTCGCTTGTCATATCTCGCCGCGCAACAGCAGAACCAGGACCAGATGCCGGAGTCGTTGAGCGAATCGCGGTCCCCGGTCTTCTAATCCGTACCGCGCTGCCAGCCACTCCTTCTCTGGAAAAAACGTGCGGAACAACAGCCGTGCCGCGTCCCGTGTTCGGTCCACGAGCAGCAAGCGTAACAAATATACGCGTCGCCGGCTCACGTATCGACGCTGCAAAAGGGCCTCTTGATCCAGCACCTGGTCCAACAGCCGACGCCGCAGCGCAGAGGGCTGCACCGTCGCGAGCACCGTTGGCGGCACCGGGGTATGCAGCGACTGGACACATAATGCCAGCGTCAGATACGCAGCAGTGGTCATGCGCACCCGCCGGGTCAGCTCCACAAACCCAGTCCAATCCAGCGAGTCGCCGGCGGCGCGGATGATACGATCCAGGTCCACATAGCTGCGAAGTCCCATATCGGTATAACCATGCACGACAGCGATATGCCAGACCTGATGCAACAACGAATCGAGGACAGCCAGTTGCAGAACCTCTATACCGTCGATGATCGCCGGTTCCGCTCGGCCCCAGAAATCCTCATCGGCCACGGCCGTGGCCCACCGCGGCCACTCGCCAAAGATCAAGTGCCAGTGCAGGTCCACTGGCGGCCACGACTGTGGCGGTCCATAGGTTACTTCGCCGCCATAGCGGAGATGGTACTCGAGCGGTCGCGTGCCGTGGCCCAGCGAGCGATAGCCAAAGCTTGACAAGACGGTTTCTACCTGAGCCAACTGGTCCAGCGGGATCACCAGGTCCAGGTCGCACATAGGCCGGGCGCCGATGCTGGGATAGAGAGTTTGGGCAAACAGCGTGCCTTTGAGCACCAGCACGGGGATACTGGCCTGTCGCAGAGCCTTCAAGATGCGCTGCGTCCGATTGTATAGCACCACATTGGCAGCCAGAACGTTGTGGTAGGCTGTCTGCAACGCCTCTGCGACCCACGGCGGCAACCTGTCCAGCGTGTGGTACAACTGGTAATAGGCCAATGGCGCCAACTGGTGGGCTCGGGCCATGCCTATAAAATCCTGCCAATCCGTTTCGCTCAGGCCAGTCAAATCGGTGGCTCGGTCCGGCGGCGTACCACTGACCCAGGCCAGTAGGGCCTGGCACCCCGGACTTACTTGCGGGGGTTGGTGGCGCTTATTCACGCCCAAGGGTCTCCAAAATGATGCGGGCGATCCGCTCCGCCGCATGTCCATCCCACAGGGATATGCCGGCTGGGGGCCGGCGATCCCACGAGTCGTCGCCATCCAGAATGGCATGGAACCGGCTGGTGAGTAAGCCAGTGTCTTGGCCCACCAGGGTGTTGGTTCCCATCTCGACGGTTACCGGGCGCTCGGTATTGGCGCGCAGGGTCAGGCAGGGGATCCCCAGATAAGACGTCTCTTCCTGAATACCTCCCGAATCAGTGAGTACGATGCGGGCCTGGCTCATCAGGCCCAAAAAATCCACATAGCTCAGCGGTTCGATCAGGCGCAGTTGACCCCTCGCCTCGCCCGCCCCAAGTGTCTCCAGACGCTGCCAGGTACGGGGATGAACCGGAAAGATGATCGGCAGGCGCTCCGAGAGCCGGATTAAGGTGTTCAGCAAGTCGCCCAACGCGTCCTCGCTGTCTACGTTTGAGGGGCGATGCATGGTCAGCACCGCATAATCTTCTGGCTCAAGTCCCAGTTCAGAGAGCACGGTAGAGCGACTTGCCGTCTGGAGCAACCGAACCAGGCTGTCGATCATGACATTGCCCACACGGTGGATCTTTCCCGGGGCCACGCCCTCCCGCAGCAGGTTCTCGTCGCCATCTGGTGAGGGTGTGAACAACCAATCGGCGATCTGATCGGTGAGCAGGCGGTTGATCTCTTCGGGCATGGTGCGGTCAAAGGACCGCAGGCCAGCCTCCACGTGAGCCACCGGAACCAGCAACTTGGCACAGACCAGGGCGGCAGCCACCGTCGAGTTTACATCACCGTATACCAACACCAGATCAGGACCAAGTTGCTGAACAACTCGTTCGAAGGCGACCATAACAGCAGCCGTTTGCTGGGCATGAGTGCCAGAACCAACACCCAGGTAATGGTCGGGCGCTGGCAGACCCAGATCGACGAAAAAGACATCTGACATGTTGACGTCATAGTGTTGCCCGGTATGAACCATTACTTGCTCAAACGGCGTCAGGCTGGCTATGGCCCGCCACACTGGAGCTATTTTGATAAAGTTGGGACGCGCGCCGACAACGTGTACCAGTTTCATCATTTCCTACCGAACCTACCGAATGTGAATATGAGTAGTAATGGTGCTGGGCAATTGATCGATTTTGGTATACACCAGGACCGGGCTAGGTTGTCTACGATACCAGGTTTGGCTGATCCAGCCTTCCTGGATGCTTAGCTCAGCGGGGATTGGGCTATCCAGGTGGAACCATACCCGAGTGCCGCCAGGATAGGTCGCGCAAACGACGCCTGGCTCTGATACCACCACCTCGCACGGGGCCAGATGGAAATAGAGTGCGATTTTGTGCAGTTCAGCTCCAGAGAATGTGTCCTCGATAGCGATGTGACCCGAGTCAAACATGCGCACACGGCGCCGGTGCGTTACCGGATTGGGCAAACGTGTATAACCGTCGTGCTCGCCCACGGCCTCTGGTTCTGGGCCATCGAGCCGAGACGAGACGAGCCGGCCATGGGCCATCTCGGCGACCCGGAATGGCCCCACAAAGCAAGATTGGTCCAGGCCATCCACCACAGCGGTACTATGGGCAGCCGCGCCACGAAAGTAATCGCGCCATGGGCCAGCGGCGTACTGATAAGTGCCGGGGTCCAGGACCAGCGCCTCGCCCTGGCTCCACAATTCAATGCTCAGGGCGTCGGCGTGACCGTGGCCCGGGCAGTGGGCTGGTCCCAGATTGCCAACGTCAAAGACCAAATACGTGTCTTCTGGGCTGGCGCCTGAATGAAATACCACATACCCGCTATCGGGCAAGGCCCGGCTATTGCCCGCCGGCACGACCCAGTCTGGTCGTCCCAACGCCTCGGCCGCGAGCGCCAACACAGAGCAAACGGGCACCGGCTCGTCTTGAATGCTGTCGTTGAGCAAGGGCAATCGGCCATCAGGGCGTAGCAGCGCCACAACGAAATCGCCCATGCGGGCCAACGTGTCCCAGATCGCGGGCGGCACCGCCTGCCCACTGGCCCGACAGAGCAGTGCGGTCTCCAGCCAGTCCAGCCAGACCGCCAGGTGATAGCTCGTCGAGTTTTCTACGTGACCGCCATCACCTCGCACCTGGTCCCTCAGTGCATCCCAGAGCACGCCCAGGCCCCGGTCGCGCCAACGTTGGGCCTGCGGTAAACCAGGAAAGAGCAATCCGACCCAGGCCAGAGCCTTGGCATTGGCTACCAGATGATTGTTGTCTAGGTCTCGTTCCAGGTGATCGGCCACATATGCTGCGTGCTGGGCCACGGCACCGGCTAACCCGTGATCTCCACCGGCTAGATGCCAGGCAGCACTCCACACAACCAACCGCCGGGAGGTGGGATGCGGCTCCCAGGCCAGCCCGCGACCAATGGGCACGCAAGCTACCCAGTCGCGCCATAACGCCAGTAACGTCGGCCAACTGGTGGTATCATCGAGCCACGGCCAGGCCCATTCCCAGCCGTGCAGGTGAAAGGCCCATAGCGGATCTGCCATCGGGCGTGCTGCCCAATCCACCGGCGGGACGAGGGGAAAGCGCGGCTGATTGAGCAAGCTCAACGCGCCAGTGGTCTGATCCCAACATTCGGCCATCGGCGCGGCTTGGCGCAGCACAACCAGGCGTTTCAACAACTGCAGTTGGTCAACCGTCCCAGGCGACAAGGACCGCTCGGAAAGGACCGGGAGCGGGTACAGCCGACTAGCCAGCAGTGGGTCTACCAGTCTCAACCGAAAACGCCGGCGCAGTCGATAGAGGCTGCGCCGGGGACCGCTGCGCCGGAGAGCCAGCCAGGTCGCGCGTAACGAGCGAGCGGTGCTCATGGCCGGGACCGGGCTTGGACCAGCGTCTGCAAGACGACCTCCATCTGCTGGGCCAGCGTCGGCCGATCCAAACGCTCGCGGACATAACGGTGCCCTTGCTCGGCATATCGCGCCAGTTGGTCTGGCGCCTGGCTCAACGCCAGCACCGCATCGGCTAGACGACCGGGTTCTTCTGGCGGTACCACCATACCGCCCCCACTTTGCTGTACCACGCCGGCTGCTTCGCCTCCGGCGGCCAGGATGACCGGCCGGCCATAGGCCCAGGCTTCCAGCAACTTGGATGGGACGGCATCTTCTAGCTTGCTACTGACCAAAGGCACCAGACATACATTGGCAGCCGCCATAAACGCCGGGATCTGTTCGCGCGGCTGGCGCGGCAGCAGCGTTACATTGCTCAGGCCCAGTTGCGCCACCCGGTGCGCCAGGGCTTCGCGCCGCACGCCATCGCCTACGATCAGAAAGTGGATATTGGGGTGCGCCCGCAACCGGTCGGCTGCCTCGACCACGACCTCGACACCCTGGGCGATGCCGATCAGACCAGCGTATAGTATCACAAACTGGTCGGTCAGCCCCAGTTCAGCGCGCTTGTCGCCATCGGCCGGCGCGACCAGGTCCAGGTCCACGCCGTTGGGTACGATGGTGAGTTTGGCGGCCGGAACCCCGGCCGTCAACAGTTTCTGCCGCTTGTTTTCCGTGACCGGTGTGATATGATCGGACTGGCGATATAGAAAGCGGGCCAGTCCATAACCTAGCCGCGTGATAGCGGCGTCTGGCGCAAACTCGCCGGCCTCCACTGCCACGTCTGGCCAGAGGTCGCGGATATCAAACACCCAGGGTACTCGATGCATCCGCGCCAGGGCTAAACCGGCCAGCCCAATGAACAGGGGAGGCGATGAGGCCAGGATCACGTCATAGGAACGACCTGTCGTCAGGCCGGCGATGATGGCCGAGACGACAAACGAAAAATAGTTAGCCAGCCGGCGCAAGCTGCCCCGATGCGACGAAGCATAGACCCACGTGCGCAGTACGTCCACGCCGTCCATGGTTTCCCGGACCCGCCAGCGACCCCGATAGCCTGCTGGCACCAGGCCGGTGGGATAGTTGGGCAAACCGGTGACGACCGTGACCTGGTGCCCATAGCGAACCAACCACCGGGCCAGGCCATGCAAACGCGCCGCCGCGCCGCCCATCTCGGGCGGATAAAAATGCGCCAGAACCAGGATCCTCACGCCGTTCCCTCGCCGTCGGGACCATCAGCAAACTCGTCGTGCCACGTAACGGATTGGGGTTGCCCGGTGCGCAAGGCATCGCGGATGCGAAACGTGGTCAACGTGGTCTGAACCAGACTGGCAAAAGGAATGGGTGCTGTTCCCCCCGTGCGCACGGCCTGGACAAAGGCGGCCAGTTCG
>JAHJIN010000425.1 GCA_018823415.1 Chloroflexota bacterium | reverse complement strand
TCGAATTGGCCGGCGCGAACATCTCGCCATAGTTGCACCACGGCCGCCGTATAGGGATGATCGCGCACCAGGATTTGACCGGCCACGCGCGCCTGGATGTATTCGGCTGGCGTATAGCCCAGTAATCGTTCCACCGAAGGGCTGACATACAAGGGGGTGCCTTCCAGGTCTTGCAAATACAAGAGTTCAGACGACTGCTCGGTCATCATGCGGAGCAGTCCTTCGCGCTCGCGCTCGGCTTTGTAGAGCCGGGCGTTTTCGATGGCTGAGGCTACTTGTTGGGCCACGGTGGCGAGCAAATCCACGTCTTCGGTGGAAAAGGGCTGACCGCCCACCCGCACCACGCTGAGCGCGCCATGAACCTGATCTGAGGCAATGAGGGGCACGGCCAGAAAGGCCACTGGTGGCGCTTCGGGCGCCGCATGCGCCGGCTCCATGTCTTGCACCAGCACCGGCTGGCGCGTTTGCACGGCCTGGCCGGGCAGGCTCGACTGCACCGGCAATTGCTGGTAGTGAGGCAGTTGGTCCTCGGGCATCCCCTGCTGGGCCACCAGGTCTAGCGACTGACGAGTCTCGTCCAACAGATACAAACCGCCCAGGTCGGTGAACATGGCCGCCACGACCTGTTCAAGGGCGAGGGGCAGCAGCGTATCCAGGTCCAGCGTCTGGCTCAGGGCCGCGGCCACGGCATTGATGGCCGTTAGCCGCCTGGCGCGCTGTTCCAGCGCCAGTTCCATGTGTTTGCGCTCGGTGATGTCGCGGGCCACGTGAACACCGCCGGTCACGCTGCCATCGGCCTCGATGATGGGCGTGGTGGTGACGTCCAGCACTTTGCCCAGAAGCGGTTCCTCCACGTCTTGCTGGACCTGGCTGGCCGTGGCGAGTGTGCGTTGGTAGGGACAGTTGGGGATAGGGGACTGGGTCCCGTGCATCAGTTCGTAGCAGTGGCGGCCTATGGCATCCTGAAAGCTCACGCCCAGGCCCTCAGAGGCGGCGCGGTTGAGGCGGGTGATCCGGCTCTCAGTATCTAGCAGGAACACCATGTCAGGCACGGCGTCAAAGGTGCGCTCCCAGTCCTCCTTGGCCTGTAGCAAGATCGCTTCCAGCCGCTTGCGCTCGCCAATGTCGGTAAAGACCGATAGAGTGCCGACAAATTGGCCAGCCTCCAGGCGCGGGCTGCCGGCCACCAACACGGTGGCGCGAGTCCCATCCTGACACACCAGTTCCAGTTCATACCGATCGGCGTGGCCCTGGGCACGACGCTCGTCGGCGGCCTGAACGATGGGCTGTTGGTCTGGGGGCACCACGCGGGTCCAATGCTGGCCGGTGAGTTCATCGGCGGCATAGCCCAACAGATTGGCCGCGGCTGGGTTGACAAAGGTAATGCGGCCAGCCGGGTCCGTCATCACAATGCCTTCGGCCATGTTCTGGACAATGTCTTCGTGGAACTCTTTGAGGTCCTCAAGTTCGCGGGTGGCTTGGCGATACTGGGTCACGTCGTCAAAGGATTCCACACCTCCGATGACCCGCCCAGCCTCGTCGCGCAACTCGGCCACGTTCTTGCTGATGATGATGGTACGGCCATCCTTGGCAACGACGGTGCATTCCTTGCGTATGATAGGCTTGGGCACATCGGGCGCATAGAGGCCGCATTTCTCCAGGCAAGGCATGCCCTGGAGCTTGAAGCACGACTGGCCGATCATCTCCTGGGCCGTATAGCCGGTCATTTGCTCAGCGGCGCGATTCCACGAGGCTATGATCTGGCGGTTATCGACTGTGAGTGTGGCGCTGGGCGAGGTCTGGAAAATCGAGTGCCATTCCTGGGTGCGCTGACGCAGCGTATCCACGGTTTGCATGGTCCGCATGGCTGTGGCCGCGATCTCGCCCAGGATTTCCAGATCAGGTGTCTGGGGGCCAAGATCGTCTGGACCGGCGAAGAAGAAGGCAAGTTGGCCCACTGACTCGTCGTGCTCGGCTACCAACAATGGCAGGCCTACGTAGCGACGAAAGGCCACGGCCTCGCCCGCAGCCCGGCAGGCTGCCACGGGCACGCGGCCCTGGAGCACGTCACACAGGCTGTCGTGCTCGACGGTGACGCGCTCGCGGTAGGCTCGGCCCAGCGTGCCCTCGGGCAGGGCCCAGGACCAACCGACCACCGGTTGGGCCAACAAGTCCTGGATCGCACGCGCCAGTGGTGAATCCAGGCCGGCTGCATATTCGACGATCAGCTCGTTGCGTTCTGGATGAGCAAACGACAGCGTGACCAGCGCGGCCCCAACGCCAGCCAGGGTCTGGTCTACCACGGCCTGGTACAAGGTCACGCGGTCCTGAGCCTGACCGATGGTCTGCACCAACTGGCGAATGACCGGCATACTGGCCGGACTGCGAGAATGCTGACGAGACATGGTCGGCCTCCTATTCCCTGGACGGCTGCACTAGGCGTGATCACTATACCGGTTCGCCGCGCGAGTGTCAAGGGGCCGGTGTCCTAAATCCTGTCTACGACTGGCGTTGTATGACGATGATAGCCGGGGGTGAACGAATTGGGGCCAGTTGGGCTCAATAGGCCCCAATCTCGCGCAAGCGTTCGTCGCTGATCCCAAAATGATGGGCGATTTCGTGGCGTACCACACGCTGGACAGTAGCACGCACCTGATCGGCAGTGCGGTACTGCAATTCGATGGGCCGCTGGTAGATGCTGATCTTGTCGGGGGGCACCAGGGCATAGCTGGTAGTGCGCTGGGTCTGGGGGATGCCGTGGTAAAAGCCCAGCAGTTCGGCCGGCGAGCGCACGCCGGCCAGCCGCAGGGTGTGGGGGTCCGGCCAATCCTCCACCACCACTTCGACGTTGTCGAGTTTCTCCCGAAAGATGTCCGGGAGAGCATCCAGGGCCTCGATGACGAGGCGTTCAAAGAGATCGCGATCCATAGTGGGCATATTATACCACAAGTTCAAAATCTGACAGCGAGTTGGAGGCCGATGGACGAGTTCCAAAAACCATCATAAAGAGGTATTCGAGCTAATGGTCCACCTGGCCCGGCAAGAGTCCCGGCCAGGCGATCTGCTCATCAGCTGGGAGTTCTCTTGGCTTGTGCGCAACCAGGGCGATGCCCAATTCTTGTGCATCGAGCACGGGCTTTGATATCTGACCTTATCTGCGGTGCCGTCTAGCGATTTGGCTCAGCGGTAGCAGCAGGACTGGCAAGGCTGCTCAAATTATCGCGCCAATTCTGCCAAACCGCGCGCCGCACCATCAACGGCGTGAGCCGCTGTCCGCCGGAGCGTGAACCGTTTCTAGCAACTCAACCACAGTGGGGTTATCGGGTTCAATAGACAAAGCAATCAAGAGGCTTTCTTCAGCTTGTGTGAATTCGCCTTTCTGGAGGTGATTCTTGGCCCGTCTAGTATACGATTCGACATACTCGGGGAAAACATGGATATTTAACCCCAGCACATCAATCGCCAGGTCAGGTTTCTTTGCCGACATTAACTGAATTGAAAGGTTGAGAAGATCATCCCTATCAAAGTAATACTCGTCCGTTCCACTGGCTTTAATCTCATCATAGCGAGCATAAGCCGCCAGGATGCCACCCTGTGTCATCGCTTGACTGATCGGCACCATCCACGAAACCGCGTTTGCCTGCGGCTTTTGACCCAGGAGTGTGTCCGCAATTGCCCAGATGATACGGGTGCGAGCAAAGGATTCTTCATTGCACAAGATGGTAGCGGCACAATTTTTCTCAGGCAGGATGAGCAAAAAGTCAGCCCATCCGAATCCCATGCCTCCGTGGCTGACCGTTTTCACATCCCTGTAATGTCCAAGATTCCACCCAAGACCCATATCCTCATACATGCCAGGGCGTGAATAACCCTGTGCCACGACAGGCGTCCACATCATGTCATAGCTTGCCGGTGAGAGGATACTTTGTCCGAGATGGCTTCCCTTGTTGAGGCAGGTCATACCCCAATGACACATATCCAGAATGGTGGAGTGCAGGAAACTGGACGGGGCATCTGTCCGGGTATACGGGTAGGAGGGATTGATCTTCATTTCAGGTGAGCGAAGATGAGGAATAGCCAGCAGGTCGGGCGGCACATCCGCCAGGAGGAATGTACTGTCCGACATTCCAGATGGAATTAATACTTGCTCCTGCATGTAGGTTTCAAAAGACTTGCCCGAGACTTGAGCGATCATATCGCCCAGCACGTTGTATGCGATATTGCTATAGCTAAACCGTTCGCCCGGATTCGCTATCAGTTTTCTGCTGCGCAGGCCGCGGACATATCGCTCGGCAGCACCATCATCCCATTCGGGGTTTGCCAGCAATTCATCGTATTCGTTCTCATCCATATCCGGCATCCCAGAGGTATGGCTGAGCATTTGCCGGATGGTGATGTGCCGATAGCGTTCATCATTCATCTGAAAATAGGGCAGGTATTGTACGAGCGGTGCATCCAGATCTAATTTCCCACGTTCTGCCAATTGCACTACGGCTGAGGCAACAAAGCATTTTGATACGGATGTGATGCAGAAAATGGAATCCCCCGTCACAGGGGTTTGCGTTTCCAGACTCTGAACACCAAACCCTTTGGCATAGACAATTTCGTTGTTTTCCACAATACCAACCGCCAAGCCGGGTATTCCCCAGCGAGCGACAATCTCTTGAAGAACAGCGTCAAGGTTTTTTTCATACAACATGGTAACGATTTCCTCCAATAAAACTTGCATTATTGATCGTATTCATAATTCATAAACGCCCAATGGGGTGCGAGATGCGCCGCTCCCCCTAGCTGCGTCGCGCCGCTGGCGCATCCCCACTGCAGGCGGGGCCGCGGCGCCGGGGGCGAGCACAGCGCAGCCGCAAACAAATAGCAAGGTCGGCGCCAGCCACTTGTTATGCGCGCAGTCCCCTCATCAATCGTCTATCCTCTCGATCTTGAACACCACCGGCTTGAACCCATCTGTGCAACAAGCAATCGCCATGCCCTTTAGCCGCTCTCCTTGGTCACCGCCTCGTCTGACCAGTATGATCTCCTTGTGAATATCTGCCCAGGCCCACGGGCAGAATCCTTCAGGTGGCCTCCAGTCCTCTTGGATGAACTCCTGACCATCCTCGAAAAGAACGCACGGAACCATCTCTTCACCTCCAAGATACTCTTTAACAATATCTTGATTGACCATTCTCTTCAACACAGTGATTCTAGCCTTCGCCACCTTCAAACCTCCTTGTATATAATATCACCACGAACTCGTGGTACCGCACCACCCACTTGCGCCAAGCGGGTGCCCCGGCGATAATAGACCTGTTCGGCATGCGCCGAACGACGGACCACCCGGGAAGGCTACACCTCCGTGCCGGGC
>JAHJIN010000424.1 GCA_018823415.1 Chloroflexota bacterium | reverse complement strand
CGTTCATCATGGAACTGCCCCTGTACCATGTGCCTAACAGCCGGACCATCGGCCTGTTTGTCTGGCGGCACACCGTCGAGTTTCTGAAAAAGGCCGGGTCCATCATCCTGGTGGTCTCGATCATCGTCTGGGCGCTGAGCTATTTCCCCGATGGCAACGTAGAGACCAGCTTTCTCGCGCAGATGGGCCAAGTGTTGGCACCGATTGGCATGCTGATGGGCCTGGACTGGAAGTTGCTGATGGCGCTGTTCGCCAGCTTTGTGGCCAAGGAAAACTCGGTGGCGACGATGGGCGTGCTCTATGGGGCTGGCGAGCACGGGCGGGGACTGGCCCAGGCCCTGAGCGGTGCCGTAACGCCGGCAGCGGGGCTGTCGTTCCTGACGGTGCAGATGCTCTTTGTCCCCTGCGTGGCGACGGTGGCGGCCGTGCGGCAAGAGACCGGCTCGTGGCGCTGGACGACCTTGAGCGTGTTGTTCCTGCTGACGATCTCGTTCGTGGGCGGGGTGGTGGTCTATCAGACGGCCGCGTTGTTGGGGTTGTAAAATCCCAAAGCCCAAAATCCAACCCCCAATTGTAGACCAGCATTGGGGCTTTGGTTTTTGGGGCTTGGGCTTTGGAGGTTGAGCGATGTTGGAAAAGCTGTTACGACTGGTCGCCACCGGCGGCATTCACAGTCACGCGGTCCTGGCGGAAAAATTGGACGTGACCGAGCCGCTGCTGGACCAGATGATCGAGAGTCTGGTGCGGTTGGGCTATCTGCGCCCGGTCGATGACACCTGCCCGAGCCGGTGCGAGGGCTGCCCCATGCACGAGACGTGCGGCATCGGCAGTGGGGGCCGGCTCTGGGTGCTGACGGAGCGCGGCGAGCGGGCCGCAGAGGCGCAGGGGTGAGCGCTGACCGGGGAAACCAATGTGGATGAACGTAGCGCCATCGGGCAGTGGAAACAGCGTGCCCGGCGCCTCAAGGTAGAGACCTATGCCCTTTACCTGGCGTACCGGGACCCCCGGGTGCCCTGGGTTGCCAAGCTATTCGCGGCCGGCGTGGTCGGCTACGCCTTTAGCCCCATCGACCTGATCCCAGATTTTATCCCGGTCCTGGGCTATCTGGACGATCTGGTCATCGTGCCGCTGGGCATTGCCCTGGCGTTCAAGATGATCCCGGGGCCGGTGCTGGACGAGTGCCGGGAACGCGCCCGGGAGACCTTGAGCCAGGACCAACCAACGAACTGGGTCGCCGCCGGGGTCATCGTCGCCATGTGGCTGCTCGCCATCGCGCTGGTCGTCGTGGTCCTGGTCCAGGTCTTCCGTTGAGTGGCCTACGAGCCGATTATCCCGATAGCATCTCTTTGGATCTCTTGATCCATCCAATGTGAGGAGGTTCGATCATGTTCAAGATCATGGACCCGGCGCCCACCGGCCCGGTAGCAGAGCACGTGTACGCCGTCAAGGACGGGATGGTTAGTATGTTCATCCTTACCAATGGGGAGAGCGTCATCGCCATCGACGCCGGCAACGGCGAGGCGTCGGTGCGAGCCGAGCTACAAAAGCTGCCGATCTCGCCGGAATCGGTGACGCACTTGTTCCTGACCCACTCGGACGGTGACCACGTAGGCGGCCTGGCCTGCTTCCCAAATGCCCACGTCTACCTGTCGCGTGACGAGGAACAGATGATCGACGGCACCACGGCCCGGTTCTTTGGGCGCCGGCGCAACCGGTCCATCGACCGGCCCTATACCCTGCTGGACGACGGCGAGGTCGTCACCGTGGGCCACATCGCGGTCCGGGCCATCGCCACACCCGGCCACACGCCGGGCGCCATGTCTTACCTGGTCGATGGGCACGTGCTGTTCACCGGCGACACCCTCAGATTGCGCGACGGCCGCGCGCAAACCTTTATCCGCTGGATCAACATGGATACGGCCGCCCAAAAAGCGTCCATTCACAAGCTCGCCCGGCTGCAAGGCGTGACCCTGCTGTGCACGGCGCACACCGGCTGCACCGCCAACTGGGACCACGCCCTGGAACGCTGGCGAGTTGGCCCGGCCTGACGACATCAGATGCGCGCTCGGTATTGACGGGGCCACGGCCCTGTGCTATGATGAAATTCAGTGAGCACGACACTCGCTGGAAATCATCATCAAGGAGGGAAATCGATGCACCGGGCACGCCTATCCGCCATTCTAGTGGCTCTGGTCGTATTGGCCGGGATCCTGATCTTGATCGGCAGTCGCGGCAGCACACCGCCGGCCGTCCAGGCCCTTGGCACCACGCGCTATGTGGCCCCCGGCGAGTGCGGCGGCATGACGCCGTGTTACAGCACTATCCAGGCCGCCATCGACGCCGCCCAAGATGGCGACGTGATCAAGATCGCCGCCAGCACCTATACCACCCTGAACACCCACGGCGGTCTCGGTCAGATCGCCTATATCACCAAGAGCCTCACCCTGCAAGGCGGCTATACCACCGCCAACTGGACCACGCCCGATCCCGACGCCAATGTCACCACGCTGGATGCCAACCAGGGCGGTCGGGCCATCTATATCGCCGGCGACATCACCGTGACGATAGATGGTCTGCACCTGACCGACGGCGACGCCACCGGCCTAGGCGGCTCGCCCTGGGCCGACGGCGGCGGCGGAATCTGCGTCCTCACCGCCACCGTGACCCTGAGTCGCAACACCATCGACGGCAATGTGGCCTGCGAGGCCAACTGGGCCGAGGGCACTGGTGGCGGCGTCTATCTGCGCCAAAGCGCAGCCCTCGTCGTCAGCAATACCATCTCGGGCAACACCGCGGCCCGGGCCACCGGCACCTGGAGCACCAGCGATGGCAGCGGCGGCGGCCTTTATGCCGAAGGCGGCACCCCCATCCTGCAGGCCAATCACATCTTGAACAACATGGCTGCCACCGGCGGCGATTTGTTTGACATGGGCGATGGCGGGGGGCTCTGTTTCGAGAATAGCCAGCCCACCGTAAACGCCAACTGGATCCGCGAAAACCAGGCCCCGGGGGTCGGCGGTGGCGTGAGCCTTCGAGGCTGCCTGGATTTCACCTTGATCAACAACCTCATCGCCGACAACCAGTCCACGGAGGGCTATGGCGGCGCCGGGGTCGCGGCCGGCCACATCTCTGGCGTGGGCAGTCGCGGTCGGCTGATCCACACCACCATCGCCCGCAACCTGGGTCCCGAGGGCACATCTGGCGTGCGGATAGACGGCGGAACAGTGGTCACGTTGACCAATACCATCCTGGCCGGTCACGACACCGGCATTGGCGTCTCTTTTGGCTCCACGGCCACCCTCACGGCTACCCTCTGGGCCAATACCACCGACTGGGGCGACGTGGGCGCCATTTACACTGGCACGCTCAACTATTGGGGCAACCCAGCCTTTCTGAATCCCGATGCTGGCGACTATCACATCTCGTCCGCTTCGGCGGCCCGGGACCGGGGCGTGGACGCCGGCGTGTCCACCGACCTGGACGGCACTCTGCGTGATGATCCCCCAGACCTGGGCGCCTACGAGTGTTTTTGTCAATCGAAAACAGAGCCACTTGCTAATCGAAAAGAGGACCACTGGGGTCTTGGGGTGAAAAAACTGCCGGTCGAAAACAGGACCACTTGCTAGTCGAAAACAGAGCCACTCGCACGCTAACTGGCGCAGCGCGGACCACTCGCCGTCGTCGGGCGGTGGGCAGTGTGGGCAACGCGCAGCGTTGTCCAAGCTCTGGGGGCGGGCGCCAGCCCGTCCCCAGAGCGGCACTGTCCACCGCCTTAGCCAGGCAACTCGGGTGGGGTCTCCCGTTGCAGCCGTTGGCGAAAGCGATACGATTCGCCGAGAAATTCCAGGACATGGGCCCGATGCGTGAGCCGGTCGAGCAGGGCGGCGGTGAGACGTTCATCGCCAAAGACCTGGACCCAGTCGGCAAAGCGCAGGTTGGTGGTCACGATCAGCGCTACCCGTTCGTACAGGGTCGAGCAGAACTGGAAGAGCAACTGCGCCCCTGGGGCCGTGAAGGGGATAAAACCCAACTCGTCCAGGACGATCAGCCGGTATTTGAGGGCCGCGCTGAGCAACCGGGCCAGACGGTGCTCGTCCTGAGCCTGGAGCAGGTCGTTGACCAGCCCAGCGGCGTTGTAGAAGCGTACCCGATAGCTCCCCCGGCAGGCGGTCAGGGCCAGGGCGATCGCGAGATGCGTTTTCCCCAGACCTGGATTCCCCACCAACAGAATGGGCTCCGCGGCGGGGATGTAGCTGCCCCGGGCCAGGTCCAGCACCCGCGGTTTGCTGATGCTGGGGACGCGCGAGAAGTCAAAGTCGGCCAATTCCTTGAGCACCGGGAAGCGGGCGGCCTGGATGTAGCGGGCCTGGCGGTGCTGGTCGCGTTGGGCCAGTTCCTGTTCGGCCAGGGCACATAAGAACTGGTCGTAGCCCTGGTTGGTGCGGGCGGCGTCCTCGGCGAACTGGCGATAGTGCTGGCGGAAGGTCGGGAGGCCCAGTTGTTTGAGATAGCTTTCCAGCAAGAGATGGGGTTCCATGGTCAGTTCTCCACCAAGAGTCGGTCATAGCAGTGCAAGTCTGGCCCCTGCTGGGCGATGGTCGCCAGTTGGGGATGGGCGGTCAGGTCCAGTACTGGCAGGTCCAGCGCCGGTTGCTGGAGCTGGCGCAGGCAGAGCTCGACGCCCTCGGCCCGCAGGCAGCCATAGTCCAGGGCCAGAGCGATGGCCTGCTCCACCAGCGGCGCCGGGTACTTGCCATGCAGCTGCACGCTTCGCGTCCGCACAAACTCGCGCACGCCGACGTCGTCGGAGGCTTCGGCCCGTAAGCGGGCCAACAGACGCTCGTAGGTGGGCGGCCAGGTGGCGCGCCAGCGCCGGATCGGTTTGGCATGTTCAAAGCCCCCGGGCCGCTGTTCCAGCAGCGGCAGATAGTGCAAGGGGTCAAAGATGTCCTGCTGATGACCATAGCAGCGCGGGTGGCTGGTCAGCACCTCCTCGCGATCCAGAATATCGATGCGAAAGGGATAAGCATGCAGCACCAGCCGGGGCTGGGCGCGGTCGGCCGGCACTGAATAGCGATTGGTTTCGAACTCGACTTGGCCATAGGGCGTCAGCGTCACCGACTTGACCACCCGACAGCGCAGGTCGTCGGCGGGGAGCTGGCGCAGGGCGGGCCGCTCTTGCGCCCAGGCCTCGCCGATGGTCACAGGCTGGCCATCGACCTGCCGCTGGTCGTCGGCCAGGCACTCGCGCCGCAAGTGGGCATTCAACTCGGCAAACGAGGCCACCCGCGGGAGGGGTACCATAAAGTTGCGCCGGCCAAAGCCGACCCCATGTTCCACGCCGCCTTTCTCGTGGCCCTGGCCCGGGGTGCAAAAGCGGGCCTCGAACAGATAGTGGCTGCGCAATACGGTAAAGGCCTGCTGTTCGGCGCGGGTGCGCCCGGCCAGGATGCGCAGCACCGCGGTCTTGAGGTTGTCGTAGCTGATCCGCTGGGGCACGCCCTCAAAGTGGTGGAAGGCCCGCACGTGACCCTCCAGGAAGGCCTCCTGGCGCTGGGTGGGAAAGGCCATCATGAACAGCCGCCGCGAGTAGCACAGCCGCATACACGCTTCGCGCAACTGGACGGTGCTGGGCTCCCCGGCAATGATGGCCAGGGCCTCGCCCCAGTCGACCTGGGCATCCTGGCCGGGGTCGAATTCCAGGGGCAGATAGACTTTGGGCCGTTTGTGTTCCCGGCGGTATTGGGCGATGTAGCTCCGGACGGTGGACTCGCCACCGGTGAAT
>JAHJIN010000423.1 GCA_018823415.1 Chloroflexota bacterium | reverse complement strand
GTTATTTGGTCCTGCCCTCAACCGTGATGCGCCCGGTGCTCAGGGTGATGGCAGTGAACCGGAATGGTTGCGTGTCCAGGCCGGCCAGGATGGCAGCCAATTGCTGATTGAGTTGCTCTTCCACGCCGCCGGGCAGCGGGAACGGCCCCAGGTCGATGCGCGTGATCGTCACCACGGCCTTGCCGTTGCGTGCCACGGCTGTGGCATACACGGTGGGCGAGATCCATAACCCGCCAACCTTGACCTGTCCGGTGATGACGGCGTGGCCCGGCTGAAAGGAGATGCGTACGTTGCGGGCCGGCGTCTCCGGGTTCTCGGCCAGGTATCGCGCGATCTCGCGCTCAACCTCGGCCTCGGTAAAGGTGACGCGAAACGGAATGTCGGACCCTTGCGCGGCCAACGCCATGAGCGCCTGGGCCTTGGCCTCGGCGTTGGCCCCCTGGATGACCTGGGTGGGCCAGGGTGTGGGCGTATAGGTTGGCCGGGCCGGCGCGACGGTCGCGGCCGCGGTGGGCGCGGCCACGGTAGACCACGGAACCGTGGGGTTGGCGATCCAGAAGGTGGGCGCTGGGGTACGCGTGGGCCGGGGGGTAGCCGTGGGCATCGGCGACGGCGAGAGCCGGGGCGCGCGTGTCCACGGGACAAGCGTGGCCTGGGCCACGGCCGTTGGGCCAGCACCGCCCCCTTCCGACGAACTGCTCACGGCGCACGCGCCGCAGGCCAGCAGGCAACCACCCCACACCAGGCAGTTGGCTGCGATCAGGCCACCAAACAGGATCCAGAGCCGGCCAGAAAACCGCATCTCTCACCAAATCGTCGTATGATATTCAGCCGGGGTCTCGCGGACCCGGGCATACTGCATCCCGCCGGCGTGCCGGACCAGGCCCTTGAGTTCCATCATGGTCAGGGCCGCGCTCACCTCGGCCACCGGCAGGGCCGCCCCGCGCGCGAGTTGGTCAATATGCACCGGCTCAGCCGCGAGCTGGGCCAACAGCGCCGCCTCGGTTTCGTTGGCCGGCAGGACTTCCCGGGCTTCCTGGTGATCGGCGATCATGGTGAGGTTGAGTTCTTCCAGGATGTCCGGCACGCTGGCGACGAGCTTGGCGCCGCCCTGCTGGATGCGGTCGTTGGTGCCGGCGCTGCCCCGGCTCAGGATGCTGCCGGGCACGGCGAACACTTCGCGTCCCTGATCCAGGGCATAGTCGGCCGTAATGAGGGCGCCGCTGCCGGCGCCGGCCTCGGTCACCAGTGTGCCTAGCGCCAGGCCGCTGATGATGCGGTTGCGCGCCGGAAAGTTACCGGCCTCGGGCCGGGTCCCCAGCGAGTAATCCGAGACCAGCGCGCCCTGTTCGGCAATCTGTTGGGCCAGCTTGCGGTTCTCGGCCGGATAGACCACGTCCAGGCCGCTGCCCAACACGGCGATGGTGCGGCCGCCGGCGTCCAAAGCCGCCCGGTGTGCCACGGTATCGACGCCCCGGGCCAGGCCGCTCACCACCGTGACGCCGCAGCGTGCCAGCTCGCCGGCCAGCCGCGACGTGACCTCGCGGCCATAGGCCGTGACCCGGCGGGTGCCCACCACCGCCAGCGCCCACTCGTCGCGGGGCAGCAGCTCGCCCCGCACGTAAAGGACTGGCGGTGCGCCGTGGATCTCGCGCAGCAGGGCCGGATAGTCCGGGCTGTCCCAGGTGAGCACTTGGATGCCCAGCCGGTCCAGCCGTGCCATTTCGGCGTCCAGGTCGGTCGCCGCCCGGGTCGCCAGCACCGATTCCACGCTTCGCTGGTCCAGGCCGACCGACGCCAGTGCGCCGGCCGATGCCTTCCAGGCCGTCTCCAGGTCGCCAAAGCGGTCCAGTAGCCGGCGTACCTTGACTGGCCCCACGCCGGGCGTCTTGTTGAATCCCACCCAGTAGCGGATGTCGGGCATGGTTTCCTCCCAGCTCAGGCAGCCCCGGCTCAGGCGGCCCCGGGCCGGCCGTTCAGCCATACCAACACGATCGCCAGCGTCACGAGAGCCGCCATCAGAACCACCACCACAATCACAGCCAAGAGTGCCCAGCGCGTCGCCCGACCGCGAACCAACACTGGCGCCCACTGTCGCCACTCGCTCAACTCGTAGCCCTGGAGATAGCTGGCCGAGACCATCGCCCCGGCCGAGGACAATCCCACCGCCACCAGGTCGTCCAGCCAGCCCAGGACCGGGATCGTATCGGGAATCAGGTCCAGAGGCGAGCACAAATAACCCACGGCCACCACCACGAACAGGATCAGGGCCGTGACGGCGGCCGTGCGATGGCGTTCTGGTCCCAACGACTCCGAGTCTACTTCTGAGCGTAGTTTGTTCTTGGGCATAGTGGCCTCAGTCTCTCGTAAATAGCCTTGGACTTGCTGCTCCCGTCGGGTTTGCAACCCGACGGCCGGCGCCGGTATGTTACCCGCGCCGAGCCACGCTGGGTTCAGTGTATGTGACGCGGGGCCTATTCCCCGGTCACCAGTCGTCGCCCGGCCGCATAGGCCTCATCCAACGCTGTGGGATGCTGCCGGATGTCACCCTTTTTGTCGATGCTGCGATAGAACAGCTCTGGCCCATAGGCCACGTCCAGAGAGGCAAAGATCGACTTGACGATGACGCGCGATGGGTCGAACAGGTGCTTGAACCGGGTGCCGCCCAGGGCGATGAACAGGCCCGGCCGTTTGGGCGCGCCTTCGGGCACGAACGACTGCCCCAGATCGTACTTGGCTATCCACAGGCATTGGCAGCGGTCGAACACGGCCTTGAGTTGCGCGGTCACGGCCATAAAGAACATGGGCGACGCCACCACAAAAGCGTCCATCTCGCGCAGCTTGGGGTACACGGACTGCATGTCGTCCTGGACGATGCAGAGGCCGGTTTCCACGCATCCATCGCAGTGCTGGCAGCCGCGCATCTTGAGCCGGCTCACCACCACCTTTTCCACCTCGGCCCCGGCGTCCTGTGCGCCTGCCAGCGCCCGGTCCAGCAACGTCTCCGAATTGCCGCCCCGGCGCGGGCTGCCCGCCAGACCCAATACCTTCATCGTTGGGTATCCTTTCCGCCACACAAAGAAGGCGATTGACACGGTGGGCCATCGCCTTTTTTGTAGTCATCGTAATGAGACTGTTATTTGCGTTTGCGCTGCCAGCGGGTGGCCTTGAGTCGTTTGCGATGCTTGTGCTTGCTGATTTTTTTCATGCGCCACTTTTTCACACTACCCACGTTACTTGCCCCTCCTTTCCCAACCTGAACAATCAATCAAGCGATAGTCTAAACGTTCCCGCTGGATTTGTCAAGTGGGCATGTGGGCGTTTGGGTCCCGAATGAAATTGACAGAGACGCAGTGGCGTGGTAAGATCAGGCAACAATGCCCAAGGGAGGAGTCATGGAACACAACGAGCATACAGCCGAGACCTATGAAGAATGGTGGCGCGACCCGCGTCATCATTTTGGCATGGTGACGGCCGATAGCGCGCTTTACGAGTCGCCGTTTGTCACCGACGTGGTGAATTTCGTCGCGGCGGCGTTGGACCTGCGGCCGGGCGACCGCGTCCTCGACGTGGCCTGCGGCCCGGGCCGCTATGCCCTGGAATTCGCCCAGCGTGGCCACGAGGTGTATGGCCTGGACGTCAACCCGGACTATATCCAGGCCGGCCAGGAACGCGCGGCTCGCGATGAGCTGGGCGTGACCTTGCGAGTGGGCGATATGCGGGACCTGTCGCCCTGGGACGACATGGACGTGATCCTCAACATTGGCACGTCTTTTGGCTTTTTCACTACCGAACGCGAGAACCGGCAGGTGCTCGTGGCGGTCCAGGAAGCGCTGGCAGTGGGTGGGCGGTTCTTTCTGGAGCAGATCAACCGTGAATGGCTCATGCGCAACTATTTGGACTATCAGGAGCGCGAAGAAGATGGCTCGATCGTGGTGACGCAGCGGCGCTTTGATTTTGTGCGTGGCCGCAACGAGGTGATTCACCGGCGCATACGGGCGGGCCAGCCAGACGAGGTGTGGGGCCATTCCTGGCGCGCCTACACCCTGGTGGAAATGGTGGACATGTTGCACGCCAGTGGGCTGATGTTCCGGATGGCCTATGGCGACTATGATGGCCGCCCCTACGATCTGACCAGCCGCCGCATGATCATCGTGGCCGAAAAGCGCGTGGATCAATAAGCAAATCGGCAAATGAGCAAATGGCAATAGGACATGCGATCCCACATTTGCCTATTTGCCCATTTGCATATTTCCCGACGAGGTATAGAGTTGAGAATAAAATTATTGCGTGTGATGTATTGCCTGCTCATCGCCGGGCTGCTGCTGGGTGGCAGTTCCGCGCTGGCCCAGGGCGAGCCCAACCTGGTGAAAAATGGCGGCTTTGAAAACGGATTCTATGGCTGGGGTGACAACAACAGCCGGGTGCCCAACGACTGGGCGCCGTTCCTGGAGCCTGGCAGCCCCATGCCGCAGTTCAAAGACGGCTGCGACAACCCGGATGGCTGGTGCGAGGGCGTAGACGGCGGCCGGCATTCCTTCAAGATCTGGTCCGATGGCGCGGCGTTCAAGGCCGGCATCTACCAGCAGATCCAGGGCGTCACGCCCGGCGCCACCTATGAAGCCATGTGCTGGATGATCCTATACACGGCCAGCGGCGCGACACCCAATGCCAGTCGGGCCATCGGCATCGACCCCACCGGCGGCACAGACCCCATGTCGCCGGCCATCATCTGGACCGAGGCCGGCGTACACGGCATGAAAGACAAGGACCTGCACGTGCGTGCCCAGGCCGCGTCAGATACCATTACCTTGTTCCTACGGGTCCGCATTCACGGCTCCAGTGGCATCGACCAGTTCCTCGCGGACCGGGCCGTGCTGTGGCCGGACACCAGTGTGCCGGTGCAAACTCCCACGCCGGTGCCCACGGCCACATCTACACCCCGGCCCAAACCCACCAGCACACCCACACCCACTGTGACACCCACGCCCGAGCCGACGGCGACGCCTACCGCCACCGCCACGCCCACCGCCACGCCGACGGCGACTGCGACCGCGACCGCCACGCCCACCCGGACGCCCCGGCCCACCGTTACACCTTCGCCCACGCCGGCATCGCTGCTCAACCTGCAACTGCCGAGCGACCCCACGCCCTATATCGTCATTGGCATTGTGGCCGTGCTGCTGTTCATTGTGGGGACCTGGCTGTGGCATACTGCGCGAGGATCAGAGGGGCCGGGGAGCGGCGAGACCGGGGATCAGGCTTGACGTTTGGCGCCTGACATTTCGCGTTTCACGACAAGGAGCACCGATGGTTTATAATCCCACCAATCCCCTCATCGTCCAGGGCGACAAGACAGTGCTAGTGGAGGTGGCGAACGACCATTACGAAGCAGCCCGGGACCAACTGGCGCGCTTTGCCGAGTTGGAAAAAAGCCCGGAGCACATTCATACCTACCGCATCTCGCCGTTGAGCCTGTGGAACGCGGCCGCGGCCGGCATGGACGCGGAGCGCATCATCGGCGTGCTGGAGCAATACGGCAAGTACGAGGTGCCGGCCAACATTGTCACCGACGTGCGCGATTATGTGGCACGCTATGGCCGGCTCAAGCTGGAAAAGCAAAACGGCAACCTGGTCCTCATCTCTGAGGACCGGCCCCTCATCACCGAGGTCTGGCATCACAAAAAGATCCGGCCGTTCCTGTTCCAGCAGCTTGATGCATACACGCTGCTGGTGGACCCGGCGCAGCGCGGGCGCGTCAAGCAAGCCCTGGTCGAGTTTGGCTTTCCGGCCGAAGACCTGGCCGGCTATGTCGAAGGCTCGCCGCTGCCCCTGCACCTGCTGGCGCTGACCCGCGAGGGATTGCCCTTTAGCCTGCGGCACTATCAACAAGAGGCCGTGAACATCTTTTATGCCGGCGGGGCGGCCCGGGGCGGCAGCGGCGTGGTGGTACTGCCCTGCGGCGCCGGCAAGACCGTAGTGGGCCTGGGGGCCATGTCCCAGATCCAGGCCGCCACCCTCATCCTCACCACGTCCACCGTGGCCGTGCGCCAGTGGATCAGCGAGATCATAGACAAGACCACCGTGGCGCCGGACGAGATTGGCGAGTATACCGGGGCCAAAAAAGAGATCCGGCCGGTCACGGTTACCACCTACCAGATCCTCACCTACCGGCCCCGGCGCGTGAACAAGGAGACCGGCGAGGTGGGCGAGTTTCCCCATTTCGCCCTGTTCGACCAGCGCGACTGGGGCCTCATCATCTATGACGAGGTGCACCTGCTGCCGGCCCCGGTCTTTCGCATCACCGCCGACATCCAGGCCCGGCGCCGGCTAGGCCTTACCGCCACCCTGGTTCGCGAGGACGGCCGTGAGACCGACGTGTTCTCGCTCATCGGCCCCAAGAAATACGACGTGCCCTGGAAAGACCTGGAAAAGCAGGGCTGGATCGCCACCGCCGAGTGCCACGAGATTCGGATGGACATGGAAGACGAGCGCCGGCTGGAATATGCCATCGCCGAGCCGCGCGAAAAGTACCGCATCGCCGCCGAAAACCCTAAAAAACTGGACGTGATCCAGCAACTCGTGGACAAGCACCTCTACGACAACGTGTTGGTCATCGGGCAATACATCCGCCAGTTGGAAGCCGTGGCCGAGATGCTGGGCGCGCCGCTCATTACCGGCAAGACGCCGGTGGTAGACCGGCAAAAGCTCTTTGAAGCCTTTCGAGCCGGCGAGGAACCCTTGCTGGTCGTGTCCAAGGTTGCCAACTTTGCCATCGACCTGCCGGACGCCAACGTCGCCATCCAGATCTCGGGCCAGTACGGCTCGCGCCAGGAAGAGGCCCAGCGCCTGGGGCGCATCTTGCGGCCCAAGCAAAACGGCCTGCTGGCTCACTTTTACGCCCTGGTCACGCGCGACACGGTGGACCAGGATTATGCGGCCCGGCGCCAGCTCTTTCTCACCGAACAGGGCTATCGCTACACCATCATGGACGCCCACGAGGTGCCCGACTATCAGCCGGTGACGCTGGAACTGAGCGCCTGCGCGCCCCGGCCGGCCGGGTATCTGGGTTCAGGTGTAGTCTAGAACGAGTTGTAGAAAAAGAACGTGCCCTGACCAGGCTACATTGCCAAAGGCAAAACAGATTTGGTGCGCCTATGCACCAGTAAATCTATATGTGCTATGGAGGAGGAAAGATCATGGAAGAAGAAATAAAGTCCGTCCAACAACCTGAAATAAGCGGGGGCGAGAACCAGGAAAAGCTACCTACCGAGGCGGCTGTCAACCAATTGCCGCCACAGACCAGTGGCTATGCGCTGCGTCCCCCGAAGGACCAAAGCCTGGCCTTCATCTTGGAGATCCTGCCCGGCCTATTTGGATTCCTGGGTCTCGGTTGGATATACAGTGGCAATACCCTCGCAGGTATTCTTTGGCTGGCCGGCATGCTCATCTGGGACCTGTTCGTGCTCGTCATGGCTCTGTTTACCCTGGGTCTCAGTTGCATATGCACCCTACCGGTAAACCTCATCTTGCTAGCCGTTTCGTCCGCATTACTCTATCAGTACATCAAACAGCACCCTGAATTGTTCGTGGGCGTGCCAGTCATCATGCAGCAGCCGGGGGCTGTTCCAGTCAGCGACGAGCAGCCCTCAGAGATGCCCATTGCAGCTCGCCCGGCAACGGTGGCGCAACCGGTGGTTAGAGAGTCGACAGCGGCAGTGGGAATTGTCGCTATCGATTCGCTCATTGCCGCCCTCCAGGGGCCGGACAAAGGGAAGCGCCGCGCGGCGGCGCGAGCCTTGGGTCAGACTGGTGATGCCCGAGCAGTAGAGCCACTCATCGCTGCTCTCGGAGATAGTAACCGGGATGTGCGCAAAGAGTCCGCCGCGGCCCTGGGGCAGCTCGGGGACTTTCGAGCGGTGGGCCCACTCATTGCCACTCTCAAGGACACCAGTCTAAGCTTGCGCGCGATAACAGCCAAAGCCCTGGGGCAGATCGGTGATGCTCAGGCGGTGGGTCCGCTCATCGCCTTGCTCGAGGACAAGAACCACGACGTGCGCCAGGAAGCGACCGGCGCACTGGGCCGCATCGGCGACCCACGGGCGGTAGGGCCGCTCATCGCCGCCCTCCGCAAGGAAGAACACATTCATCTAATGATGGGATCGCCATCTATACAGGCCCTAGTTCGCATTGGCGCGCCGGCGGTCGAATCACTCATTCCCCTCCTGCAGGACAAGAGCCCGGCAGTGACCGCTGCGGCGGCCCTGGTGCTGGAGCAGATCGGAGACGCAGGGGCTGTGGGGCCGCTCGTCGAGGCTCTCCCAGAGGCGGAACGAGCCCTTAAAGTAGCCACGGAGAATTACGACGACTTCACCCACGAGTCGATTCTCGTCCGAACACTTGGAAGAGCGCTGATCCAGATCGGGGGGCCAGCGGTGGGACCACTCATCGCCGCTCTTCGGGCTGGGAAAACAGAGGATGTGCCGGCGGAAGCCATCATCGCCCTGGTCGGAATTGGCGAACTGGCGGTGGATCCGCTTATCACCGCCAATCAGAAAGATGGCGTGCGCCCGACTGCCGCGTTGCTGTTGGATGATGTCTGGGCTCCCCCAGGCCTGACGGACGGTATCGCCGCTGCCCGGAGGGAGCAGTGGTATCTGGACAAAAAGACCGCCGGGCTTCGGCAGAACCGACCGTCGGGAATGCCGAGTCTGTTTTCTGTTACGCATGACGAATCTCTGTGGGTTGCCGTTCACAAAGACATCAAGAACCTGGCCCAGCATCTCGGGCCACTGATGGTAGCGCTCATCGCTATCCTCAAGAGCGAAACGCAGAGCGAGCGCGAGGCGGCGCAGATGGCGTTGGACCAGATCGGCGCGCCAGTTGTGGAGATGCTCGCCACGGTTGTGCTGCAAGACCCCGAGATAGATGCCGAGAAGCATTACCCCAACCGCAAGGCCGCAGCCCGGCTACTGGGGCAGATGGGCGCGCAGGACCCGGCGTGCCGGGCCCAAGCTGTGGGTGCCCTCAGCTCAGCCCTGAAGAGCCAAGACACAGATGTGCGCAAGGAAGCGGCCGCGGCTCTGGGCCAGATCGGTGATGAGCAGGCCGTGGGCGCGCTGGAAATAGTCCTCAACGACAAGGACCGGGGCGTGCGCAAGGCCGCGTCCAAGTCTCTGGATAGGATTGGCAAATCGGAATCGGTGTAAGAACAGACGCCGATGTGGGGCCAGGAACGGCACGAGGACGTTTGATGCTCAAGCCCTCGCTGGACAACCTGCTTGCCTGCTGCGGCCGCGACCTGACCGCCCTGGCCCGGACCGGCCAACTCAAGCGCGCCTACGATCGGGACCGGGCCACGCGCACGCTGCTGCGCATCCTGGCCGGCGACGTGCGCCACAACCTGGTGGTCAGCGGGCCGGCCCGCGCCGGCAAGACCGCCCTCGTCCACGAAGCTGTCCGGCGCCTGGCGGCCGGCGATGGGCCGGCGACCCTGCGCGACAAGCGTGTCTTCGAGGTGACGCCGGAAAGCATCGTCGATGGCCTCGGGTTTGGCGAGGGCTGGCAAACCAATCTGGCCCACCTGCTGGACGAGATCCGCGCGCGCGGCGAGCCCATCCTCTTTCTGCGCGACGCGCCCCAGGCAGCGCTGCCCGGGATCGGCGCCGACCTGCCATCATTTCTGGGGCCATACCTGGTCCGTGGCGACCTGCACTGGATCGTGGAGAGCCTGGATTGGCGACTGCGCGATTTGTTCAATCACCACCCGCGTTGGGGGCCGGCCCTGGTCCTGTTGCCGCTGGACGCCGGTACGCCGGAAGAGGCCCGGCGCATCTTGGACGATGTCTGCGAGGATGTGTACCTGCTGCGCAACATCATGGTGGACGAGGCAGCCCGGGATGCCATCGTGGAGATGTGCGAGCGATTCGTGCCGGGGCAGGCGTTCCCGGGCAAGGCCATTGACCTGCTCGAGTATACGTTGGGCGTGGCAGACGAGGCCAGCGGCGAGCGGCACATCAGCGCTAGCGACGTGTACCGCTGCTTCGGTGAACGCACCGGCCTGAACCGCCTCTTTCTGGACCCGGCCATCACGTTCCGCGAAGCGCCGGTGCGGCAATACCTGGCCGAATACGTCCTGGGCCAGGAGCCGGCCATCGGTGCTGTGGTGCGCGCCCTGACCAGGATGCACGACGACCCCGGCCGACCGCCGGGTGTCCTGCTGTTCGTCGGTCCCGTGGGTGTGGGCAAGATAGAACTGGCGCGGACCCTGGCCCGGTTCCTGTTCGGCAGCGCAGACCGGCTCGTGTGCTTGGACATGGCCGACTATGCAGGGGCCGACGACGTGGCGGCGCTCCTGGGCGATCCCGACGACCAGGCCCCGGAGGTCGCCCGGCGCGGTCAACTCGCCGTGTGCCTGGAGGCTATCGGCGGACTGGGCGTGGCGCTGCTGGACGATTTCGAAAAGGCCCATCCGCTCGTCCAGGCCCGGTTCCTGGCCCTGTGCGACGACCGACAGTTCATCAACGCCATGGGCGAGCCGGTGGACCTGCACAACGTGCTTTTCGTGTTCGCATCCAACGTCACGCCCGATCAGCCGGGCGGGTTCCTGGTCAGCACCGAAGAGGGCGAGCGGTTCATCGCCCAGGTGCAACGTCACGCCGAGTCGCTGCTCTCGTCGGCGACGCTGCGATGCGTCGACGACATCTGCCCCTTTCAGCCGCTACGCCGCGGCGACGGCCGGGGCATCGCCTTTCGCCAGGTGCGCGAGTTTCTGGCCCGGGTGGGTCTGCCCTCAAGCCGCATCGAAGTCGAGATAGAAGACGAGGTCATCGAACTGGCGCTGGAGCAGGGATACAGCGTCCAGCAGGGTGCCCGGATGCTCGGGCAGCAGATCGAAAACCTGTTGGGGATGCCGGTGCGCCAGGCGTTGGCTGCGCGACCGTCCACAAGTGACAACCTGCTGCGCCTCTATGTTCGCCAGGGCCAGGTGGAAGCCGCCTTTGCCCCACTGGACGATGCGGCCCTCACCAGCCAAGCGGAACTGGATCACTGGACGCTGGACCACGTGCAAGCGACCATCCCCGCGCTGGAAGGACGTATTGCGACTCTGGAAGAGCGCGACCAAGTGGACGAGGCGCAGTCACGCGTGGACGATCTGTTGCGGATCCTGGGCCGGTCGGATTTCTGGGAAGACGAGGGTACCGCAAGCCAGCAACTGGCCGAGTTGGAACGCCTCTCGCGCCGGGTGGAACGGGCCCGGGCCTTGCGCCGGTTGCTGGGTGAAGTCAAAAGCCTGGCGGCTGAGGCCCAGGGCGGCCGGGACCGGGAGCTGGTGTGGCAGGCATTGCGTGCATACGCTGGCCTGGAGCACGATCTCGACGCCGCCGAGCTGGAATCGTGCCTGACCGGGCCGTGGGACCACCGCGATGCCATCTTGCTCATCCGGCCCGAGGGTGAATCGCCGGCCGGGCCGGCGTGGGCCCTGGACATGGCTCGCGTGATACTGGACTGGACCCGTTTGCATCAGGTAGACGGCCTGGAGGCGTTGGTCTGGGACGAAACGCGCGGGGCCAATGGTCCCCAGAGCATCGTCATCCAGGTGCGTGGCGAGGGAGCGTTTGGCCTGCTCAAAGGCGAGACTGGCACGCACCGGCTCGCCCAGAGCCGCCAGGATGGTGCGACACGGGTCCGAGAAGTGCTCCACGCGCGTGTGACCGTGCTCCCGGCCTGGTCAGACGATGAGCTTGTCACCGTGCCGCCGCAAGAGTGCTTTGTGCAGGGACGACCGCTGCGAGCCAGCGGCGAGCTGTTGCCCCGGCTGCGCAGCCAGGTAGTGGCCGTTCACCAGCCATCCGAAACCGAGCTGACCTTTACATCCGATCTGGCGCAGGCCGAGGCCGAGTCCCGGGCCTTGTGGCTGTTGCGGGCCATGCTGACCGCGCGTGAGGCCGGCCTGCTGGCCCCCGAGTCGCAGCCGGTCTGGGGCACGGTGGTGCGCACCTATGACCAATACCGCACGAACCAGGTACGAGACCACCGCACCGGGCACGTGGTCCAGGACATGCGCCGGGTGCTAGAAGGCCACATCGACGAGTTCTTGCAAGCGTACCTGCGCCAGCAAGCCAATCTCGCGTCCCAGACGCCCTGAGCCTGCGCGCCAGCCCGTCGCTGGCGCGCCAATGCACGGCGGACCATTCTGCCGTCCATCAGCAGGGATTCTCGGAATCCCAAGATACAAGGAGGCATAGTATGGAAGGGACACGGGGGCTGAGGCCGGGCCTCACCGGCGAAGCCGAACTAGTCGTGACAGAAGAGAATACGGCGATGCACCTGGGCAGCGGTCAGGTACTCGTGTTGGGTACGCCAGCGCTGCTTCGGCTGATGGAGATAGCCACAGTAAGCGCTGTGGACGTGCATTTGCCGCCAGATCAGGTCAGCGTGGGAATACGGGTAGACATCACCCACCTGGCGCCCACCCCGCTGGGCCTGACTGTCAAGGCCTGGGCCGAGATCGTGGACCTGGGCGAGCGCCGGGTGGTCTTGCAGGTCGAGGCCTATGACGATGTCGAAAAAGTCGCAGAGGGCACCATCGAGCGTGTAGTCGTGGACCGTGACCGCTTTGAGGCCCATGTGGGGCACAAGCTGACCGAGGCAGCATCGTCAAATCTGGAATCAAAGGAGGATCATCTTTGACTGCGCAACAACAAAGCGAACAACTATTTCTAGAGTATTGTGCCCAGGTTATTGCCCAGGCCCGGGCCGAGATCCAAGAGGCAATAGAAGACGACGTGCCGGTGCAGAGTGGCTCGTTGTTTCAGGACCGCGTCGAGCAGTTGGAACGAGTGGCCGATCTGGTGCGCGAGTGCGCCCAGTACAATGGCCCGGAGCCGCTGGAAAAGAACCTGGACCGACGACTCTACAAAGTCCAGCGCCAGATCATGGTGCTGGCCTCCCGCGTCTACAGCGAGCATGGTTATCCGCCGGACTATTGGCGGGCTGACGTCGACCGCGAGCTCCTTACGGAATTGCTGGCAGCCTGGCATCGGTGGAACTCGCCCGATCGTACTGATCCGATCTTGAATGTGTGATGGGACAAGCCCATGAACTGCCCCCGCTGTGGGTTCTCAAGCCCCAATGACACCTCGTGGTGTCCCCGGTGCGGCGAACCGTTGCCTGGACCGCCTCTGGTGGGTCGCGCCGGCGAGCTGACTGAATTGCAGGTTGCCCTGCGTGCATTGCAGGCTGGTCAGGGCGGCATCGTCTCGGTGATCGGGGGCGCCGGGCTGGGCAAGACGCGCCTGGCGACCGAGCTATATCACCGGGCCGAGCCTGCCGATCCGCCCGTGCGCTGGCTGACCGCCGCTTGCTCGGCCGTCTACCCGCCTGAGGTGCCGGGCCTGGACCTGGCGACGCAACTCTTGCAGGCCTACGTGGGACCGACCGCCGACCCGGTGGGCCAGTTGGACCAGGCCCTGCGCGCTCAACTGCCCCACGAGGCCGAATTCATCCAGCGGTATCTGGGTCGCTTGCTCGAGGTGCCGGCTGTCCCGCCTCAGATAGATGCCCCGGCCGCCGAACCGGGCCAGCGACACGTGTTCGAGGCGTTCACGCGCTGGCTCACGGCCCTGACGCAAGAATCGGGCCTGGTCCTGCTCATCGACGACCTGCAATGGATCGGACCCTCGTCGGCGGCGCTCTTGGAACACGCGTGGCCGCTGATCCAGCGGCAGCCGATCTTGTTCCTCTTGCTGTACGAACCTGCAGAAGATCGGCGCTGCTGGGAGTTGCGCCGCCAGGCCGCCAATCTATATGCCGATAGTTACCACGAAGTGTTCTTGCATCCTTTGAGCGAGGATCATGCCAGTCAACTGGTAGATCGTGAATTTGGCAGCGGGCCGGCCGAGGCTCGCCAAGCCATCGTGCGGTTGGGCGCCGGCAATCCGCTGCTCTTGCACAGCCTGACCCGGTGGTGGCGTCAGGCCGGCCCGGCCCACCCGCCCGAGTCCGACTGGCCGGCCACGTTGCCCCAGGTCGCGGCGGCGCAGATCGACCTTCTCCCACCAGAGGCCCGGCGCGTGTTGCAGCTCGCCGCCGTGGTGGGGCCGATCCTGACACGGCGTTTGCTGGCCCAGGTCCTGGCGCTGGACGGCCCGGGCGAGGGCGCGTTACAGCACTTGCAGCGCATCCAGGCTCTGGGATTAATCCGCCCGTTTCCTGGCCGCGATCACGCTTACACCTTGGCGCACGACGTGGTCTATCAGGCTGCCTATGCCAGTCTCAGCCCGGTCGACCAGGCCCACGCCCACGCGCTGGCGGCCCAGGCCATCGAGCAACGGGCCGGCCCGGAGCAAGCCGCGTCGCTGGCGCGGCACTATATGGCAGCCGTGCAGCCAGAGCGGGCACTGCCATATGTGCAGCGCGCGTGCGACCAGGCCCTCTGGCGCTATGCAGACGAGGCCGCAATGGTCTATTGCCAGGCGGGTCTGGCTGTAGCGGCCAGCCCGGACCTCTGGCGGCGAATGGCCGTGATCCAGGCCCGGCGCGGCCAGTGGATCGAATGCGTGCAACTGTACGAGCGCGTGTTGTCCACCCAGGCTGACGATCCCCAGGGGCAGGCCGAGACCTATCAGGCCATTGCCGAGGCGCATCGGCACCTGGGCGACCGCGAGTCCGAGGGCTATTACATTCGCAAGGCGCTGAGCGTGCTGCCCGCTGACGGCGCGCAATCGGCAGGTGCCCCGGCCCTGCACGCCTCCTTGCTGCTGGCGCAAAGTGGCATCGCCTGGGCGCACGGCGACCGGGGGGAGGCGCTGGCCCCGGCGCAACAAGCCCTGAGCCTGGCGCAACAGGCCGATGATGTCACCCTGATCGTCATGGCCTGGAACCAGATCGGCGGGGCGCACGTGCTGGTTGGCGACGACGCGCTGGCTCAGGAAGCCTTTTTGCAAGCCCTGGATGGCTGCGAGGCGCTGCCGGTGCGCGACGAGGCCCGGCTGCGCACCTATCTCAACGCCGGCACCATGCACGTCCAGATCGTGGGCGACCTGGCCATGGCCCAGCACTTTTTCACCCGGGCCTTGGACCTGGCCCAGCGATTGGGCCATGATACCTGGACGATTTGGGCGCACCTGAGCCTGGCCAATCTGGCCTTTGTGCGTGGCGATTGGGGCATGGCCCAGGAACACGTGCAACAAGCCCAAGAGCTGGGCGCCGGGCGCAACCTGGCGGCGCCGGAACTGCGAGGCGCGCTGCTACTCGGCCAACTGCTTCGGGCGCGAGGCCAGGCGCAAACCGCCTACGAACGTTTTCGGCAGGCAGCGGAACTGGCCGAAGCTGCCAGCGATGTGGTGCAAGGGTTGATTCCCGCGCGCGTGGGGCAGGCACAGGCCTTGTGGGACCTGGAGCGACCGGAGCCGGCGTTGCTGTTGCTGGAGCAAACCCTGCATCTCTGCCATCAAGAAGGAACGCCCGAGAGCGTGGCCGTGGTATATGGGCAACTGGTGCGCTGCTTGCTGGCACGCGGTCAGACGGTGGCGGCGCGTCGCATATACGATGACGTGACGTCAGCCTTGACACTGGCGCGGCCGTGGGTACAGGCCCAGGACGCGTGGCTGCGCGGGCTGCTGGCAGCCGCCGAGGGCCAGGCCGCCGCCGCCGAGCATGACCTGCGGGTCAGCCAGCGCGCCTGGCAGCGGCGCGGATACCCATACCAGGAAGGACAGGTATTGCTCGACCTGGCTCGCTTTTACCTGGCCCAGGAGCGCCCCACCGAAGCCCTGCAAAGCCGCGACGAGGCCATTGCCCTGTTCCAACTCCTGGGCGCGGCCGGCGACCTGGCCCGCGCCGAGGCGCTGGCAGCAGTGGAATAGCGGGGGCGCGAACTGGGGTGGTTTCCCCTTAGCGTGACCTTTGACCGTACCTTGACAACCACATAGTTAGAACTTGCATTTGCGCCGGGTCGGGTGTATAATCCTCCAGTACCCCATGTCCTGTTAAGGAGCAAGAACGATGGAGTATCCATCCGCTGTATTGGAAAAGGCGCAACGTCTGGAGCAACTGCTGCGGCGTGTCGCGGCCGGGGAGCCCTTGGCCGACCTGAACGCCGAGTTGGGCTTTGAGTTGGATGAAGTTGGGCTGGCCCAGCACCAGGCGAAATACGCCGCTGGCGGTCACACCTGGACCGCCCTGATTGACGGCCGACATGGGCATCCCCGCAAAGCTCATTCGGCCCTGCGGGAGTGGCTGTACGCCCGCAAGGAGGCCGACGCCAGCTTGCGCGCCCCGCAGTTGGTCCAGGAGATCCAGGCCCAGTTCGGCGTGACCCT
>JAHJIN010000422.1 GCA_018823415.1 Chloroflexota bacterium | reverse complement strand
CGGCTGATCGCGCCGGCGATCGCGTATCGGAAGCTACGACTGGTGCAGCGAGCCAACACGCTTTTGACAGAGAGGAGGGAGGCGGCTCCGTCCCCCGACAATATGTCGGGGGTTTCCGCCGCCGAAACGTTATGAACGCCAAAGGTCCCCAGTTGATCATGGTGGCCGGGGTGATCATGGTCATTCTGGTAGGATTGCTGCTGGCCGGCGGCGCCGATATGCTGTTCCCGGCCCCCACACCCACCCCCTTGGCCTCGTTCACGCCGGTGATTCCCACGGCCAAACCAACCAATCCGCCCACGCCCACCACCCAACCCATCGCCGCCAACCTGGTCGTGGCCTATACCAACGATACCCAGGGTTATATGGAGCCCTGCAACACTTGAGGTTACCCCGGAGGTGTGGCGCGTCGCGCCACCGCCATCAAGCAGTTGCGCCAAGATAACGCAGCGGTGTTGTTTGTAGATGCCGGGAACGCCCTCACCGGGCAAGACCTGGCCGACAAGACCAAGGGTCTGGCCGTGGTAGACGCCATGAATCTCATGGACTATGACGCCCTGGCTCTGGGCGAGCGAGAGCTGGCCCTGTCTGTAAACGACCTGCGCGCCGCGATGGCCCAGGCTCAGTTCAAGGTCCTATCGGCCAACGTGGTGCTATTGAACACCGACACGCTGTTCACCGAACCGTACGCGGTGATCCAGGTAGGCGACCGGCGCGTTGGGGTGCTGGGGTTGACTGGTATCCAGGCGCAGAACCCGGCCCTCTTTGCCACCGACCCGCTGGCTGCGGCGCAGAAATACGTGCCCCAGTTGGCCCAAGAAACCGACTTGGTGGTGGTGCTCTCGAACGCGGGCACGGCCACCGACCAGCAAATCGCAGCCCAGGTCCCCGGCGTGGACGTGATCGTGAGTTCGGGCAGCATGTTAGACCCAGAGCAGCAAAAGCTCGATAGCCCATCCAAGACCCTGATGGTGCAATCGGGCTACCAGGGCCGCTGGCTGGGCATCTTGCGCCTGCGCCTGGACAGTACCAACACCATTAGCCAGTGGTTCGTCGAGGCCTGGAAGCTGCTGCGCACGTTTGCGGACGATCCGGACATGACCGCTTTGCTGCAGCGCTACCGCGCCCAGTATCCGCTGCCCACGCCCACGCCGCTTCCCTCGCCGCCCGCCACTCTGGTGGTTCCCTCACCGGCTGCCACACAGCCGGTCCCGGCGCCTACCGTCGAACCGGCGAGTTATCCCAGCCCATCGCCCGGCACCTAGCCGCCAGCTTTTTTTCACGCAACCGCGCGGATCCACCATCCGCGCGGTTTTTTTGTGCCTGCGGTGGCGCGGAACTATGGTCCCGCGCGAACTGGCAGGCTAAAAAGTGCCTGGTACCTTGCCGGCCCCATGCAAATCTTTAGTTGTGTATCATAAAGTTTGATTGGTGCTTGACAAATTTTTCGTTTTCTGGTAAAATATTAACGAGTCGGAGCAAAGATGAGACAGTGAAAGGAGAGCAACCATGAATCAGGACCTTGCGGGCATATTCGAACAACACGCCCTGTGGCTGCAGGGCGAAGGCGGTCAAAAAGCCAACCTGAGTGGTGTCGATCTGAGCGGCCGGAACCTGCCTGGCGTAGACCTGAGCGGGGCGGACCTGAGCCGGGCCGACCTGAGCGGCGCTAACCTGAGAGGAGCGACCTTGCTAGGCACCAACCTGACCGGGGCCGACATGAGTGGCGCCAATCTGGCCGGGGTCAACCTAGTGGGCGCAGAATTGAGCGGGGCTGACCTCAGCGGAACCAACCTGGCCGATGCCACGCTGGTGGGCGCCGACCTGGTGGGTGAGGACTTGAGCGGCGCTAATTTGAGCCGGGCTGACCTGAGCGGCGCCAACTTGAGCCAGGCCGATCTCAGCGGGGCGAGTCTGAGCCGGGCAATCTTGTATAACGCTGACCTGAGTGGGGCCAATCTGAGCGGGGCAAGTCTGAGCCATGCGACACTACACAAGGCCAACCTGAGCAACACCGACCTGAGCGGCGCGGATCTACGCCAGGCCGCCCTGGGCGAGGCCAATCTCAGCGGCGCTACCATGCCCAACGGTACCCGACACGCCTGACGAGAGTCGCGAAACCTGGGTCTGGAGTACACGAGATGCACGAGTACCTGATCGAGATGTTGACCTGCCCGGCCTGCCACGGTGCGTTGGCCTGGACCATCACAGAGCATCGTGGGGACCGCATCGAGACAGCAGAGGTGCACTGCACGGGCTGCGCTGCTGCCTATCCGGTCCGGGAAGGCATTGGCCTGTTTCTCACGCCGGACCTGCCCCGCAATGACCTGTGGGAGCAGGTAGATAGCCAATTGGTCCAGTATCTCCGGGCGCATCCTCACATCGAACGGCAGTTGATGGACGTGCCGCTGGAAACCCTGGCCCCGGCCGACCAATTCTTTCGCGCGCTGGTGCTGGAAGAACGCGGCGACTATGCCCAGGCCAGGGCGGCAAAGGAATTGGCCAATATCAAGATCTATACCCCCGAGTACCGGGCCTGTTGTGAAAGCCAGTTCGACCACGTCATCGAACGCCTCTCCACATCCGGGGGGCCGATCGTGGACCTGGCCTCCGGGCAAGGCTATCTGGTCGAAGAGTTGGCCCGTCGGCTGGACCGGCCAATCATCGCCACCGACATGAGCCCGCGTGTACTGCGGCGTAACCGCAAGTGGTTCGAGTTTTTCGGCCTGTACGATGCGATCAGCCTGCTGGCATTCGACGCGCGCCGCACGCCATTCAAGGACGGCGCGGTCGAAACGATGACCACCTTTCTGGGCCTGCTCAACATCGAAGAGCCCGGCGACCTGCTACGAGAGTTGCGCCGGGTCGTCGCCGGCACGTTCCTGTCCATCATGCACTTTTTCCCGGAGGATGACCAGGCCAACGCGGCCAAGATCCGCGAGGTGGGGTTGTCGGCACTGAGCTTTCGTGCCTCGGCGCTGGAATGTTTCGCCGCAGCCGGCTGGCAGACAGAGGTCGCCAATGCATGTACTGGCAGGGCTTGCCCCACGCCGACTGGCGTGGTTCTGGAAGGGATTGGCATAGATGGCCTGCCAGTAGTAGATACCATGTTAGAGTGGAGCGTGCTCATCGCACGCAGGAGGATGTAACCATGTATACCGCAACGAACACATGCCCCGTCTGCGGCGGGGAGATGATGGTGACCGGCCTGGAATGCCGGGCCTGTGCCTCGGAGCTGCGCGGGCGCTTTGCCCTGGGCCGGCTCTATCGCCTCAACCCGGAGCAGATGCATTTTGTGGAGACGCTGATCAAGAATCGGGGTCAGGTTTCCAAGGCCGGCGACGAGCTGGACCTCACGTATGCCACCGCCCGCAGCCGCCTGGACGACGTGATCGAGGCGCTGGGCTACGAGGTCGTGCCGGAAGAAGAACCGGTGGCCCTCTCGCCCGAAAAGCGCAAGCTGGTGCTGGAGCAACTGGCCCAGGGTGACATCTCGTCCGAGGAAGCCATCGAGATGCTGCGTACCGGCCAGGTCAAAGTCAAGGTCAAGGCCAAAGACAAGGCCCGGGCCGGCGCCGATGAACCAGCCCCGGCCGAGGCCGCGTAAAAGGAGTCAAACGAGATGGACAAGCAAGCATATCCCCTATCCGCCGGTGTCGCGCTGATCCTGTCCTCGTGCCAGGGGCAGATCAGCCTGGCCGGCGCCGAGCAAACTGACCTGACCCTGAAAGGGATCCAGGCGCCCGAGATGCAAGAAATGGAGGGACGTTTGGAGATGGGTCCACTGCAGGGCACCGGCAAAATGGTAGTGCCCCGGCAAACGCCGGTGACGATCCGTGACGCTTCGGGCGAGCTGACCGTCAAGCGCCTGGCCGGTGACGTAACCATCGAGGCCGCCCACGGCGACCTGTCACTGCGTTACCTGGAAGGCACCACCACCGTGCAGCAGGCGCACGGCCAGACAGAGGCCCGCGAGTTAAAGGCCTTGCGGTTGACCGGGACCAGCCACGGCAGCGTGTATCTGCGCCGCATCGGCGACCTGGACGTGCAAGAGGTGAACGGCGACATGTCCATATCCCGCGTGGAGCAGGCCGCGCGCATCGTTCAAGTGAACGGCGATTTGCGCGTGAGCGAAGTGGACGGCCCACTCACCATCGACGAGGTGGACGGCGACCTGCGCGTGCGCCAGGTGGCCGGCCGGCTCTTTGTCAACCTGGTGAGCGGAGACCTGAGCGCCTCGGGACTGACCGGCGGCGCCAGCGTTGAAGAGGTGGCTGGCGACATTAACGCCAGCATCGACCCCAAGCCGGGCCAGGAGTACCGCCTGCGCGCCCACGGCGACATTGCGCTCCGGATATCGCCCACGGCCTATATCCGACTGGAAGCGGTGGCCCCGGCCGGCAAGATCCGCAGCGATCTCACGCTGACCGTGGAAGAGGAAGAGGCGCACCGGCTGGTGGGCGTGCTCGCTCCGCGTGCGCCCGAAGAGGCCGCCGAGGATGCCCCCGGGCCGGCTACTGTGGTCTTGGTCAGCGCCCAGGGCGACATCCGCCTGCGGCCGGTCTTGAGTTGGGACCAAGAGTTGGGCCAGTGGGGTGAGCAATTTGGCCGAGACATGGGCCAGTGGGGGGAGCAATTCGGTCGCGAAATGGGCCAATGGGGCGAACAGTTTGGGCAAGAGATGGGCCGCATGGGCCAAGACATCGGCCAGGAAATCGCGGCCGCCTTTCAAGGCGTAGACACCGAGCGGGTGACCGAGCGAGCCACCGAAACAGCGGCCCGGGTCCAGGTCAAGCTAGAACAGCGCCTCAGCGAGATCGACGTGGACGACCTGGCACGCAAGGCCGAAGCGGCGGCCACGGCCGGCATCGCCCGGGCCCAGGAAGCCGTAAACCGGGCGCTGTCGCGCCTGGAGCAAGAAGGGATTCTCAAGCGTGACGCGGCTTCCCGGTCGACCGAATCGGTCAGCAACGCGGTCCCCAACGAGGAAAAGCTCGCCATCCTCAAGATGATCGAGACCGGCCGCATCACCGCCGCCGAAGGCGAGATGCTGCTGGATGCGTTGGAAAACTAACCGCCGACCGCTGACTACCGACGGAGGACGGACAACATGACAGCACAACAAGACGTTCCGGCATCCACATGGGATGAGACAAACTGGAAAGCGCGGTTCTTTGCCATCTGGTCGGGGCAGGCGGGCTCACTGCTGGGCAGCATGCTGGTGCAATTCGCGCTGGTGTGGTGGCTAACCTCGACCACCGGCTCGGCCACGGTGCTGGCAGTCGCCACGCTGGTGGCCCTGCTGCCGGGCATCGTCCTGGGGCCGCTGGCGGGCACGCTGGTGGACCGGTGGAACCGGCGCGCCATCATGATCGTCGCCGACGGCATCATTGCCCTGGCGACGTTGCTGCTGGCCTACCTGTTTGCCATCGGCGCCGTGCAAATATGGCACGTGTACGTACTGATGTTCGTCCGCTCCCTGGGCGGCGGGTTTCACTGGCCGGCCATGCAGGCCTCGACCTCACTCATGGTGCCGGAGAAGCAGCTCTCGCGCGTGGCCGGCCTCAACCAAACGCTCAACGGCCTGATGAACATCGCCTCACCGCCGTTGGGCGCGCTCCTGATGACCGTCCTGCCGATACAGGCCATCCTGGCGATTGACGTGGTCACGGCGGCGTTTGCCATCGTGCCGCTGCTCTTTATCAGCATCCCCCAGCCGGTACGCCGCCTGACGCCCGCCGGCACAGTCGGCAAGACCTCGGTGTGGGTGGATTTCCGCGAAGGCCTGCGGTACGTGTGGGGCTGGCCCGGGCTGCTCGCCATCATCGTCCTGGGCGCGCTGGGCAACCTGCTGTTCAACCCGGCGTTCTCGCTCCTGCCCATCCTGGTCACCGATCACTTTGGTGGACAGGCGCCGGAGTTGGGCTGGATCGAGGCGGTGGCCGGGATCGGCGTGGTGACCGGCGGCCTGCTCCTGAGCGTGTGGGGCGGGTTCAAGCGGCGTGTCTTGACCATGCTGATGGGTTTCCTCGGGATTGGCGCGGGTATCCTGGTGATGGCTCTGGCCCCGGCATCGGCCTACTGGCTGGCGTTGGGGGGCATGTTCATCGTCGGCGCGGCCATTTCGATGGTCGATGGCCCGGTGATGGCCTTGCTCCAGGCCAATGTCGAGCCCGAGATGCAGGGCCGCGTGTTCACGCTGATGGTCAGCGCGGTCAAGATCGCCTCGCCGCTGAGCCTGATCATCGCCGGGCCGGTGGCCGACTGGCTGGGCGTGCGTGTGTGGTACTGGATCGCCGGCGTGGGCTGCCTGCTGCTGGGTGTGGGAGCCTGCTTTATCCCGGCGATCATCAACCTGGAGAAAAACAATAATGGGCGCGTCCCCGTCGAGGCCGAAACCCCGGTGCCGGTGACCGTCCCAGGCACTGGGTAATATACCCGGCGCGAGCCTATCATACAAGGAGATAATCACATGTCTGATCCACGAATCACCAAAATGGCCCGGGTCCTGGTCCAATACTCGCTGGGCCTCAAGCCCGGCCACGAGTTTGCCATGGGCTGCCCGCCGTTGGCCCACGAGCTGGGCCTGGCGATATACCAGGAGGCGATCCTGGCCGGGGCGCACGTCTTTGTCATGAGCGACCTGCCCGGCGCGCAGGAGATCTTTTTGCAGCACGCCAGCGACGCCCAGCTCGACCACGTCGACACCATCGTCCGGTTCGCCGTGGAGAAATTTGATGCGTATCTCGAGATCGTGGCACCCTACAACACGCGCGAGTTGTCCGGCACGGACCCGGCTCGCCAGAGTCGCGCGCGACGGGCCATGTTCGAGATCGGCCAGATCATGGCGGAACGCACCGCGCGCGGCGAGTTCCGCTGGTGCATTACGCTGTACCCCACTCACGCCTCGGCACAAGAGTCCGACATGAGCCTGCGCGAGTATCAGGATTTCGTCTACTCTGCTTGCCGGGTCGATCTGCCGGACCCGGTCGCCGCATGGAAAAAAGTGGGCGAGCGTCAGGACAAGCTCGTGGACTGGCTCGCCGGCAAGGACCACGTGGTGATCAAGGGGAGCAACGTCGACCTACGCATGTCTATCCAGGGCCGGACCTTTGTGAACTGTGACGGCAAGTACAACTTTCCCGATGGCGAGATCTTTACCGGCCCGGTCGAATCGTCGGTGAACGGGTGGGTACGTTTTTCCTACCCGGGCATCTATGGCGGTCGCGAGGTGGAAGACATCGAACTGCGGTTCGAGGACGGCAAGGTGGTACGGGAAAAGGCAGCCAAGGGCCAAGACCTGCTCACCGCGCTCCTAGACACCGACGCCGGCTCCCGGACCCTGGGCGAGCTGGGCATCGGGACCAACTATGGCATCCAGCGGTTTAGCAAGAACATGCTCTTTGACGAAAAGATGGGCGGCACCATCCACCTGGCCGTGGGACGGGGAATGCCCGAGACCGGCAGCCAGAACCAATCGGCCATCCACTGGGATATGCTGTGCGACATGGCCGAGAGCGAGATCGTGGTGGACGGCGAGTTGTTCTACAAAAACGGCCAGTTTGTGGTCTGATACAGGAGGCTGGAATGGAAAGACCAGCGGCATCGATGAGATGGCAAATCCCGTTTTTTACCATCTGGACCGGCCAGGCGTTCTCGCTACTGGGCAGCACGCTGGTGCAGTTCGCGTTGGTATGGTGGCTGACGTCCACCACCGGCTCGGCGACGATACTGGCCATGGCGTCATTGGTGGCCATATTGCCCGGGGTGGTTCTGGGACCGTTCATCGGCGCGCTGGTGGACCGCTGGAACCGGCGCGTGGTCCTGATCGTGGCGGACAGCATCGTGGCTGCGGCCATCGTGATTCTGGCGGCCATCTACTGGGCCGGGGCCATGCAGCCCTGGCACATCTATGTCGTCATGCTCGTGCGCTCGATAGCCGGCAGCTTTCACTGGACGGCCATGCAGGCGTCCACCTCGCTCATGGTGCCCCGGGAGCACCTGTCGCGGGTGGCCGGTCTCAACCAGATGCTGAACGGGGCGATGAACATCGCGGCCCCGCCGCTGGGCGCGCTCCTGCTGAGCGTCCTGCCGCTCAACGGCATCCTGGCCATCGACGTGGCCACGGCGCTGCTTGCTGTGGCACCGCTTTTCTTCATCGACATCCCCCAGCCGGAACGCCGTGCGGCGGTCGTCGCGGCGCACGGGGCCAAGCCATCCCTGTGGGGTGAGGTGGGCGAGGGCCTGCGGTACATCTGGAACTGGCCGGGGGTGATGGGCATCCTGCTCATGGCCATGGTGATCAACTTTTTCCACAACCCGGCCAGCACGCTCCTGCCCATCCTGGTCACCCAGCACTTTGGCGGTGAGGCCCTGGAGTTGGGCTGGATCCAGTCTGTCTGGGGCATCGGCGTGGTGGCCGGCGGGTTGACCCTGGGGGTTTGGGGTGGGTTCAAGCGGCGGATCCTGACCAGCATGGCGGGCCTGGTCTGCATGGGGTTGGGTTCCCTCCTCGTGGGTCTCACGCCGGCCACGGCTTTCTGGCTGGCACTGGCGGGCCGGCTCATCGCCGGTTTCATGAACCCCATCGTCAACGGCCCGCTGTTTGCCATACTCCAGGACGTGGTGGAGCCAGATATGCAGGGGCGCGTGTTCAACACCGTGGGGAGCGCGGCGTCGGCCATGACTCCGCTGGGGATGGTGTTCGCCGGGCCCGTGGCCGACGCCCTGGGCGTGCAGGTGTGGTACGTGATGGGTGGCCTGGCCTGCGTGCTGATGGCCGTGATCGGCGTCTTGGTCCCGGCGATCATGCACCTGGAGGACAAGGACCGCCGGCCGATCCGCATCCAGGAAGAGGTCCCGGTAGCAGTGCCAGAGCCCGTCCGCGTGACAGTGGAATAGTTGGGAGACGTCTTTATGGTTGCCGCGTCGCTGACGAACGCCAAGGCCGAAACCGGGCTGCGGCCCTTTGACCCGCTGCGGGACCTGGGAGCCCTGGCCGATCTGCTGGAGACGGCCTTTGCCAGCCGCTTACAGGCCGGGGGACAGGCCATGGTCGCAGACCTGCGGGCCATGCGCTGGCTGTCGCCACTGGTCTGGGCGCTGTTCCACGCCAGCCCCCTGTTTCGCGCCGGGCTGGATGGCTGTGTCTGGGTGGACGCGAGCAGCGGCCGGCTGGTAGGCAATGTCAGCCTGGCACCGGCTGGCCATCGCCGCTGGACCATCGGGAACGTGGCCGTGCACCCGGACTATCGCGGCCGGGGCATCGCCCGGCGGCTCATGGAAGCCGCCATCGAGCGCGTGCGAGACCAGGGCGGCACGACCGTGCTGCTGGAGGTCCACGCCGACAATGCCCCGGCCATGCGACTGTACGAGGGCCTGGGATTCCGGCGGCAGAGCGCCACGACCGACCTGCGCCGACCGGCAGCGATCAAGCCGGCGCCACTAACTGACCAGAGCCTTGATCTGGCCCTGCGGCCGGTCTCGTGGCGCGACTGGCGTCAAGAATACGAATTGGCATTGCTCACCACGCCGCCAGATGTCTGGCAGGTCCGGGCCGTCCGCGAATCCCAGTACCGGCGCGGGCCGGTGGGCGCCCTGCTGGAACGATTGGCCGGGCAGCGCATCTATCGCCGGGCTGTGGCAAGCACCGGGAATGCGGCTGACAGATACGCGGCCGACAGAGTTGATGCCCTGGTCAAGCTAGAGGGCAAGCGCCCATACCGCCTGACGTTGCTGGTCCGGCCGGCGCGTCAGGCCGAGCTGGCCGAGCCGCTGGCGGCCCACGTGGCCCAAGTTCTGAGCACGTGGCCCCCGGCCGACGCTGTCGCCCAGGTCTGGGCCGCTCCGCCACACCTGGCAGAGGCCCTGCAACGCCACGGGTTCGTGGCCGAGCTGACCACCGTACGGATGGCGTTGGACCTGCGCCAGCATATGCCAATACCGGTCGAGGGACAGCGCGCATGAGCGAGCAGCGGGTATCGTATCTAACAGTCCTGCGCAACCGCAACTTTGCCATCCTGTGGGGCGGCCAGATCGTCTCCCAGATCGGCGACGCATTCAACTGGCTGGCGATGCTCATCACGGTGGAGCGGCTCACCGGCTCAACCATGGCGATGGGCTTTATGGCCATCTCGCTGGCGCTGCCCCAATTGCTCTTTGGGATGCTGGCCGGAGTCTTTGTGGACCGCTTTGACCGGCGCCGGACCATGATCGCCTCTGACGTGTTGCGGGGCCTGGTGGTGCTGTTGTGCCTGCTGGTGCACTCGCCGGAGCAGGTGCCGCTGTTCTACGTGGTGGGGTTCACGCTCTCGACGTTCAGCATCTTTTTCCTGCCGGCCAAGAACGCCGTCATCCCCCTCATCGTGGCGGAGCAAGACCTGCTGGCGGCCAATGCCCTGTCGCAGAGCACACAGGTAGCAGCGCTCATCGTGGGGTCCACGCTGGCCGGCATAGTGGTGGGTCAACTGGGCATGGCGCCGGCGTTCATCATCGATTCGGCCACGTTCTTTGTCTCGGCTGGAGCCATCTGGCTGATAGCGGTTCCCAGGACAGTACGCGCCGAGGCTGTCTCGTCGAATGCAGCCAGCGCGGCAATTCGGGACGTGATGGACGGGCTGCGCTTTATCGGCGGGAGTCGCATCGTGCTGGGCATGACGCTGGTGATGAGCATCGTTCACCTGGGCCTGGGTGCCATCAACACCCTGTGGGTGCCGTTGATGTCCCGGCACCTGAACATGGGGCCAGAGGCCATCGGCGCGGTGGACGCGGCCCAGGGGATCGGTATGATTGCCGGCGCGGCGATATTGGGCCTGCTGGCGGCACGCTTGCGCAAGATCTGGCTGGTGAACCTGAGCCTGGTACTCATTGGGCTGTGCATCGCAGCGATGGGCCTGATCCCGGCCGTGCCCGGGCAAGCGACGCCACTGGTGGTTGGGACCGTGGGATTCTGGCTGGTCTGGATCAGCACCCTGGTGTTAGGCGTGGGCGTGACGCCGGCCGTCTCGACTCTCAACACCATTATCCAGTTGGTGGTGCCGGATGCCATGATGGGCCGGGTCAATAGCACCATCGGCACCCTGGGCAGCGTAGCCATGCTGACATCCATGGCCGGGGCTGCGATCCTGGGCGATCTCATCGGCATTCCCACGGTGTACGTGGTCTGCGGGCTGGTGGTGGTGGGGGCCGGCGTGGTAGGCATGGTGGCGTTGGAAGAGCCGGCGCCATACCCGCGGCCGGCGCCGGTGATCGACGAGGAGTGCGTGGCATGAGCATGATCGAGGTGCGGGAACTCGTCAGGCGCTTTCCCAAACGCAAATCGAAGGAAAACGGCAAAAGCTGGCCCAGACCCTGCTGCCTATCCCGGCCGAGATCGTCATCTTGCTGGTCTCGATGGGAGTGATGGTGCCGGCCGGTTATATCATCTTCAAGCTGGTGGAGCGCCGGTGCCGCCAACTCGGCACCCCGGGGCTTCATTAGGCACTCCGGTGGAGGAGTCACTGTGGTGAGACCCGATCCTGGACTATCTGATCGTCTCCAATGCCTGCTCGATGGCTGGGTCACCGGGCGAGTCAACGTCCGCAACGGCGTTCTGCTCGTCGAGGGGCCAGAATTCAAGTGGAAGGGCGCAAGCGGCATGGCCGTCCCGGATCGCGGGCTTGCTATGCTGCCCGACGATCAGTTCAACATTGACAGCATCGCCAAACCGATGACGGCCATGATCGTCATGAAACTGGTGGAAGCCGGGGAACTGGGACTCGACGATGGGATCGGCCAATATCTTCCCGACTCGTTGATGGATGGGCTTCACGTCTACGAAGGTCGCTCATATAGCGATGAGATCACCGTGCGTCATCTGCTGAGCCATACCAGCGGCATTGCCGACGACTGGGCGCACCCGGCGTTCTTCGAGCAGATCGTGATGGACCCGCAGAGACGCTGGGCGCCCGAGGAGACGATCGAGTTCGTCAAAGGGCACTGCCCACCGGCGTTCCCGCCCGGCGGTGGATTCAAGTACTCGGACCCGGGCTACAACCTGCTCGGCCTGACCGTCGAGAAGCTGACGGGAAAAGCGCTGCATGAGGTGTATCGGGACCTGCTGCTCGATCCGCTGGGCATGGATCATACCTACAGGCCATCACATGAAGCGGCACGCCCGAGCATCCCTGGGAGAGGGCCTTCCTACCGGTATCTCGACGACGTGGAGTGCACCTTGCTCCCGGCCGTCATGACGGCCGATTGGGCCGGCGGTGGCCTGCTCTCCACGACCGAGGACCTGAACCGGTTCCTCCGGGCATTCGTGGGGAACGAGATCTTTCGAGACCCGGCCACGCGAGATGAGATGTTCCAGTGGGTAGGGTCCGGCCCGATGACCAACTATGGGTTTGGCATCTCGCGCGTGCTGTTCGATCGCTCCGGTGATCCCCGGCACGTCGGGCTGGGAGAGGTCTGGGGACACAGTGGATCTTCGCGCAATTTCATGTACTACTGGCCGCGCGAAGACACGATCCTGATCGGCACATTGAACCAGATTGACTGCGAAGGCAATCTGTACGACGACGTCGCTGCAATCATGAACGCCATCTGAAGCAGAGGACCCATGATCATCCAACGCCAACTCGAACATATTCGGAACGTCTACGACGAGTTCCCCCGACAGTTCTGGACGCTGATCGCGGCCGTGTTCATCGACCGGGTGGGCGGGGCGCTCCTGTTTCCTTTCCTCACCCTCTACATCACGCAGCGGTTCGAGGTGGGCATGACGGAGGTGGGGGTGCTCTTTGGCCTGTTCTCCGTTGCCAGCATCGGGGGCAGCGTGATCGGCGGCGCGTTCACAGACCGCCTGGGGCGCAAATCGATGCTGATCTTCGGGCTGGTGTCCAGCGCGTTGACCAGTCTGGTGCTGGGATTGGTGAGCTCGTTCGAGGTCTTTTTCGTTGCCGTGATCTTTGTGGGGTTCTTTGCCAACGCTGGCGGCCCAGCCGGGCAGGCCATGATCGCCGACCTGCTGCCAGAGGAAAAACGCGCGCAGGGATTTGGAATCCTGCGGGTAGTGGCCAACCTGGCCTTTGTCATCGGACCGGCCATCGGCGGGCTGCTGGCAGCCCAGTCCTACCTGTTGCTCTTTGTCGCCGATGCGGTGACCAGCCTGATCACGGCCGGCATCGTGTTCCTGGTGATCCAGGAAACCAGGCCAGAGCCCCGCCAGGGGGAGGTGCCGCAGAGCATGACGCAAACCTTTGGCGGCTACGGGATCGTGCTACGTGACGTTGCCTTTACGCTCTTTATGGTCGCCTGCATCCTGATGACGATAGTGTACATGCAGATGAACACCACGTTGTCTGTGTATCTGCGGGACACCCACGGCGTCCCTGCGCAGGGCTTTGGCTACATCCTAGCCCTCAACGCCACGATGGTCGTGCTGCTCCAGTTTGCCATTACACGCCGGGTCAGCAAGGTCCGACCGCTGGTCCTGATGGCCGGGGGCACGCTGTTGTATGCCATCGGGTTTGGCATGTACGGCTTTGTGTCGGGCTATGTTTTCTTCCTGGCAGCTATGGTCGTCATTACCATCGGCGAGATGCTCGTGGCTCCCACGTCCCAGGCGCTGGCGGCCAGCTTTGCACCGGAGGACATGCGAGGACGGTACATGGCGGTCTTTGGGTTCAGTTGGACGATCCCCTCGGCCGTGGGTCCCTTGCTGGCCGGGCTGGTCATGGATTACGCCGACCCGCACTGGGTCTGGTACGCCGCTGGCGTCCTGGGCCTGGTCGCGGCCGGGGCGTTCGCCCTGTTGCAGCGCCGGGTAGGGCAAAAGCAGGCGGCGGTGGTGGAGGCAAGGGCTCAGTCGGAGCTATTGGTCGAGCAAGCGACGTAGATTGGAGGGAGTGACAATGCAAGAGGAACAGAGACGCATTCTAGAGATGCTGGAGGCCAGGACCATCTCGGCCGAGGAAGCGGCCAGCCTGATGGCGGCGATGAGCGACGAGTCGCCGGTCGTGGAGGATGCCACTATCGTGCCGGTGACCCCAGCCCCGGACGAACCGGACAGGGAATGGGCACCGGCCGAGGAGATCATCATCATCGAGGAAAAGTCCGGCCGGCCGATAGAGGAATTCACTTCACCCTGGATGCTTCCGTTTGGCCTGGGACTGGGCCTGCTGATGCTGGGCATTGGCGTGTTGTGGGTGATGAGTTACCTAGGACAGATGAACTTTTTCTGGTTTCTGTGTGGGCTGATCCCCCTGGGCTGGGCAGTGGTTTTTGTTCTAGCGGCGGCGTGGCTGGCCTGGGGGCTGTGGCTGCACGTGCGCGTGGAATCCGCTGATGGGAGCCGGATCCGCCTGCACATCCCGCTGCCGCCGTTTGGCCTGGCAACGTGGGCCTTGCGACTGGCCGGGCGTTTCGTGCCCTATCTGCGAACCTCGGCGCTGGACGAGACCCTCGAGACGCTGCAAAAAGACTGGAAACGCGGCGAACGCATGGTCGTCCAGGTGGATGACGAGGGAGATAAAGTAGAAGTGGTGATTGGCTAAACCGACGCGACACGGAGGTGAGAAAATGAGCCTGAAAGAAGAACGTTTGCAAATCCTGAAAATGATCGAGGACGGCCAGATCTCGGCGGCCGAAGGGGCCCGGTTGCTGGCAGCACTGGAAGAACCGGAGAAAAAGCGCACGGCCGGCGTGGCATCGCCCACCGGCGCGCGCTGGCTACGCGTGCGCGTAACTGATATGTCCAGCCAGCGAGTCAAGGTCAACGTCAACATTCCCTTGAGCCTGGCGAGCGTAGCCATGAAGCTGGGCGCCCGCTTTGCCCCGGAAATGGAAGACCTGGACATGACCGAGCTGGCCGAGGCCATCCAGAGCGGTGCGGCCGGCCGAATCGTCGAGGTCGAAGACACCGAAGACAACGAACGCGTCGAGATCTTTATCGAGTGACTGGCCGCCGGTCCTTAAAGACCGGTCCCTATCTCGGGCGAGATAGGGACCGGTTGCGACCGACTGTCGCTGGGCACGGTGATCTAGTATTCTTCTACCTGCCGTTCCAGAGCCAGGGCATAGCCCAGGGTCAGGTCGGTGCTGCGCAGTTTAAAGGCCAGTGCCTCGGCCACGTTGCGCATAAGCACGTAGCCAATGTGCGGGTGATCTTGGGCCAGGCGTAGCACGTCCTTGCGACCAAAGACCAGCAACAAGGTAGGTTTGGCGCACAAGGCCCGGGCAGTGCGCAAGCCCTGGTCCACCAGCGCCACTTCGCCAAACACGTCTCCGGCTTCCAGGGAAGCAATGGTCCGCGGCTCGTCGGTTGCGTCGCTGCCATGGGGTGGCGTCATCTGGATGTCCACCTGCCCGCGTTGGATCACGTACATGGCCTCCCCCGGGCTGTGTTCATCAAAGATCACATAACCCACGGAATAACGCTCCGCCTGGCCCACCTGCTCCACCAACTCGAGCTCGTCCTCGCTCAGCCCCGCGAATAACGGAATCTCGTGCAGAAACTTGGGCATTTCAACCTCCTTTGTCTGTGTTCTCGCTTACATTATAACAATATCCAGGCCGGATGTCTAGTCCCGGCGAGGGGCCAAGGCCGGTGGCCCGGGGCCGTTATAGCGCCCGATGCAGCAGTTCTTCCAGCTCTTCCTGGGTGAGCGGCCGGGGGTTGGCCTTGAGACTGCCGGAAGGCAGACTTTCGGCAGCCAGCGTGGGCAGGTCGGCCTCGGTGACGCCAAATTCGCTCAGGCGCCGATCCAGGTCCAGCTCGCGGTTGAGCTTGAATATATAGTCGGTAGCGCGCTCGGCAGCCATGATGTCGGGACAGCCAGTTACATCCAGCCCCATGAGTTCGGCCACGTGGGCGTATTTGCGGCGCGTCACCTCGGCCAGGGGATATTCGCCGCGCAGGTTGTAGGCCATCTCGTAGGGCAGGAGCAGGGCGCAGACCAGGCCATGAGACAAGCCAAAACGCACGCCCAGGGGATGGGCCAGGCCATGGACCGCGCCCAGACGGGCGTTGGTGAGGGCCATGCCGGCCAGCAGGCTCCCCAACGACACGGCGGTCCGGGCTTTTATGTCGGCGCCGTCCTGGTAGGCCCGTTTGAGGTGCCGGCCGATGAGCTGGATCGCTTGAGTGGCCAGGGCGTCCGTCAGGGGGCTGGCGTTCTTGCTCACGTAGGATTCGATGGCCTGGGTCAGGGCGTCGCCGCCGGTGGCAGCCGTGACCTCGGGCGACATGGAGACGGTGAGAGCCGGGTCCACCAGGGCTACGTCGGCCAGGAGATAGTCGCCGCGCAGGCTTTGTTTGAGGGCACGGACCGGGTCCGACAGGACCGCGTTTTTCGTGACCTCGGCCCCGGTGCCGGCGGTGGTGGGCACGGCTACAAAGGGCAGCCCCTTGCCGGGCAGCATGCGGTCGGTGTCATAGTAATCGTCCACCGGATAGGGCCAGCGGGCGATGCCGGCCACAGCCTTGGCCGCGTCCATGGCGCTGCCGCCCCCCAGCCCCACCACCATGTCGCAATCCTCGCGCCGGGCCAACTCGGCGGCGCCGTTCACCGTGGCAAAGGTGGGGTCCGGCTCCACGCCTTCGTATAGCGTCACAGTCACGCCGGCGGCGTCCAGGATCGCCGTGGCCTGGTCCAGCGCCCCGCTGCGGCGCGCCGAACCCTGGCCGGTCATCAGCAGCGCGTGCCGGCCGAGACGAGCCGTTTCCTGCCCCAGCCGCTTCAGGCTATCCAGGCCGTAGACGATGCGCGTGGCCGTCATGAAATCCCAGCTCATACTCACCTCCTGGCGTGACACGTCACCTGTATCATGATTATAGCACATCTGGCGGCGTTGATAAACCTGGAGCAATGCCCACGGACCAGGCCTGCACCGGGCAAAAACTTGACACCAGCACCGCATTACTGTACTATGGGGCCAGATATTTGACCCGCCGCCGGGCCGGTGAGTGCGGACCCGTAAGTGGTCCCCCGATGGCAGCTATATCGCTGGCATTGGCAAGTTGGAAGGACCGGATCAAAGAGACCCACAGGTATACATGGTGTCGGTGGAGACCGGGCAGGTCACGCAGTTGACCGATACGAACGAGTCCAAGCAATGGCTTGATTGGTGAGGGCTATCTTCGGTCGCAAGCGGGATGCGCTGACGCCTATCGAAGCCATTGGCGCGCAAACGACAAGCCGGCGCTTTACAGGGCAACTCGATTGTGCTACACTTACTCTGCCAAAAACACGAGTGAGGGAACACCCATGAGCGAGCGCAAATATCGCGGCAACGTCACGCCGGGGGACCTGGCCGAGGCCCTGGTGAACCAGTTTAATCGGGGCGACTATCGCGCGGCCAAATCCGGGCGCGGCACGCAGGCCGTGGTGCAGATCAGCACCAACCGCCGGATGCGCGGCGAGCCGGACACGGCGGTGAGCGTGACCATCACCCCCACACCGGAAGGGGTACACGTGAGCATGGGCGACCCGCAATGGCTGGACATTGCCGCCGACCTGGTGCAGACCGGCATCGGCGCGCTGCTCAACCCCTGGTCGCTGGTCCGCGAGGTGGACGACGTTGCCCGGAACGTGCAGGACCTGAACCTGCCCCAGGAGGTGTGGCAGGCCATCGACCAGTATGCCAAGACCGTGGGGTCGCGGCCGGCGCTGCTGCCCGAGCCGACCTCGGTGACGTGCCCCTATTGCCGCTCGGGCAACGCCATTGGCGAGGGCCGCTGCGAGAACTGTGGCGCGCCCCTGGGCGACGCGCAGCCGGTGCGCTGTCCATCGTGCCAACGCCTGCTGGCGGCTGGCACGTCCCAATGCCCCCAGTGCGGCGAGCGGCTGGCGGTTGCTGGATAACCCTTACAAGGGCCTACGCCAGGCTAAACACCTCTGCGTGGCCGGCCTCCGCGTCCAGGTACAAGAGCCGGTTCCGCAGCGGCTCGCCGCGCCCGGTCAGCACCTTGACGACCTCTTGCACTTGCCAGGCGGCCACCATCATGGGCGTGGCGGCCGGGTTGCCCCATTGTGTTTCGATGCCTCGCTCCGGCACGTCGCCGGTGCCATACAGCGCCCGCAGGCCGATGTCGCCGGGGAATATCGTCGTCACCTGGCCCACGTACCCGGCAATGGCCCCGTGTACCATGGGAATGCCGAGTGCCGCTGCTGCATCCTGGAGCGCCAGGCGCATGGGAATGGTGTCCAGCGCATCGACCACCACTTGCGCGCCGGCCAGCAGGGTCGGCAGGTTCTCGGCAGTGGCTCGGACGTGGTGAGCGGTCACCGTGACGGACTGATTGACCCGGCCTACCCTCTCCTGCGCCGCCAGCACCTTGGGCTGTCCCAGGGTGGCCTCTGTGCACAGCAATTGCCGGTTCAGATTGTTCTCCTCGAATGCATCACAGTCGATGACAATCAGATAGCCCACGCCCATCCGGGCCAACCCCTCGATGACCCAGCCGCCCAGTCCACCGCAGCCCACCACGCCCACGGTGGCTTGCAGCAGGCACTGTTGCCCGTCCCAGCCCACTGTGCCCAGGTTGCGAGCATAGCGGGCCGGGAGCACGTGCGCCTCTACCGCCGCCACCTCGACATCGTGCAGCGTGAGCCCGGCCTCCCGGGCCAGCGCCAGGGCGTCGGCCAGCGAAAGCCGGCGCTGACCATCCTCCAATCGAGCCAGTTGTTCCAATCGCTCTGTCAGGTCCATGTGGTTTTATCCTTGATGATCCCGAGTAACCCTCCCGCAGGTGTGCGAACCTGCGCTTCGCCTTAACCTGGGGGAGGATAACGATTTCCTTGTCTGGTATCAGGATACCAGGAATTGCCCCGGTCGTCAAGGTGGCAAAAGAATGAGCGACTGACCCGGGTCAGTCGCTCGCAAGCCAAGCCGTCACCCACCCGCGCGCCGCAAGGGTTATCTGGGCTGCTCGCCCAGGGTGACGGGGAGCGGCTGCGTCTGGCCGTCACGGTCGATAGTAAGCTGCACCGTATCGCCGGGTTGGTAGCGCAGGAGAAGGTTGATGAAGGGGTGCGTTTCGTCGATGGACTGGCTGTCCAGGGCGACGATGATGTCGCCCAGCTGGAGGCCGGCCTGGGCGGCGCTCGTGCCGGCGGGCACATCGGTGACCAACTCGCCCCACTGCACCGGCAGGTCGTAATAGCTGGCGAGTTGCGGGGTGATAGACCGGTGCCCGATGTCCAGGTAGGGCCGGGTTACATAGCCCTTCTCGATGAGCTGCGGCGCGACCAGGCGCACCGCGTTGCTGGGGATGGCGAATCCCAGGCCCTCGGCAACATTGGTGCCGCCTCGGATGATGGCCGTATTGATGCCGATGACCTGACCTTGCAGGTTCAGCAGCGGCCCGCCCGAGTTCCCGTGGTTGATGGCCGCGTCAGTCTGGATGAGGCCCTCCAGTTGGTAGCCATCGCCGGTGTCCAGGTCCCGGCCCAGAGCGCTGACCACGCCGGTGGTGACGGTGTTGCGAAAGTCACCCAGAGCACTGCCGATAGCCACCACGTGCTCGCCGGGCCGCAGCACGCCCGAGTCGCCCAGTGGCGCGGCGGGCAGCCTGGTCTGGTCTACCTTGATGACCGCCAGGTCCGTGTACAGGTCCGTGCCCACCGGCCGGGCCGGCAGCTTGGTGCCATCCTGCAGGATCACGCTCAGGTCCTGGGCGTTTTCCACTACGTGGTTGTTGGTGACAATGTACCCGGCGGGGTCGATGATGACCCCGGAGCCAATGGCTTCCGGCTGCTGGATGACCCGGCCACGAAAGCTACGCTGCGGTGGCAGGGTGTTGACCACCGTAACCACGGCTGGCGATACCCGGGCCACCACCTCCACGGTGGCCGAATCCTCGGACAGGGTGACAGTCCCGGTTGTGGTCGGGGTCTGCACGGCAATCGAGGTCGGCCAGGCCGTTGGCGCGGCCGAGACCGTAGGACCTGGATAGAGTTGGAACACAGCCAGCGTCGCCAACGCGCCAAAGCCACTACCGGCGCAACTGCCGGCCACCAGGCTCAGCACGACGACCAGGCTCAGGGATAGACAACTCGAACGCTTATGTTCCACGGTGTTTCCTCTATTCACGCCGCTTTGCCCATCAGCCGTGTGAGCCCGACGAAAACAACCAGCCACCCGGCTAGCAGCACCAACAAGTTCAGCACCAGCCAGCGGACCAGGGACCACTCGGAAATCTGGCGCAGGGCATCGCGCTCAAAGAACCACATCTTGATAGCATTGGCCGCCGGGTGCGAGCAGATGTAAAGCCCGAGGGCCACCCCGATGCTGCCGTCCAGCATCGGGATGCCGGTCAACGTGCGCAGTTGCAGGAGCAAACCGGCATAAGCAACTGCCAGCAGAATCAGCACATACAATACCTTGGCGTTGCGTTCGTGCCGGCGCTGCACCGCGCTACCGGCCCCAGTCCAGCATCCGGTCACCGTTGAACCCGTAGGTCAGGGCCATCGGCAGGTCAAAAAGCTTGTGCTGGTCGGTCCCATCGGCGCCCGTTCCGTCCGGAACGGCCATGACCCATACCTCCCACTCGCCGCTGCGGTCCGTGAGAAAGGCGATGTACTGCCCATCCGGGGACCAGGCCGGGCACACGTTGTTATACGCCGACGCGCCGCCACCGGTGCTCACTACCGTCATTGACCGCCGGTCCGAGCCATCCGTCGCCATGCTCCAGATCTCCCAGTAGCCGTGCATCTCGCGCGTGTAGGCGATGCGGTCGCCGGCGGGCGACCAGGCTGGCGTGGAATAGCCCAAATCTTGCAAAGCCGGCGTCAGCAGGAACGGATCCTCGCCCTTGGCCGTGGTGCTCAGGCCGTACTTGCCTTCAAAGGCCAGATGGATGCTGTCGGGCGCCCAGGACGGCGACTCGATGTACTTGTCGGCCGGATAGTCGCCGTCATAGTACGCCCCGGTGTCCGGGTTCACGCCCTTGAGCACGCCTACCCACTCTTGTCTTTCACCGCCGCCACCGGGCGGGGGCGGCTGGCTGTTGATGCCGCGTGGCCCGAACCGGTGACTCTTGACGGTCTCCAAGCGTCCCTTGACCACGGCGATCACGTCGCCATTGGGAGACCAATCCGGCTGGCGCAGGTCCTTGTCCGCGACGAGTTGCCGCTCGCCGGACCCATCCGCGTTGATGGTGAACAGTCCCCACGGTTCCGACCAGCGCACATAGGCGATCCGCTGGCCGTCTGGCGACCACGAAGGGTCAATGCCACTGGTGATGGCGTGCAGGCCGGACCCATCGACATTCACCACATAGATGACGCCCGCCTCATCCCGGATCACCAGCTTGCCGGTCGGCGAGTTGGAAGTGGCAGACGAAGCCTTGGTCGACGTGACGACCGAGCCCTGGCTCGACCGGGTGGGCGCCGGGGTAACCGTCGGCGTCGGCTCACTGGTCAGTGCAGGCGTATCCGTAGGGGTCGGCGTCGCTGGCGACTGGGCCGGCGTTGGGGTGGCTGCGATGGTGCGGGTGGCATTGACGGATACGCCGGCCCGTTGGGTCAGCAGGGCCAGGAGCGGGTTCAACAGCGCATTGCTGGTCCCGGCGCTGCTGCTACCGGTCCGGGTTCCCCCGGCACCCTGACCGCCGGTCCTCTGACCGCCGCTGAATCCGCCGCCGGCCTGGGCGGTGGCCCGCATGGCCGCGCGCTCGGCCTCGGTCATGTTGCCGAAACGGGCCTGCGCCGTAGCCTGCGCGTCGGTGGATGGTCCCGTTCCCTGTCCGCCGCCCGGTGCGCCAAAGCTGACGCCCTGTTCCTGCGCCCAGGTTTGCAGATCGGTCCCGGTGAGTTGCATGACTGCGATGGCCTGCAACTGCGCCGGGGTCATGGCCTTTTCGATGGCCGCCAGGGCGGCGTTCCTCTCGGCGTTGTCACGCAGCGCGCTACCCTGAAATGCCTGCCAGAGCGGGAGCAGGGCCTGGGCCTGGGCCGCGGTCACGGCGTCCGCCGTCCCTTCCAGCTCGAGCGAGCCCAGCACGAGCTGGTTCATGACCGACAAGGCTTCCGGGTACGAGGTGCTCAGATACGCGCTGACATAGTCCCCGTTGGTATCCGCCGCCGCGGATGTGGAAACCGGCACACTCACATCGCACCCGGCCAGCAATAGGGCCAGCAATAGCCAGATCAGTAATCCAGCATATATCGTTTTCACCAATGCCTCCGTTCAAAGCTCTGACCGCCGACAGCCGACCGCTGACGGCAAACTACAGTGGCTATTCTGCCGCCCGCTGGGTCAGCAGTTCGATCAGCGGATCCAGCATGGGACCAAACACGCCCCCGCCGGCGTTGGGCCGGCCGCCGCCGGTCCACTGACCGCTGCCCTGTCCGCCGCGCTGCCCGCCGCCGGCAAATCCGCCGCCGGCCTGGGCCGTCGCCCGCATGGCCTCGCGCTCGGCCTCGGTCATGGTGCCAAACTGGGCCTGTGCGGTAGCGCGGGCGTCGGTAGATGCCCCCGGTTCCGGGGTGCCGCCGGGCGGGCCAAAGCTCAATCCCTGGCTCTCCATCCAGCTACGCAGATCGGTCTGGGTGAGCTGCAGGGCCGCGATGGCCTGCAACTGGGCCGGGGTCATGCCCTTCTCGATGGCCGCCAGGACCGCGCTGCGCTCGGCGTTGTCACGCAGCGCGTTGCCCTGGAGCGACTGCCAGAGCGGCAGCAGCGCCTGGGCCTGGGCCGGCGTCACGGTGTCCCCGGTTCCCTCCAGCTTGAGCGTGCCCAGGGTGAGTTGACTCACCACCGGCAATGCCTCCGGGTACGATGTCTGTAGATAGGCGCTGGTATAACCCCAATCACTGCCGGCGACGGCTGGTGTTGGGCTGGCTGTCGTTCTCACATCACATCCGGCCAACAGTACGGACAGCAATAGCACGATCAGTAGTCCAACATATCTTGTCTTCATCACGGTCTCCGTTTCAATATCGTAACCCTGACCGCTGACAGCGGACCGCCGACCGCTGAAAGGTATTGGCGGTCGGCCGTCGACGGTCGGTGGTCAGCAGGAAAAACACCAACCTTTGACTTGCAAAACATCCCTTACTCGCGCCGCAGCGCCTCAATCGGGTCCAACTGCGCCGCCTGGGTGGCCGGGTAGTAGCCGAAAAAGACTCCCACGGCTGCCGCCGCAAGAAAGGCCAGCGGGATGGACAGCGGCACCAGTTCGGCCCGCATGGTTCCCAGGATGTTAAAGAGGTAGGAGCCGCCGATCCCGGCGGTAGCGCCGATCAGTCCCCCCACCAGGCTCAGCATCAGCGCCTCTACCAGGAACTGGAGCTGCACATCACGCGGGCGGGCACCCAACGCCTGCCGCAAGCCGATCTCTCTCGTGCGCTCGGTGACGCTTACCAGCATGATGTTCATGATGCCGATGCCGCCCACGATCAGCGAGACCCCGGCCACCCAGGCCAGCAGGTTACGAAAGGTCTCTGTGGTGGAGGCCTGGGCGTTGATGATGGTGTCCTGGGTGATCATCCGAAAGTCCGGCGTCAGCGGGTCCACGTTGTGGCGTTGGACCAGCAGGGTCGTGATCTGGTCCATGACGTGTTGCATGTCACCCCGGTTCTGGGCCGAGACCGAGATGGAGCGTACCATGTCGCCGAACCGGGCGCGGTTGAACTTTTGGAACACCACGGTGATGGGGATATAGACCCGCGCATCATAGTCGGTATTACCCATCACGCCCTGTTGGGCCATCACACCGACGACGGCAAAGGAATAGGTGCCGATCTTGACCTGTTGGCCGATGGGATTGGCATCGCCAAACAGGTCCTGGGCAATGCCATAGCCCAGCACCGCCACCTTGCTCTTGCGGTCCATGTCGTCGAGGATGAGAAAGCGCCCGGTCCCCAGAGTGAACTCGCGCACGGCGGGAAAGTCGGGCGTGGTGCCCACGATGGAGATGCTCTCCAGCGCGGTGCCGTTCCCACTCACATTCTGCGTCGTATCTTGCTCGGCCGAGACACCGTTGATGCCGGACACGTTCTGGGCAATGGCCTCGATGTCCTCGTAGGGTAAGCCACCCATACCGCCCGCGCGGAAGCCGGCCTGGCTGAACTGCGGCGAGATCATGATCAGATTCGCCCCCAGGGCATTGATCTGGTCGGCAATGTCAGCCTCGGCGCCGGCGCTCACGGCCAACATGATGATGACCGCCGCCACGCCGATGATCACGCCCAGCATTGTCAGGAATGACCGGACCTTGTTCAGCGTCACGCCTTCCCAGGCGACTTTTACGGTTTGCCAGAGACTCATTGGGCACCTCCGTCCCATTCGCTGCTTGCATCCGCAACCGCTGCGGTTTCCATATCACCCACCGGGTGGGCTGGGGACTGGTGCCCATTCAACTCGTCGGAGGCAATGAGCCCGTCCAAAAGATGGACGATGCGCTCCGCATAGACGGCGCAATCCTGGTCGTGTGTCACCATCACGATGGTGGACCCTTGATCGTGCAACCCTTTTAACAACTCCATGATCTCGACGCCGGCCCGAGTGTCCAGGTTGCCGGTGGGCTCGTCGGCCAGGATGATGGCCGGCCGGTTCACCAACGCCCGGGCCACCGCCACGCGCTGCTGCTGGCCGCCGGATAGCTCGTTGGGTCGGTGATGCATCCGCTCGCTCAGCCCCACAGATTCCAGAGCGGCGACGGCGCGCTCGCGACGTTCCTCGTCGGTCAGGTGGTCCTCGCCATTGTACATCAACGGCAGGATCACGTTCTTGAGCGCGCTCAGCCGGGGCAGCAGGTTGTACGACTGAAAGATGAACCCGATCTTGCGGTTGCGGACCCCGGCCAGGTCGTTCTTGCCCAACTGGCTCACGTCCTCGCCGTCCAGCACATAGGCGCCGGCAGTGGGCCGGTCCAGGCAACCCAGGATGTTCATCAGCGTGGACTTGCCAGAGCCAGATGGCCCCATGATGGCGATGAACTCGCCGCGTTTCACCTGCAAGTCCACTCCGCGCAGGGCGTGCACCGCCACGTCGGCCATGCCGTAGACCTTGGTCAGGTTCTGGATGTCGATCAGTTTGCCGTTGTTCGCGTGGAGCTGTTCCGTCATTATCGGCCTCCAAAGAACATTTCCGGCGGCGGTCCGCCTTGCCCACCGAACCCGGTGGTGGTGGAAGAAGACGATGACCGGGTCGTGGTGCTGGTGCGGACGACCTCGCCTTCTTGCAGGCCCGAGCGAATCTCCGCATTAACCGCGTCCTTCAGTCCCACTTCCACCGGGCGCATTTCCAGCGTGCCGTCGGACTGGACGACAAAGACGGCGTATTGGCCCGGGGAGGTCTCCCGCAAGGCGAGTACTGGCACGGTGAGCACGTTGTTGGCCTCGCCGGCCACGATCTCGACGCTGGCGGTCAGGCCGGGGCGGAGCTTGGCCGGCTGTTCGGTCAGGTCGATGCTGGCCCATACCTGGAGGGCCTGGGTATTGTTCACCGTCACCAGCATTGGCTCTATGCTGGTAATCTGGCCCTTGAAGGTATAATCCGGCAGGGCCTCAAAAGTGATCTGCACCGGGTAGCCCACGGCCACGTTCGCCAGGTCCGATTCTTCCACCCAGAACCGCACCACCGGCGCGTCCACGTCGGCCAGGGTAATGAGGGCGCCTGAGCCGACCGCCTCGCCCTCGTCGGCACTGATCGCGGTCACCGTCCCGCCCACCGGCGCGGTCAGCGTCGTTTCGGCCAGTGACTTTTCATCCAGCGTCAGGGCAATGCGGGCCTTTTCCACGTCCAACTGGGCCTTGCGCAACTCGTTTGCCGTGGGGCCGTCTTCCAGGTTGGCCAGGGTAATCTGGGCCTGGGCCAACTGAGCCCGGGCCGAGGCCACCTGCTGCGCGTCCACGCCCACCTTTTGCTTGTAAGAGGCTTCGGCCTTTTGATAGGCCAGCGTGGCCGTCTGCAAGGCGCCGGCTTCTGACGAGCCGGCGGCGTTGGGCTTGTAGGCGATCCGGTCATAGGCCGCCTGGGCCGACTGCAGGGCGATGCGTGCTGACTCCAGATCGGCCCAGGCGATGACCTGGTCCTCGGCCGACCCTCCCTTTTGCAGCGCGCTCAGCGCCAACTGCGCGGCTTGCAGGTTCTGGCGGGCCACGGTCAACTCGGCGGTTGAGGGCTCTGCCGTCAGCTCAGCCAGGCTGATCTCGGTCAGCTCCAGGGCAATCTTGGATTGAGCCACCTGGGCCTGGGCCGGGGTGTCGTCCAGCCGGGCCAACGCCTGGCCGGCCGTTACCTTGTCGCCCACCTGGACCGCCAACTCGATGATCGTCCCGCCGCTGGAAAAACCCACCGTTATCTCTTTGGCCGCCAGCAGATCGCCGCTGCCGGAGGCTGTGATACTGATGTTGCCCCGGGTCACGGTGGCCGTTTGCATGGTCGTGGCCGCCTTGGCGGCCGCAGCCGCGGCTTGCGAGTCCGTATAGTACTGATAGGCTGCATAGCCGCCGCCCACGACCAGGAGCGCGATGACCGCCAGGACCACCAGCACCAGTCGTCGTTTGGTACGCCATAGTGAACGCATGGAAACCCTCCCTGTTTGCCGATTTCGAGCGGATTATAGCACACGACTATGGAGATTTGATGGAGGGCCGGTGGAGAGGTGGTGGAATTGGGTTGGAGAAAAAGGAAGGAAATGGGCGGGGTCTATGACTCGCGCACGGCCCGCACCTCGGGCATGTCGAGGAACGACGCCCGCAGGTCCGGCGCGCTGATGTGCCTGGCGATGAACTCGACGACCTCTTGCGCCTGACGACGATAGTCAGCGGCAGCGGCCGGGTCACCACGCCGGGATTCCAGATCGCTCAGCGCGTGCAAAATGCGCCAGAGCTTGTGCCGGGCCATCAGGGTCCGGCTTCTGACCAGGGCTTCATGCAGGGCTTGCTCGGCCGCCTCCAGGTCGCCCTGAGCCAGCAGCGCGCGGCCCCTGAGGGTCCAGGCATCGGCCAGGATGCTGGTTCGGTATTGCTCTTGCCCCCGGCTCATCAACTGGTCCAGGAACGCGATGGCCCCGGTGGGGTCACCCTGAGCCAGGGTCAGTTCGGCCCTCGCTTGCAGCGATGCCGAGGACGTGTGCCCTTTCAGTTGCCGGAGGGACTCTTGGGCAGCATCCAGGTTGCCAATGCGCACCTCCAACTGGGCCAAAAAGGCCAGGGCTACCACGCGATAGTAGGTGTTGAACAGGGCGTCTATCTCGCCGAGCGCGGCGTGCACCTGGTCGATGATCCGGCGCGCACGCTCCGACGCCGCGCCAATCAGACCATAGGTCAGGGCCAGGTCCAGGCGGGTGCGCCCGTTCATGATCATCAACCCAGCCCGCTCGCTCGCTGCGATGGACTCCTGCATGGATTGAAAGGCCTGATCCATCAGCCCACGCTCACGGTACACGCGGCTGGCTATCCCTTGGGCGAACGACAGATTCCACTGGTTGCCAATGGACGTGCTGAGTTCAAGGGCCTCAGTGGCGAACGCGAGAGCCTGGTCATAGTCGCCCTCTGCAAATAGCATGTCCGCCGTGCTGTTGAGACAGTCGGACAACATGGGCAGGTTGCCGAGCTCGCGCCATAGGCCCCGGGCCTCGGCCAGCGACTCGTGCGCGCGCTCGGTCTGCCCCAGGTTGCCGCATACCCGGTGCATATCCTGCAAGGTATAGGCCAGTTGCTCGCGCAGGTCTAGCTCCCGGGCCAACGCCAACGACTGCTCGCCGTGCGCCAGTGACTCGACCAGGTCACTGGTGGGCCAGTTCAGCATGATGATCCAATGGATGCGGGCCTCGGCCGCACGGTCACCCAATTGGCCGGCCAGAACCAGGGCGCGTGCGGCAAGCGCCCGCCCCTGGTCCGGGTCGTGGGCCGGGTTGGGCGTCGAATGAACCCGGGCGCGTTCCAGGACGGCGGCCAACTCTAACGCCCGGTCGCCGCGCGCGTGGGCCAGATCCTCCATCTCGGCATAGGTGTCCAGCGCCTGATCGTAGCGAGCGTTCAGCTCCAGGGCCTGGCCCAGGTGCGTGTACAGGTGTTGCAGCGAGGTATGCGGGGGCTCGCCGCCCAGCCGCCGGGCAATCTCGAGCGCCCGCGCATAGTGCGTGGCCGCCTCGGCCACGGCGTACTGGCGATAGGCCACGTCGCCGGCCAGGGCAAAATACTTGAGGGCCTGTTGATCGTCGCCGGCCTGGAAAAAGTGATGGGCCAGGGTGGCCGCCAGTTCTTCCCGGCGCGCCGGGTACAGCTCTTCCAGCACCTGCCCCACGGCCCGGTGCAGTTGCCGGCGCTCCTGCCGGAGCAGCGAGTCGTAGGCTGCCTCCTGCACCAGGGCATGGCGAAAGAGGTATTCCAGCTCCGGCTCGTCCTGGGCCAGCCGGATGAGGTCGTGGTCTTCCAACACGTCGAGATGGCGATCCAGGCTCACAGGACACCTTGCCTTTCCAGTACCTGGCCCAGCACGCTGGCGGCAAACTGCCGGCCGATTACCGACGCCACCCGCAGGGTGCGCTTGACGTCGTCAGGCAGGCGGTCGATACGCGCCAGGAGCAGCCCCTGCACGTTGTCAGGAATCTCGACGCTGTCGATTTCGCGCCGGGCGATCCAGTGCCCGCCCTCCCGGACAATGATTTCCTGGTCGATGAGCATGCGAATGATCTCTTCGACGAAAAAGGGATTCCCTTCGGCCTTTTTGGCGATGAGCGCGCGCACGGGGGCCGGGAGCGCCTCGATGGCGAGCAGGTTGGCGATGAGCTGCTGGCTGTCGTCCGGAGAAAGGGCGCGCAGGATCAGCTCGGTGGCCCCCACCTGCTCGCGTGCGGCCGTGACCAGCTTCCAGCCGGGCACGTCGCGCTCGGGCCGGGTCACAAAGCAAAAGAGCAGCGGCGCTTCGGCTGCCAGTGGCAGCAGCTTGATGGACAAATCAACAGAGGCCGGGTCGGCCCAGTGGATGTCCTCAAAGACCAGCACGCAGGGCTGCCGGGCTGCCAGGGCCAGGAGCAGGCGGCGCAGGGCCACCAGGTATTGCGCCTGGAGCGTCTGCGGGTCGAGGGCACGCACCCGGCTCGTGGTCTCGTCGTCGAGGCCCAGCGCCAGGAGGTGCGCCAGGTACGGATACACGTCGGGCGCGTTATCGCCCAGAAGATTTTGGACGAGGGCCAAGAGCGCGGCCCGGGCCTCTGGCTCGCCGGCGGCGACCGGCACACCGACGATGTTGCGCAGCAGGTCGATGAGGAGATGGTAGGCCAGGTCTTGCCCGTAGGAGAGGCAGCGCCCCTCGGTCCAGCGCACGGACTCGGTCACGGCCACGGCCTCGGCCGCAGCGGCACGCCACTCGGCGATGAGGCGGCTCTTGCCCAGCCCCGGCTCGCCGACGACGAGGGCGACGCGCCCGGCCCCAGCCCGCGCGTCACGGGCGACCCGGCACAAGGCGGTCAGTTCGGCGTCGCGGCCCACCATGGGGCTGACCAGGCCGGCCAGGCCGCGCACGGGACCGGGCCGGGCCTGGAGGCCCAGCAACCGGTAAATCTGCACCGGTTCGGCCCGGCCCTTGGCCTGGATCGGCTCCAGCGGCTCGAACTCGAACAGGGGGACGATGAGGCGCTGCGTGTCCGGTCCCACCAGGATTTCGCCCCGTGCCGAGGCATCTTCCAGCCGCGAGGCCAGGTTCACGGCGTCGCCCATCACCGAGTATTGCTGCTGCCCCCGCGTGCCAATGCCCCCGGCGACGACCAGGCCGGTGTTGACGCCAAAGTGTAGGCCCAGATCAGTGCCTCGCTCTGCGTTGAACGCAGTCAGCGCATCCCGCATCACCAGGGCCGCGCGCAAGGCCCGCTCCGGGTCGTTCTCGTGGGCCACCGGGGCGCCAAACAGGGCCATCACGCCATCGCCGATGAACTTGTCCACGGCGCCGCCATAGTGCTCGATGACCGGCACCAGTCGCTCAAAGCAGGCGTTCATCAGGTCGCGCACGGTTTCCGGGTCCGCCGTCTCGGCCAGGGCGGTAAACCCGGCTATGTCGGCAAACAGCACGGTGACGAGCTTGCGCTCGCCGCGCAGCGCCGGCGCGGCCTCTTGCTCCAGGGCCGCCAGTTCCTGGCGCGCTAGCTTGTCCCGGAGCGCGGCGATGGATGCCTCCACCACAGCGTCGCCCAGGATGGCGCGTTGCGCCTCCAGCGCGGCGATGGCGGCGGTCAGGTCAGTGATGGCTTGTTGGCTTGGGCTTTCCGGGTTTGGCTTCATGGGTTTTCTTCTATCTGTTGCAGATCTCGCCTGTTCTCCAGTGGCCTGGCGACTCTTCGCGTATAGCGTGTGTGCACACCTGCCATACTACATCTTCAAGCTCTCTCTCTCGACTGACATTCCTGTCTAGGGTATACAAGTAGGCGTAGTCGATCTCCACTTTGTATGCCCCATCTCCCCTGAAATCATAGTAGCAAGCTACATACCCCCCATCTGAAAAAGTGTGAACCGTGGTGCAATCCACGAGGTACGCTCCGATTTCCTGATCCACGATCTGGCGAGACGTTTTTGGCGAGTAGCGCCCCCTGATTTCTGGAAAGAACTGAAAAGCGTAGGGGCTTGCAGTGTCGCTGCAACGAGGATCATCAGGACTGATTTCCAGAATGGTACAGAGGTCCCTTGCTACCGATGGATTCAGAGGTGACGTAACCAACTCCGGTAAATGGGTTCTTGTGGACCTGATGCCGGCGCATACGAAAAGCTCAGCCAAACAGGTCATGATCACAAGCATGAGAATTGCTGAAACTATTCTCTTTCTGCCTGCCATGATTCTTTGGCTTCCATAGTTTTGTTTCTGTCGTTCGTAAGTGGGCCATCCCTGCGGTTTGCGAGCCGGGCCTACAAGTCCTTGTAATAGCGAACCAGAGGCAGGCCCACGTACCCGGCCTTTTCGTACGAGCGCCGGGCCGGGGCGTGAGACGGGTCGCCGCCGGTGCCGACCACGGCCATCCTCATGCCACTGGCACGCATCTGGTCGAGCGCCCAGTCGTTCAACGCCGTGCCGACGCCCTGGTTTTGATAATCGGGATGGACGGCGAGCAGGTCCACTTCGCCGGTCTGGTCCTGGGGATGGAGCTTGTAGGCCGCAAAGCCGACCACGACGCCATCGACCACGGCCACGCCGACAAAGGTTTCCTCGTCACGGCAGGCCGCTTCGACCCCTTCTTGCTGGCTCTTATGCCAGTCCGGGTAGATGATGGGATAGATGGCGGGGTCCAGGATGCGCTCGAATGAGGCAAAGACCGGCTCCCAGGCCAGCAGCGACAGGGCAACCAGGGCCTCCACGTCGTCGTCACGCACGGGCCGGATGGTCAGGGTCATGGTGTCCTCTTTGCGTGGTCGAATGTACGCCGGGTGGGCCGGCCGTCCACTCGTAGGACAAGTTGCTGCCTTGCCTTTGGCAAGGACCTTGTCCTACGGCGAGCAGTTGGGCTTGACCCACCGCATATGGTCTGACGTTGCAAGTGGTGGGCGAAGCTCATACTACTCGCTGCTATAGTCGCAGATCTGAAGGCTCGATAGCCTCAATCGCTTGGAACTATAGTTTCCGCTAAGTTCAGACAATTCGATATGATAGAAAACCTTGAGTTGGGCAGGTTAGAATGTCTAGAAGCCCAGTTAGGGTTTCCAGGAGGCAAGATTATCAAGTAGAACCGCTGATTTGAGCCTGATTCAAGG
>JAHJIN010000421.1 GCA_018823415.1 Chloroflexota bacterium | reverse complement strand
GCGGCGGAACGCCTCGCTGCGGCTCACCTCGCCGGTCTGCGGGAACCGCACGGTCACGTGGTCGCTGCGCCCCGCGCCGTCAATCACCCGGTAGGCGGACATGACCCAGCCAATGTGGGGGTGCTTGTCCAGCACATGCACGGCGCGGGCGAGCCAGAACGGGCCATACAGGTCGTCGTGGTTCAGCAGCCCCACGAACTCTCCCGTGGCCCGTTTCAACGCCCGATTCCAGTTCCGGGCCGGCCCCACGTTGCTCTCGTTGCGGTACAGACGCACGCGCGCGTCCGCATCGCAGCACGCCGCCACGACCACCGGCGTCTCATCCGTGGAAGCATCGTCGTTGACGATGATCTCCAGGTCCGCGTACGTGGAGTCCAGCACGCTCTGGATCGTTTCACTGATGGTCCGGGCCGCGTTGTAGGACGGAATACACACACTCACTCGCGGCCGGCCACAACCGTTCGAGGCCATCCTCTTTTTGCAACCCCCAATCCCATTCCGCTTCGCTTCGGGGACTCGTCCGCAATCCGCAATCAGGTCATCGCCGCGTCTATGGCATCCCAGTCCACGTGGTCCTTCGGGAAGCGCATCCGGTACGCCGGCACCCGGTGACACAGATCGTAAAAGAAATCAAAGGCCCGGGTCTTGAGGGGCTTGGGGAGCACCGCCGTAAAGACCCGATGCTCGTCCCACAGTTGCCGCACCAACGGGGCCGGCTGGACCGGCTCCAACTCGAACGAGGGCGCTTTTTCCAGGACAAAGAGGCCGCCCAGCTGGGCCTGGCCGGGACCGCTGGTCAGCCGTCCCAGGGGGGTGGCGTGGGCCACGAAATGCTCCCCTTCGCGCTGCACGATGACCTGGTCGTCGTTCAGCAGGTGCCCCTCGGGCGCGTGCCGCAGCACCGTGCTCTTGCCGCCCTCGTCTTTGGCCAGGAAAAGGGCCGCCCGATCGCCCCGGATCACGCCGCTGCTGTGGATCAACTGGGCCGAGAAGGCCGGGAGGAACGTGGCAAACAGGCGACGATAGTAGGCCGCCACCCGAGCCTCGGCCGTGCGGCCAAATTCCGGGCGGTAGACAAAGTCGAGCGTGGACTGGTTCTGGTTCCAGACCATCACCCCGTCCGAGAAGGGCTGGATTTCCAGCCGATGCGACTGGTCCAGACAGGCGTGCAGCCAGGTCCGCAGGGTCGGGGCGCGCAAGAGCGGCAGGTCCACCGTCTCCGGCGGCGCAAAGCCGATCCCCTGGCTGAAGCGTTCTCGTTCCTCCGCCGTCAGGGGCGCTGCCGTCTGGAGATCCAGGTCCACCGGGCGGATCCGAAAGTCTGGCAGCAGCTCCCCGTCTTCTCCCATCTGCAGCCCGGCCGGTTCCTCGTCCTGGCGGTCCGCCTCCGCTTCCTCCAGGTAGAAAAAGTCCAGCACGCGCCCGGCAAAGTCACGCCCAATGACCCAATGCGGATAGAGCGAGAACCCTACGAGAGTCGGCTGGGCCAGGGCCTCGCGCAGCCAGTCCCGCACGGCCGGGGCGCGCAGCAGTGGGCTGTCCAACCCTCCTGGCTCCACGTGCGCGCCGTGGAGCAGCCGCTCCTGTTCCTCTGCCGGGGGGGGATCCAGCGTCAGGGCCTCCCGGGCCACCCGGTGAATCCGGTGACGCACGTCTGGCGCGCCGTCATCTGACGCGTCGGCGGCGACCCGGAACCGCGCGAACAGCCCTTCCGCCAGGCCCGGCAGCCAGACGTCAGACTCGGTGCGGAACGTGATCCCGGCCAGGCGATGGGACACCACCAACATGCTAGAAATCTCCTCCCTGGATGCTGCCACGCAAAGTAAGACCCCCGGAGCCGGTGAAACCCCGGGAGTCCCCTACATCATTGCCTGGCTGGTAGTGCTAGTTGGTGTTCCCGCTTGTGCACGACGCGACGATCGCGCTACCCCCGGTGGCACACTCGTTGGTGCTTGGGATTCCCCCCCCGGCGCAAGGTGTGGTTCCCGTAAAGAACATGCCCGTGGGACTACAGGATGCGACAGCCAGCGCGCCGTTCCCGCAGTCGGTGCCCGGCGGCTCGTTAGCCACCAACCCGGCGTAGCAGGTGTGTAGCGGCTCCTGGCCGCTCACGTTGAGCGCGGAGAGGTCCCGCGCCAATGGTGCTTCGTAACCTCGCTTTTTCATGATTCCTCCTCCTTATCTGGTATGCGATCACATGATGTCAGAAGTAATGCCACCAATCAGCGGCCAGGGTCAGAATGACGGCAGCACTGCCGGTCAGGACCAGGCGCTTGACAACAGGCGGATCGAATGACCTGGCTCACCTTCCGGTCCCAGTATAGCAGGGGTGGTGCCGGCGGTGACGTGCCAGAGGTCGTGGTGCAGGTCACATTCGGCCGTATGACGGTCATACCAGGCCTAGTTCTCGGGCCTTGAGCGCTGCCGGGGCGCGGTCGCGCACGGCCAGCTTGCCCAGGATGCTGGGGATGCGATTCTTGACTGTGCCCAGGGTGATGCACAGCCCGGCCGCGATCTCGTTGTTGGTGGTGCCGGCGGCCACCGGGCGCAGGACCGGGCGCTCGCGCTCGAAGAGGGGTTCGTCGATTTTTGCCACCGGGTGTCCCTGCAAGTACCATGATACAGCCTGGGGGCTAGTTTGTCAATCCCTACTGAAGCGCGTCGTGGTCGCTGCCACGGCAGCGGCCAGCACCGCGGATTACGCTGCGGGGCCGCGGCCGTCCGGGCGGTGCATCACCAGGATGGCCCTCGACGCCCGCCGGCCGAACAAGATCCCCCGGCCAGCGTTGCGCCTTCGCGGCCGGGGCCGCTGGGTGGTACCAAGGCCGCGCGGTCCGTGACGTTATGCGATGGATTTGGAGGGCGCTAATGGCCCGCGTTAACCCGATTTTGGCCCCTTTTTGATGATTTACCAACGTATACCTCGACTTGAACTAAGCGCTTCGCGCTGGACATTGGTCCAACTCGTCTCGCGGTCTTCCATTTCAGTTTGATCTCGGCTATACTTTCTGTATCGGATTGTAATCACCATCACCCAACCATACAGGAGGAATAGTCATGAGCGCTTTACG
>JAHJIN010000420.1 GCA_018823415.1 Chloroflexota bacterium | reverse complement strand
CGCCGCTGCCCACCGCCACACTGCCCCTGGGCCAGGTTGGCGGCCCGACCCGGGTCCTGGACCCTACGCCGACCACGGCGCCGCCCACCAGCGCCCCAGCCGGCGGGCCGACCCGCCTCGGCGTGCGCGTCAACCTGCTGATCACGCCGGCTGACCGGGAGCGCACCTTGAATCTGGCCCAGGAGTTGGGCGTGATCTGGCTGGGCCAGCAGGTGGTCTGGCGGGACTTTGAGGGGGTTCAGGGGCAGCGCGATTTCCGCTTCCTGGACGACGCGGTGCACGAGGCCAGCGCGCGGGGCTTCAAGTTGCTGCTGTCCGTGACCAAGGCCCCCCGCTGGGCCTACCAGGGCGACGCCATCGACCCAGGGGCCTATGCCGATTTTTGCGCGGCCCTGGCGGCCCGCTATAACAATCCGGCGCAGCCGGGCCCGGGCCAGGTCCAGGCTATCGAGGTCTACAACGAGCCCAACCTGGCCGCCGAGTGGGGCGCGCCCTGTAACGCTGTCGCCTACGCCGCCCTGCTCAAGCGGGCCTATGCCGCCATCAAGGGCGTGGACCGCCGCATCGTGGTGGTGAGCGCCGGGCTGACGCCCACTGGCGTGTACGACCCCTACGTGGCCCTGGATGACGTGGCGTTCCTGCAACAGGTGAAGGCGGCCGGGGGCCTGGCCGCGTGTGACGCCGTGGGCGTGCACGTGAGCGGCTTCAACAATCCCCCGGAGGCCACGGTCAATAGCCGCTGTGGGGAGAACCCCATGTACGGCTGCCACGCCAGCTTTTACGTGCTGCGCTACCGCGAGCTGCAGGCCATCGCCGGCCAGAAGCCCCTGTGGGTCACGGAATGCGGCTATGCCTCAACCCGCGACCCGGCCCCCGGCTACGAGTACGCGCAAGACAACCCCGAGAACGCCCTGGGCGACTATCTGGCGGCCACGGTCAAGCTGCTGCGCGGCGATGGCGCGGGCGCGGTGTTTTGGTGGAACCTGAACTATGCGCCGCTGGCGCCGGGCAGTGAGCAGGCTGCGTTCTCGCTCGTTGACCAGAACTGGGCGCCCCGGGCGCACTATCACCGGCTCAAGGCCGAGGTGGGACACTAGCTGACACGATCACGATAGGAGGGACAGGACCATGAGTGACGACAATGTGCTATTGCAGATTCCGAATCACCACAGCGTGGAGAGGTGCGAGCAACCGCCCCAGATCACGGCGCAGCCGGGGCGGTATATCGGGTACTTTGAAAACGAATTCGGGGAACAGTGGCTATTCGTACACGATCGCGGTCAGGACACCGCGACGCTATATGGCGGCGATGCGGGTTGGGTTGCGCACCAGGTAGAAGATGGCGTGGTAGATGGCCTGACCCTGGACGAGCCAGAGAGAATCTGGCTGGTCGCCTGCTGGGCGGTGGTCGTCACCCGGCTCAAGTTTGGGAAACGCGCATGACCACATTCGTCATCACCGGCGCAGCGAGCGGCACCGGGCTGGCCTTGGCCCAGCCCGACGTCAACCTGGTGCTGGCCGGGCGCCGGGCTGAGTCGCTGATGTCGCGCCGGTAGAACTGCGCGATTATGCCAGTCAGCGATTGGGGGGTATAGGGCAAAGGCATGTCCCACGTTCAGCTGGTCGTTCTCGAACACGAGCCTCTGACACTCCCACCCCTGGAAGGGATGGGGTTCTTGGCGGCCCCTATTGGAGACATGCTGTGCCTCCGGGGCGCTCCCCGCCACGCGGCCAAAACGGATTGGGCTTTCCCCAATCGTAGCGGTTGACCAAAGGTTCGGGCCAGACCGTGGGCAAGTCGCCCACTCGAACCGATACTCCGGTGCTCGGTTTGGCCGAGTTCACAGTCGAAGCCTTTTCGAGCCCTTGGAGATACTTGTGTAGGATATTCACGGCGCCGTTGACGTCGGCGTTGATAGTGGCGCCACACTCAGAGCAAATGTAGAGGCCACGATGAACACGGCTGTTGGCATTCAGATAACCACAGATACTGCACGTTCGACTGGTGTTCCGTTCGCTCACTCGAATAATTGTGATGCCCGCCAGTTTGGCTTTGTAGGTGAGCATTTGAACGAACGTATCGAACGGCCAGGCGTGCAGCTTGAGGTTGCCGACCTTGCCGTGGTTGCGACTCTCTCCGCTGGCCTGTTGCCGGATGCCCTTCAGGTCGCCCAGGACGATGGTGCCGATTCCTTTCTCAATGCAGGTGTTCACGATGTGCCGGGTGGCGGCATGCAGGAACTGCCGCCGCCTCTGCGTCCTCTTGCGATGCAACTTTCTCTCTCGTTCAGACGCCGCCTTCTTGCGACTGCCAGGCCGCCAGTCGGCCGGCTTGCATTTGGCGATCTCCTTGGCAAAGTAGTACTCCTGCGCCAAGAGTCCCCGCCCACTATACAGTTCGGTCGTACCATTGGAGTAGGCCACTGTCGCCAGGTTGATGATGCCCACATCCACGCTCGCTACTCCCTCGCCAGGCAACTCTGTGGCTACGGACACCTCGCACACCAGGTGTGCCTCCCACCCGCCGTTGCACGGCACCAACCGGACCTGGCGCGGATCGGAGGCGTCCGCCTCCGGGGGTATGGCCAACTCCAGAAACAGAAACTGCTCTCCTGTTTCGGCGGCTACCGTCTTGCCTCTGGACAAGCGCAACGCGGTTCCCCCAAGACGAAACCCGCTACGCTTGAAGGTGATGGTGGAAGGAGACACTTCCCCGTTTCGCTTGCGGTATCTGGGTGGCCGGGCCTTCGGATTCCCGTTCCGGCGGTGGCCAAACCAACTCTTGTATGCCTGCCACAACTCCTGGGTGACTGCCTGGGCGGTGTGGGTCGGCAGTCGCTTGTACCAGTAGTGATCCTGCACCGCCTTTTGGGTATCGTAGGCGCTTGGGATCTCACCCGTCTCACTCCACACCTGGCGAGTATGGTAGAGAGCGACGTTCCACAGCTTGGAGCACGCCAATCCCATCCGGTCCAGGGCATCGGCCACTCGGTCGAGGTTCTTGATCTTGCAGGCGTAGGTGAGTGTTTGAGTAGACACCTCTCAGGCCCTCTCCCTTTGGCTCTGCATCTCGATGTAGTGCCGAATGGTATCGGCAGAGACGTTGCCTGCTGTACCTACAAACCTTTGGTGCTAGTTCACAGACTAAACTCGGCGATAGAGAGATGCACGATACCATCCTCACCAACAGGCAGACCGTACCACTGCACCAAGACGTTGAATAGCGCCATGGTGAAGGCCAAGCGCGTCTGGAAATATGCCCACACGCGATGCATGACTTTCTTGAAATGGTTGATCAAGGTCAACATCGACAACACGGTTTCGACCAGCATGCGGTCGTTCCATTCCCCGCGCCGACACACCCGCAGGTTGGCTGGATCGCCCGCCTGGGCGTGCATGCCCGTATCGCCAAAGATGATCATCGTCTCTTCGAACTGTTGGATCAAGGGCTGGAAGGTGTTATCGGCGACGTTGGCCGTGTCACAGTCCCATGCCACCACCAGACCCCATTGGTTCAGTACCAGGCACAGTTTGCCACCTACAATCCAGCGATGGTTGGACACACCCTTCTGGCCGATTTGCGCGGGACTGCGGCCCTCGCGGATCGGGTGGATCAATTCAATGCCATAGGTATCAATCACTCCCAAGACGGTTGGCTCGGCCAGGAAACGCGCAGTCCAATCTTGGTGCGTCTTGAACAAACGAAACAACCGCGTCCGTTCGGGTAGGTGGGGGAACAATTTCAGCCAATCCCGGTGCACCCAGCGGTAGAATGCACGATTGCCCACACCTTTGAGGGCAAAGAGGAACGCCAGCGTCACGATCTCGCTGGGATACAAGGCCGCCTGAGGGTGCTTGGG